>CAZAYR010000133.1:0-6786 GCA_964489365.1 uncultured Salinarchaeum sp.
CGTCCGACTATACCGAGGTAGAACACACTCAATACGGAACTGGAATCGACCGCCCGCCGGACGGACGCGGACGTCTGGACGGACGTCGCCGATCGGCTGGCGAAACCGCGACGCACGCACGCGGAGGTGAATCTCGGGCGGATCGAACGCTACGCCGACGGGGAGCGGACGGTCATCGTCCCGGGCAAGGTGCTCGGGAGCGGCGTCCTGCAGAAGGACGTCCGCGTCGCCGCCGTGGACTTCTCCGGCACGGCCGAGCGAAAGATCGAAGCGGCCGACGGGGCCGCAGTCCCGCTCGAACAGGAGATCGCCGAAAACCCCGAGGGCGCCAACGTGCAGGTGATCGGATGAACGTCGCCGAGTTCGAGGCCGACCTGGTCGTCGACGCCCGTGACTGTATCATGGGCCGGGTCGCGAGCGGGGTCGCCGAACGCGCGGTCGACGGCGAACGGATCGCCGTGATCAACGCCGAGGGGGCGGTCATCACGGGGGACCGCGAGGACATCATGGCCCGGTACCGCCAGCGCGACCAGCTCGGATCGGATCGTGGTCCGGCCTTCCCGAAACGTCCCGACGGGATGCTCAAACGGGCCATCCGCGGGATGGTCCCCCACAAGCGCCAGCGCGGCCGGGAGGCCCTCGAGAACGTCCGGGTGTACGTGGGCAACCCCGTCGACGCGGACGCCGAGGTCCTGCCGGACACGTCGCTCGACCGGCTCTCGCACATCCGGTTCGTCTCGCTCGGTGAAATTTCCGAACAACTGGGGGCAAACGTCACATGGTAACCAATACCAGCGGCAAGAAGAAGACCGCCATCGCTCGGGCGACGATTCGCGACGGCGAGGGGCGGGTGCGTGTGAACGCACAACCCATCGAACTCGTCGAACCGGAAATGGCCCGGTTGAAAATGCTGGAACCGTTCCGGATCGTGGATGGCATCCGCGACGGGGTGCGGATCGACGTCAGCGTCGCGGGCGGCGGCGTCATGGGACAGGCCGACGCCGTCCGCACCGCGATCGCCCGTGGACTCGTGGACCATCGCAACGACGCGGAGCTGCGCGAGGCGTACATGGACTTCGACCGGTCGCTACTGGTCAACGACGTCCGCCAGTCCGAACCCAAAAAGTGGGGCGGCCCCGGCGCCCGGGCCCGTTATCAGAAATCCTACCGGTGATCCTCGTATGATGGTACCCGTCCGCTGTTTCACGTGTGGCACCGTTGTCGGTGAGCACTGGGAGGAGTTCTCGGACCGCGTCGCGGCCGGCGAGAACGCCTCGCAGGTGCTGGACGATCTCGGACTGGAGCGGCACTGCTGTCGCCGGATGCTCGTCTCGCACAAGGACCTCGTCGACATCGTCGCGCCGTACCAATGAGCCAACCGATGCAGCGGTTCAACCGCTACGAGAAGGCCCGCATCCTGGGTGCCCGCGCACTGCAGATCTCCTATGGCGCGCCCGTGCTGATCGACACGGATCGGACCGAACCGATCCTGGTCGCCGCCGAGGAGTACGACGCCGGGGTGTTGCCCTTCACCGTGCATCGAGGTGACCGCGCGTGACCCTCGTGACGGGCATCCGGCTCCGGAGGGTGCTCGATTCACGGGGTCATCCGACGGTCGAGGCGGAAGTCCATACCGAATCGGGGGGCTTCGGACGGGGGATCGCGCCCGCCGGCGCGTCCACCGGCGAGTTCGAAGCGATCGAGCTGCCCGCCGAGGACGCCATCGCCGCCGCCCGGGAACACGCCGTCCCGCGGCTGGTCGGGGAAGTCTACGCCGGGGACCAGCGCGGCGTCGACGCCGTGCTCCGCCAGGCGGACGGCACGGACGATTTCTCGGAGATCGGCGCGAACAGCGCGATCGCCATCAGCATGGCGGCCGCCGACGCGGCCGCCGACGTCCTCGGGGCACCCCTCTATCAACATCTCGGCGGGGCCTTCCGGGGGCGGAATGCCCCGGTCCCCCTGGGGAACGTGATCGGTGGCGGGGCCCACGCCCGCGAGGCGACGGACATCCAGGAGTTCCTCGCGGTCCCGGTGGGCGCGCCGAACGTCGCCGACGCGGCGTTCGCGAACGCGGCCATCCACCGCGAGGTCGGCGAACGCCTCGCGGATCGTGGCCACCCGAGCGCGAAAGGCGACGAGGGCGCGTGGGCGCCGGACGTCGATGACCAAACCGCCCTCGAGGTCCTCGCGACGGCGACGGAGACGGTCGGCGAGGAGGTCGGCTTCGAGATCGGCGTCGGTTTGGACGTGGCCGCCAGCGAACTCTGGGACGGCGAGGCCTACGCGTATGCCGGGACCCGGCGCAGTCCGGACGAGCAGGTCGCCTATATCGCCGAGCTAGCCGGCGAATACGACCTCGCCTACGTCGAGGATCCACTCGAAGAGGCAGATTTCGCGGGCTTTGCCGCGCTTACGGACCGCATCGGCGATCGGACGCTCGTCTGCGGGGACGACCTGTTCGTGACGAACACGTCCCGCATCGAGCGGGGGATCGATCGCGGCGCGGCCAACAGCGTCCTCATCAAACCCAACCAGATCGGCACGCTCTCGGCGACGATGGATGCGATCGACCTCGCACGGGATCACGGCTATCGCCCGGTCGTCTCCCACCGGAGCGGGGAGACCGAGGACGTCACCATCGCCCACCTCGCAGTTGCGGCGAAGGCGCCGTTCATCAAGACCGGGGCCGTGGGCGGCGAGCGCACGGCGAAACTCAACGAACTCATCAGAATCGCGGAGAACGCTTGAACATGTCAGAAGGAGAACCAGCACCGGACGTGGCGGAAGTACCGGACGACGAGGAACCGACCGACGATGCCGAGGAGGCCGCGCCCGACCAGGACGTCCTCTCGGACGAGGAGGCCGATCTCCTCATCCCGGTCGACGAGTACCTCGGCGCGGGGGTCCACATCGGCACCCAGCAGAAAACCAACGACATGGAGCGGTTCATCCACCGGGTGCGCACCGACGGCCTCTACGTCCTCGACATCTCGAAGACCGACGAACGGATCCGGTTGGCCGCGGACTTCCTGAGCCGATACGACCCCGAACAGATCCTCGTGACGTCGAGCCGCCAGTACGGGCGCTATCCGGCCGAACGGTTCGCCGACGTCGTGGGCGCACGGGCCCGGACGGGACGGTTCATTCCCGGCACCCTCACGAACCCCCAATACGACGGGTACATCGAGCCCGACGTGGTGGTCGTCACCGACCCCATCGGCGACGCTCAGGCCGTCACGGAAGCCATCACGGTCGGCATTCCGGTCATCGCGATGTGTGACTCGAACAACCAGACGAGCAACGTCGATCTGGTCGTACCCACGAACAACAAAGGTCGCAAAGCACTGAGCGTGGTGTACTGGCTGCTGGCCAACGAGACGCTCGATCGCCGCGGGGCCGATACGGTCTACGCGCTCGAAGAGTTCGAAAGCGGCCCCTGAGACGCCCCGGGGCCACCGTGTGGGGGAAGGCTCCCACCTCCCGATTTACGCGCGAACCGGTCGCCATTCCCTCGATCACCAGCTCGAGGTTCTCCGCCATCGCCTCCATTCGCGGGAGAGTTACCGTCCCACGAGCGGATCGGTCAACCGCTCGAACATATCCGGACCGGGGGCCTCCGTAACTCACGATCGTGACGTCCGAGTCGCCCCTCGTGGGCTCGATGGTGTAGCTCATTAGCCCCTCGACGTCACCGCGGAGTCGATACTCCCGCCGTCGCGGCGGCGCGTAGGTGACGTCTTCGAACTCCCCGGCCAATCTCGCCCCGAGCATCTTGAACGTATACGGGCCCCGGCTGCCGCCATTCGGGCGTGACTCTGACGTGCCCACATCGATGAGGTTCGGCATGATTTCCAGGTGAGTGTTCGGCTCGGCGAGGTACGCGAACACGGTTTCGGGCGGTGCATCAACGCGGACGGATTCCTCGATTCGTGGCATCGGCGATCCACTCCATGCCAGGGAACGAGGTGCGTGATCCCTGACGGAACGCCACCCCTGTAAACCTATGTCAACTATTCACATGTCCCTACAATCACACAACGTCTCATGTGATACCTCGCAAAACTTAACCACGGCCTCGGGGAGGGGCTAACGATGACGCTCTCGAGTGCGCCCGGGAAGGTCTATCTGTTCGGCGAGCACGCCGTCGTCTACGGTCACCCGGCCGTCCCGTGTGCGATCGATCGCCGGGCATCCGTGCGCGCGGAACGGCGGGAGGACGACCGCGTGCGGGTGACCGCCGAAGACCTCTCGCTTGACGGGTTTACTGTCGAGTACGAGGGGACCGCCGGTTCGCATCCCGATGTCGACGTACGTCCGGAACTCCTCGAGGCCGCGATGGCCTACGTGGACACGGCCCTCGCGCAGGCCCGGGAGGCGATCGGGGACGCGGACGCGGGCTTCGACATCACGATCGAGAGCGAGATACCCCTGGGTGCGGGGCTTGGATCTTCGGCGGCGGTCACGGTCGCCGCCATCGACGCCGCGACCCGGGCCTGCGGGGAGCCACTCGGATCCGCCGAGCTCGCCGAGCGCGCCTACCGCACGGAGCATACCGTCCAAGGGGGGCAGGCCTCGCGTGCCGATACGTTCTGTTCGACGATGGGAGGCGCGGTCCGGGTCGAAGGCGACGACTGCCGAACCCTCGAGACGCCGTCACTGCCCTTCGTCATCGGCTTCGACGGGGGCGCTGGCGAGACGGGCGCGCTGGTCGCGAAGGTTCGGGAACTCCGGAGTTCCTATGACTTCGCCGCGGACACGGTGGCCGCGATCGGGAAGCTCGTTCGCCGTGGACGAAGGTCCCTCGAGGCGGGGGCGGTCGAGGATGTCGGCCGGCTCATGTCGTTCAACCACGGGCTCCTGGCTGCGCTCGGGGTGTCCGCCCGCTCGCTCGACGAGATGGTCTGGGCGGCCCGGGAGGGCGGTGCCGCGGGGGCAAAGCTGACCGGTGCCGGGGGCGGCGGATGTATCGTCGCACTCGACGGGGACGACGGTGCGTTGGCCGCGCTCGACGCAACGCCGGGCTGCGAGCAGGCGTTCCGGGCGGATCTGGCGACGGCCGGGGTCCGGGTCGAGGAGCCATGACGCGAGTCCTCAAACTCGGGGGCAGCCTCGTCACCGACAAGGACCGAGTTGAGGTGATCGATCGGACGAGTCTGGCCGCGGCCTGCCGCGCGATCGCGGCGGCCGATCCCGGGGATTTCGTCTTGGTCCACGGTGGCGGGGGATTCGGCCACCCCGCCGCGTCGGCACACGGCATCACCACCGAGGCCGGCACCCGGGATCGCGCCGCGATCCGATCCGTCACCGCAGCGATGGATCGACTCAACGACGGGATCGTTGAAGCCCTGGCGGGCGCGGGGGTGCCGGCGGTCGGGCTGGCGCCCCGGGGATGTGCCCGGAAAGGCCCCGAGGGGCAACTCCACATCTCGACCGGGGCGGTCGAGGCGTGGCGCGAAGAGGGCCAGCTCCCGGTGTTGTTCGGCGATCTCGTCGCCCATCAGGGACGAGGGGCAACCGTCGTGAGCGGGGACACGCTCGCGGTCGCCTTGGGGGACACGATCGGGGCCGATCGGCTCGGGTTCTGCACGGACGTGCCAGGGGTGCTCGACGCGGAGGGGGCGGTCATTCCCGCGATCCGGGCACCGGCGGATGTCCCGGATTTCGGTGGCGCGACCGGAACGGATGTCAGCGGGGGAATGGGCGGAAAGGTCACGAAGCTCCTCGAGGCAGGGGTCCCGAGCTCGATTTTCGGGCTCGGTGAGCTCGACGCGTTCCTGGCCGGTGGCACGCCGGGAACCACGATCGAGCCGTGAACCCGGCGATCCGATACAGACCCTTTTTATCACCTCGGGGCCAAACCGAGTTCATAAACGACCCGCGGGGAAGTGCGGCCCGCGTGCCGCACGCGGGGGAAAGCCGATAGGGGCGCGAGGATCGCGACCATCGACTGTAGCGCCCCCGCCTCGCGGTTCGGAGTCCCATCCCGGTCTCGCCGGGATGGTCAGGAAAACGAACCATGGAAATCGAACTCGCAACGATAGGCGGATACGAGGAGGTCGGTCGGCAGATGACTGCCGTCCGCGCCGGCGACGAAGTCGTCATCTTCGATATGGGATTGAACCTGTCGAAGGTCCTCATTCACGACAACGTTCAGACGGAGAAGATGCACAGCCTCGACCTGATCGATATGGGCGCGATCCCGGACGATCGGGTCATGTCCGAGCTTGAGGGGGACGTCAAGGCCATCGTGCCGACCCACGGCCACCTCGATCACATCGGGGCGATCAGCAAGCTCGCCCACCGATACGACGCGCCGGTCGTCGCCACGCCGTTTACGATCGAGCTTGTGAAACAAGAGATCAAGGACGAGGAGAAATTCGGCGTCGAAAACGAGCTCATCAAGATGGATGCGGGGGGGCGCATGTCCCTCTCGGATCAGGTCGAGCTCGAGTTTGTCAACGTCACGCACTCGGTCATCGACGCGATCAATCCCGTCTTGCACACGCCCGAAGGCGCGATCGTCTACGGCCTCGACAAGCGCATGGACCACACCCCGGTCATCGGGGACCCGATCGACCTGAGCCGGTTCCGCGAGATCGGCCGGGAGGGCAAGGGCGTCCTCTGTTATATCGAGGACTGCACGAACGCCAATACGAAGGGTCGCACCCCCTCCGAGCGAGTCGCCCGGACCCACCTCCGGGACGTGCTGATGAGCATGGAGGACTACGACGGCGGCATCGTAGCGACGACCTTCTCCAGCCATATCGCCCGGGTGAAAAGCAT
>CAZAYR010000134.1:0-6780 GCA_964489365.1 uncultured Salinarchaeum sp.
CGTGGGCGCGGACCTGGCGATCGTCGGGCCGGAAGCGCCGCTGGCGGCGGGGGTCGAGGACGCCCTCGCGGCGGTCGATATCCATGCGTTCGGGCCCACGGCGGAGCTTGCGCGGATCGAGACGGACAAAGCCTTCCAGCGGGAGTTCATGCGCGAACACGACATCCCCGGCTGCCCAAGGTTCGAGGTGTTCGACGATTCCGAAGACGCCTGCGAGTATATCGACACTTACGACGGCGATCTCGCCGTCAAACCGACGGGGTTGACGGGGGGAAAGGGCGTGAAGGTGATCGGCGACCAGGTTATCCCCGAGGAAGCGAAGACCTACATTCGGGAAAGCGAGTACGAGGAGTTCGTCCTCGAGGAGCGGCTCGTGGGCGAGGAGTTCACGGTGCAGGCCTTCGTCGACGGCGGGACACTGCGGGTCACGCCGGCCGTCCAGGACCACAAGCGCGCCAACGAGGGGGACGAAGGGCCGAACACCGGCGGCATGGGGAGTTACAGCGACGCGGAACTGGCCCTCCCGTTTATGGAGGAGTCCGATTACCACGAGGCCGTCGATATCCTCCAGGCGACCGTCCAGGCCCTCGAGGAGTATCGGGGCATCCTGTACGGCCAATTCATGCTGACCGCCGACGGGGTCAACGTCGTGGAGTTCAACGCGCGCTTCGGCGACCCGGAGGCCATGAACACGCTCCCGATCATGAACACGGACCTCCTCGACGTGCTCGTGGCGACCCGGGACGGCGAACCCATGCCCCAGCTCTCGTTTGCCCCGCGGGCCACCGTCTGCAAGTACGCCGTCCCGAAGGGGTATCCGGAGGATCCGGAAGCGGGCGTGCAGCTGGATATCGAGGACGTGAACGTCGACGGCGCCATCGTGTACCACGCCAGCGTCGACCAGCGTGACGATGGCATCTTCTCGACCACCTCCCGTTCGTTTGCCGCGGTTGGGATCGCGGCCACGATCGAACAGGCCGAGCAGCGCGCCGAAGCCGCCCTCGATGCCGTCGGGGTCGAGGACCTCCATGTCCGCCACGACATCGGGACCGACGACCTCATCCAGCGCCGGATCGACCACATGCACGAACTCCGCGGCGACTGATCACCCATGCCCCGCCCGGACGACGATCCCGATCCCTCGCGACATCCCGGGCTCGAGCGCGTCCCGACGCGCGGAGCCGCGAACGCCCTCTGGGAATGGACCCGGCACCGCCATCCCCTCCGGGTCGCCGTCAACTACGCGGTCATCTGGATCTGCCGGCTCTCGCCGAGTCTCAGGCTGAAGAACTGGTTGTATCGGCGGCTCGGAATGGAGGTGGGTCCCCGGGTGGCCTGGGGGCTCGAGGCGACACCGGACGTCTTCTGGCCGGAACGCATCACCGTCGAGGCAGACGCCATCATCGGGTACGACGCGACGCTTCTTTGTCACGAGTTTCTCCAAGACGAGCTGCGCCTCGGCAGCGTGCACATCGAGGAGGGGGCAATGGTCGGGGCCGGGACGGTGGTGCTCCCAGGCGTGCGTGTCGGGGCGGAAGCTCGGGTCGCCGCGAACTCGCTCGTCGACCGGGACGTGCCGGCCGGGGCGACGGTTGCGGGCGTCCCGGCACGTCCCGTCGATTAGTCCGACTGCCGGGCGACGCCCGCGGCCAGGATCCGGTGGTTCGGTACCACGTATTCGGTCCCGTCATCCTCGATTTGGGTGACGAAGAGGTCGACTTCCTGGACGATGCCCGACCGCTCGTCGACCGCGATCTCGTCCCCGATGGCGTACGGTTGGTTCATCAGGAGGTAGACGCCCGCTGCCCCGGCGGTGAGCAGGTCCTTACAGGCGATGCCGGTCAGGAACACGAGCCCGAAGACGTACGCCGCGAGCACGACGATCAGAGCCGTCGTGACCACCCCGATCTGGCCGAGCGCGATCAACCCGGCCAGGAAGATGATGCTGTATTTCGCCAGCGTCGCGATCACGGTCACCTCGGGCAGTTTCACGCTTCGAAGCCGCTCGGAAAGGACGAGGTCGGCCTTTTCGCCGACAACGATCCCGACGATCATGATCAGGATCGCCACGAACAGCCGCGGAATGAAGATCGTGACCCGCTCCCAGAAGAGGTTCGCGTCGAGCAGGCCCATCACGTGGAGCGCCACCAGCGCGCCGACCCCGTAAATGAACCACGAGGACAACCGTGCCATGACCGCGACCGTCGAACTCCCCAAGCCCTGGGCGGTGCGCTCGAATGTCGTGCCCTCCACGACGTCCTCGACGCCGAGACTCGTCAACAGCCGCACGTTGATCCGGCCGACCACGTAGCCGAGGACGAGAAAGCCGATGAACACGAGAATGGCGATGACGACGGGCGTGGCGATCACTTCGATGGACCGGCCGACCGTCGCGGGCACGGCCCAGGCCATCAGTAGACCTCCGGATCGATCTGACAGACGATCTGTCCGCCTTTGAACGCCCGGACCATGCCGTCGCTCTCGCTCAGGACCACCGCCACCGCATTCGTGTCCCGCGTAATCGCGCCGGCGGCCATGTGACGGGCGCCCAACCCCTTCGGGATGTCCACGCCTTCGGCGGACGGTTCCAGATACCGGTAGGCGCTGACGATCTTCCCCGAATCGCTGATCACGAACGCGCCGTCGAGCCGCGAAAACTCCTTGAGCATCACGTTCACGATGGGGTCCCCGACGTGGACGTGGGATTTCTCGAACGGATTATACGAAAGCGGGCGGGATTTGTTCATCACTTTCCCCGCATCGCCGACCACGAACAGCGCGCCGACCGGCTCGCCCTTCTGGCCTTTCTTGCCGAGTTCGATCGCCAGTTCGAAGACGGCCCGGATGACGTCGGGTTCGGCCCGGGAATCGACGAAGAGATCGTAAAGGCCGGGCCGTTGCCCACCCGACGAGGCCCGGACGCGTGCGAACGTGTCGGTCTCTTCGTCGAAGACTCGCGCCGTACAGAGGACCACGTCGTCGGGCGCGACGAATCCCTGATCCACAGCGGCCTCAAGGCCGAACTCGATGCGGTCCTGGACATCAACGAACTCGAGGGGAAGCTCCACGAACCGATCCGCCCCGTGATCGTTGCGCGGCCCGACGACGGTCAACTCGACATCCTCGAGGGCCGCACACCGCTCGAAGAACGATCCCGACGGCGAGAAGAGCATGCAAGTATCCACGTCGGCCACGTACTCCTCGACCAGATCCGCCAGATCGCTCATCGACTGACATGTGGCAGGCGAGGGAAAAAAGATTGTGGACGAGCGGCGACGCAATCGATCAGGACCGTCGATACGCCACGCGTCAACCGGGTGAATGCGGCGAACTCGATCGTGTCAGTACTTGGTGATATTACTATCTGAATCCTGATAGGTGTCTGCTCCTCGTCGGGCTGCTGTCTGACCGCACCCCCCGGCTCGCCTGACTGTCTCGCCCACGCCGGATTGGGCCTTTGGTGATCGGTCACATGGACGTGGACATGGATGTCGAATCCCTCTGGCGGGCCACCAGCGGGGAGACTGCCTACTCTCCGCTCGCCGAGTTGCGGCGGGTCGACGTCGCCGTCGTCGGCGGCGGGATCGCCGGACTCTCGACGGCCTTCGAGCTTGTTGAGGCCGGATACGACGTGGCGGTACTCGAGGGCGATCGGATCGCAACCGGGACGAGCGGGAACACGACCGCGAAACTCACCAGCCAGCACGGGCTCATCTACGACACGCTCTGTACACGCCTCGGAGTCGAGGGGGCGCGAAGATACGCCGAGGCCAACGAGGCGGCGATCGACATCGTCGAGCGGCGCATCGATGCCCTCGGGATCGAGGCCGGATTCACCCGCCGGCCGAATTTCGTCTACACCACCGACGAAGAGAAAGTCCCAGCGTTGCGCCGGGAAGTCCGGGCAGCAAACCGGCTCGACCTGCCGGCCGCGTTCGTCGAGTCGATCGACGCCCCTGTCCCCGCCGCGGGCGCCGTCCGGTTCGGGGACCAGGCACAATTTCATCCACGCGCGTACTTGCTCGCCCTCGCGGAAGCGATCGAGGACCGGGGCGGCCGCATTTACGAATCCACCCGGGCGACGGACCTCACGACGGGGCGACCGTGTCGAGTCGACACCACCCAGGGCACGATACGGGCAAATCAGGTCGTAATCGCCACCCTGTTCCCCTTTATCGATCGCGCCGGCTTTTTCGCCCGGATGCATCCGTCCCGGGCCTATCTCCTCGCGGCCCGGATCGAGGACGAGATCCCACCTGGCATGTATCTCAGCACCGCCTCCTCCCCGGCCACGTTCCGGGGGTATGGGGACGCGGATCGGCGGTATCTCATCGTGGGTGGACAGAGCCATTCACCCGGGGACGACCGCGTTCCGGCCTCGGAGCGGTACCGTCGCTGCGAGCGGTTCGCGCGGAGGCACTTCGAGGTTACAGCGATCGACTATCGCTGGTCCGCACACGATTACGTGCCCGTCGATCGCATCCCCTTTATCGGCCCCCTCGGGCGCCTCGCGCCGCATACCTACGTCGCGACTGGGTTCGCGAAGTGGGGAATGACCGGCGGGACGGCCGCCGGGCGCATCATCGCCGAGCAGATCTCGGCCGGCGAAAGCGGCTGGGGTGACGTATTCGATCCGCTCCGATGGTCCGGGCGGGATTTCCCGGGGCTCCTCTCCGAAAACGTGGACGTCGCCGGGCGCTGGCTGGCAAGCCGGGCCGAGGCCCTTCTCGAGAGCGTGGATGACAGGTCCGCGCTTCCGGATCCGGGGAGCGGGACGGTCCTACGCCACCGGGGTCGGCCGGTCGCAGTCCGTCGCGACGAGGGGGGCACGCTGCACGCACTCTCGGCCGTCTGCCCACACATGCACTGTGTGGTCGAATGGAACGATGCCGATCGGACGTGGGACTGTCCGTGCCACGGCTCGCGGTTTGACGCGGACGGCGACGTCCGTTATGGGCCGGCTACCGTGGGCCTGCCCGAGCGGGACGTGTTCCGGTGAATACGGGCGCCGTAAAACGACTGTGGGGGCGTATGCTCCCCATAACCAAGAGTCAAAGCGGCCCCGATTACGGTGGCATGCTCGAAGGCACGTCCATTGGTCGAGAAGAACAAGCAGGAACGAAGGCCGGCGAGACCGCGATGGACCCGGCCGTGACCGCGGCCGCGCTGTCCGTGGCGCTGTCCTGGTACTTCTTTTTCCTCCGGGGAGACCGGCATCGCGGATTGTTCGTCGGGCTGTGGCCGCCGACGATCCTCGCGTTCGCCAGTTATTTCAAGCAGACGCGGATGTCCGACCGCGTGGCATCCCTCGGCCAAGGCGGCTCGGTGAACGTGGTCAGGACCATCGAGGACATGATGCGCAGCCGGTAGGCCGGGTTCCGTCGTATTCTTCTCCCACCGCGGGCACGCGAACGTTGATACTGCTCGACAATGTTGGCAGCCGCATGGCCACGCAATCGCAAGCGCCGGTATTCGATCCCGCCGAATACCGCATCATCGACTGCGATTACCACCAGATGGACTCCTTCAAGGAGATCGCCGAGTACATGCCCGAGCCCTGGCGGACGAAGTTCAAGCGCTCGGGGTGGGAGGATTCCGGCGTCAACCAGGCGCTGGCCTCCTTTTTCCCGTCCTCGACCGGGGATCGCTTCGCCTACGGCAAGATCCAGCGCGAACACTCCTCGTATCCCTTCGAGACCGAGGACCCCGAGCAAATCCGCGAGGCCATGGCCGAACTGGATCTCGATGCCACCATCCTCATCTCCCATCTCGTCCTGGCCTCAGGGGGGATCTCGGCGGACGACGAGCGCGAGGCCGCCTTTGCGAAGGGCTATATCGAGCACGTCCTCGCCGAGGATGTCGCCGATCCCGACGACGGCCTCTACGCGCTCGCCCCCATCCCCTACTACGATATCGACCATTCCCTGGACGTCCTCGACCGGATTGAGGGCGAAGAGGCCTTCGTCGGCGGCTGTTTCATTACCGCCGGTGCCGTGCCCCCACTCGGGAATCGCAAATACGATCCCATCTACGAGCGCATGGAGGAGATGGGACTCCCGGTCGTCTATCATACTGGGGGGTCCGGCCTCGACGAATACCTCAGCGCCGGCTATCAGGAGATGGTCGAGACCCATACGCTCGGATTCCTCCAGGCGAACATGGCCCAGCAGGTCAGCGTGACCTGCCAGGGCGTCCCCGTCAAATTTCCCGAACTTGACATCGTCTTCATGGAGTCCGGGGTGGCCTACATCCCGGGGCTGATGGCCCGTCTCGATGAGGAGTACCTCAAGCGCCCCGAGGAGGCGCCGCTGTTGGAACAGAAACCCAGCAAGTACATCACCGATTACTACTTCGGGACGCAACCGCTCGAGGTCTCGGCCGACCCGGAGTTCCTCGAGAACTGTATCCGGACCATCGGCACGGACCAGCTCCTCTACGCCTCCGACTATCCGCACTGGGACTACGACTCCCCGCGGATCATCACCGAACGTCCCTTCCTCTCGAACGACGAACGGACCCAGATTCTCGGTGGGAACGCCGCGGAGGTGTTCGGCCTGTGAGTGCCGACGACGACCGCGTTCCGGTTGCCCCGGACGCCGAGTTCGCCGATGGCGAGCACCGCCTCGTGGACGTCGACGGCGTCGAGGTCGGCGTCGTCGAGGTCGACGGCGAGTACTACGCGCTGCGGAACGAGTGCCCCCACGACGGCGGCCCGGTCTGTACCGGCGCGATCCATCAGGAACTCGTCGGGGAGTTCGAGGAAACGGGCAAGCGGGTCGA
>CAZAYR010000135.1:0-6780 GCA_964489365.1 uncultured Salinarchaeum sp.
TGCTGGAACAGCTCGGGATGGCGCATCGGCAGCTCGATCATCTCGCGGACCTGCTCGAGCTCGTCGTCGAGGCCGCCGATGTCCTCGTAGGTCACGCTGGGGCGGCCCGCGTCGGGTTCCTCGGAGATCTGCTCGGCGGCCTGCTCGCTGATCGCGATCTCGGTCGAGTCCGTGACGACGACGGTGCCGTCCGGATCCGTCTCGGCGACCTTCAGCGGGATCTCGCGCCCGCCGCCCGCGAGCGGGCCGATCCCGAAGCCGACCCGGATCGTCTGCCCGCGGGTGACGGCCTGGCCGCTCAGCCGATCGCGGACGAGGGGACCGATGTTGCCCTGGATGCGGAGGTTCTGGGGGGTCGCGATGGTCACCGAGCGGGCCGGGTTGACCTCGGCCTTCTCGATTTCGACCTGCTCGTCGATCCCGACGCCGGCTTCCTGGCGGAGGCGCCCGTCGATCCGGACGATGCGGCGCCCTTGGTCCTCGGGGTAGCCCGGCCAGACCCGGGCGACGGCGCGCCCGCCGTCGTGGCCGTGGATGACGATGTAATCGCCGTTCTCGAGATCGAGCTCCTGCATGGCCGCCCGATCGACCGCCGCCAGGCCACGGCCGGCGTCCTTCTGTTTGAGGGGTTTGACGGTCAGCTTCATGCGTCTACCTCGATGGTAAGCACGCCGTTTTGCATAAACGTACGCCGATGTTCTGCCGGAAGTGAATACTCGTGCTGCTCGCCGGAAGATTCGTCGACGACGATGAGGGTGCCGTCCACGACATCCGTCGAAAGTGCATCGGTCCCCGGTCCGAAATCGAGGACGACCATCGCCGGTTCGGCGTCCTCGAACGTGCGGACCATCGGATCGGATCCGTGTTGGATCCGTGATTCGGATTCCATACTAACCTGACGTAAGTTTCTTCCCATATATAAGTCTTTCCTCCCATTACGGCACTTTTTATAAACAACCGATTGACCGGTTGAATTGTA
Organism: uncultured Salinarchaeum sp.; assembly: GCA_964489365.1. Taxonomy (GTDB): domain Archaea; phylum Halobacteriota; class Halobacteria; order Halobacteriales; family SKNY01; genus SKNY01. The sequence goes on from CAZAYR010000135.1 coordinate 980, forward strand.
GTTCGCCCCCCGCGCCACCTATACGTGACGATCCGTTACATGTCCTATGGACGATCGTGTCGTGACGCACGCCGGCCGGGAGACGACCTTCCGGCTGGCCAATCCGGAGGGGGACGGGGAAGCGATCGTCTGGGTCCACGGGGCCGGGTTGGACGCCCGGCTCTGGCAGCGCCAACTCGCGATCGCGGGCGATCGGCCGCTCGCCGCGATCGATCTGAGCGGACACGGCGGCTCCGAGGACGTTGACGCGACCGCCGGCGGGGAAACCCTCACGGCCTACGTGACCGACCTCCAGGCGGTCCTCGAGGCGGTCGATGGTCGGTTCGTCGTCGGGCACGAGCTCGGCGGGGCGGTCACCCTCGAATGTCTCGCGATGGGTCAGGACCTCGACGGCGCCGTCTGTATCGGGATGGGCCGACGAATCCCCATCCAGGCGGAGATGCGCGAGTTGGCCGCCAGCGATCTCCCGCGCCTCATCGAGCTGCTCCATCGGCCGGACCGCCTGTTCGCCGACCCGGATCCCGACAGCGCTTCGCTGACCCGGAGCATGCTCGCCGATAGTGGCCAGGCCCTCGTCGCGCGGGACTACGAGACCTGCCATCGCCTGGATCTGGGATCGCGGCTCGCCGACATCGCGGTGCCGGTCCGGATCGTCGTCGGCGCCCGCGACCGGCTTACGCCGCCGGAGTCGAACCGGAAACTCGCGGACCGACTCCCGCAGGGGTCGCTCGCGCTACTCGCGGACGCGGGCCACCTGCCCATGCTCGAGCGGCCCGAGGCCCTATGGGATGTCGTGGACGAGGCCATCGCGGACCTCCGGGAAGCCGCGTGAGGGTTCGTCGGGGTGATTCAGCGCGCCTGCGCCGGCACGCGACGCGCCCTCCCCTCACCCGGCGCGATCATCTCCTCGAACATCGACGCCCAGGACGCGGCGACCGCGTCGGGGTGGACCTTCGCCTCGACCCCCCGCGCTCGTCTTGCCATGCGGGCCCGCGTCCGCTCGTCCTCGAGGGCCACCCGGATCGTCCGGGCGTACGTCGCCGGGTCCCGGTCGCCGATCACGTACCCCGTATGGCCGTCCTCGACGAGCTCCGGCACGGCCCCCAGTGGCGGGGTCACCGGCGGCGTCCCCGCCAGCATCGCCTCGACCAGCGTCAGTGGCAGCATCTCCCGCTCGGAGGTCAGGACGTACAGCCGCGCCCGGCGGTAGTACTCGACGGGGCGATCCGCCCAACCGACGAGCTCGACGGCGTCGTCGAGGCCCTCGCGCTCGACCCGGTCGACGATCCGCGCCATCGCCGGGCCATCCCCGACCATGGCCGCCGTCACGGCTTCCCCATCCGATCGGAGCCGCGCGAGCACGTCGAGGAACCGGTCGGGGCCTTTCTCCGAACTCATCCGGCCGACCCAGAGGAGGTCGTACGCGGGCTCGGCCCGGTCGGCGTCGGCGTACTCGAGGGGGACCGGGTGGACGATCGTGTGAATCCGCTCGGGGGCCACGCCCATGGCCTCGAGCCGCTCCCGGTAGGCCGCGCCCGCGATCGAGATGGCCGCGAACTGGCGGAAACACCACCGGACCAGCGGGCCGAACGGACCGTCCGCGTGGACGTCGAGATCCATGCCGATGATGCCCAGATGGGCGGGCTTTCCCGCCAGTCGGCCCGCCAGTAGCGCGATCAGGCCGTAGGGTACCAGCGAGAACGAGGCCACCACGTCGTAGCGGTCGGCCCGCGCGAGCCGGAGCGCCGCCAGCCCAAGCCGGACGAAATCCACGAGGCGGCTCCCCGATGGGGCGATCGTCCTCGCGTCGATCCCCTGGACGGTGCTCGGGAAGGTGCCGATACTGAGGACGGTCACGTGGTCGGTCGCCTCCCGGATCGGCACGATATGGGCATGGACCTTCTCGTCCCGGAGCGTGCCCTCCATCCATCCCCCGAGTCCCGAGATCACGAGGACGCCGTCGGCCGTCATCGGAGGGCGAGCTGGCCGACGCGGTGTCGGATGCGCCGTGCGGGGCGATAGGTCCGCCGGCCCCCGAGGCTCGCCAGCAGATAGCCGAGTGCGGCAACCGAGGGTCGGTGTCGCAATGCGCGGACCGCAAACCGACGGGCGTCACCGTACGCGCCCGCCCGGAGTGCCGACCCCGCGACCCCCAGGGCGAGCGTCGCCTCGAACGTGGCCCGGACCCCGTGGGCGTCCGCGGTCGGTCCGTGCTTTTCCCGCATCAGCGCGTACGTCCGGTCCCGCCGTTCCTCGAACCGGTCGCCGATCTGGGCGTGCTCGCCCATCCGCCGGATCACGAGGGGGTCCCGGATGCTCCGGAACGTGCGGTGTTGGGACAGCCGGATGAGCCACTCGCGGTCCTGGAGGCTCGGGAACCGTTCGTCGGGGAGGCCCGCGGCCTCGATCGCCGCCCGTGTGACCGCCATCGTCGAGAACGGCCCGGCGGTCCGGCCGGCCAACAGCGCCCGGGTCGCGTGGCCGTCGACGGCGGGTCGCTTGGCGTTCGTCGTGATGCCGGCATCGTCGACGTAGCGCTGTCCCACGATGACGACCCCCAGCGAGTCGGGGCCTTCCTCGAAGGCCGTCAGCTGGCGCTCGAGCTTGCGGGCGCTCCACCGGTCGTCGTCATCCAGGAAGGTGAGCACGCGCCCCGAGGCGGCCGCGATGCCCGTGTTCCGGGCGGCGTTGGCCCCCTCGTTGGTCTCGTGACGGATGACGGTCAGGCGCTCGTCGCGCATCGCCGAACGGAGACGGGGGGCGACGGGCTCCGGGGACGCGTCGTCGACGACGATGAGCTCGAGGTCGTCGAACGTCTGCGCGAGGACGCTCTCGACCGACGCCTCGAGCAACTCCGGCCGGTCGTATGTCGGAATCACGACACTCACGGTCGGCGACGGCATCACCGAATCGTTCCCCCCGATGGACTTTCGTTAGGACGGGATTACGCGCGCGTGATTCGGACCCGTCGGCGCTCCGGTAAGGATCGACGGGGCTTCTTCCCTTCATCCCCGCGCAGGCCGATGGGAAACGAGAAGCGACCGATCAGGGCAGCTGGGCACCCGCATCGATCAGCGTGATTCGCGAGGCATACCTAGCCACCGCGCCACACCTCGAGCCCCTGGACCTTGCCCTCGCGTGGGAGACGGCCCGCGTCGCCGATCGCTCTCCGTGCAAGCGAGCCCCCACCCTCGAAGGCCGACCCTAATGCACGGTCCGCCGATGGGAGCGAATCGGAGCGTCGGGGCGCTGACCGAGACGCGCTGGTCCTCAACAGGCATCACAACGCCACGATCTCGCCGGTCCGCTTGTCCTTGACCTCGCGGTGCCAGCTCGGCCAGCCGCGTTTCCGACACTCCGCGCAGTAGATCGCGTCGCCTTCGACGTCGAACGAGCTGTGGCCCCGGGGGCATCGGTATCGCCACGAGTCGAGGTCGTGCATGGGGACACGTCGATACCACGGTCGAGCGGATAAGGCGGAGCCTCGGGCGCGGGGCGAAAGTGGAAATGATGTAGCCGATCAGACAGGGCGCACGACGTCTCCACAGGACGGGCAGTCGGCGTACATACGGGGCCATCCCTCCGGCGTGGTGTATGTGATCAATAACCGATCCGTTGGGATGGGCTCCTCGCAAACCGCGCAGTGTCCGAGGAGCAGCCCTTCAGTCTGGGTCGCCATGGGGTGAATGTTCCCGTATTCGAGGTTAGTTATGGACGTCCTACCGGGCTGGAACCGCGCTTCCTTTGGCGGCTGAACCCGTACGGGATGGCATGGCGACGCCCTCCCGACGCGAGGCCATCGCGGGCGGGCTGGCATTACTGAGTGGCGGCTGTATCGGCCCGGTCGCCGAGCAGAACGACGGCGAGGGCGCGCCCCCGGATACGGAAAACGAGGAGGACACCTTCACCGACGAGGACCTGGAGACGATCGTCACGACCGTCGAGGATGCCCTGGAACATTTCAAGCATTCCGCGACGCTCCTCGAGGAGTGGAAGGCCGAGCCGGCGAGCGTCCCGATCGAGGACCTCGATCAGCTCCGGATCGATGCCACCGCCCTCCTGACGCGCTACTGGAACGACGTCCTCCCGTACGAGGCGGAACTCCGGAACGTGGGCGAGGATTGGGCGGGGTCGGGCGAGGCCCTCGCGGACGAGATTTCTCGCCACGAACTGCTTCTCAGTGAAATCGAGGAAGCGAGTATCACCATCGTGAACGCGGAGGCCGACCCGGCGCGTGTCCCGGAATCGGGGCGGGAGACGATCGACGCCGTGATCGAGGCGAGCCCGGAGGTCATCGAGGCGGCCGAGGCCGCGCTACCGAACTAATCGGGGGAGACGATCTGCCCGCAGGTGTGACATTCGGCGAACACCATGTGGGAGCCATCGCCCCCTTCGTACTCGATCAGGAGGTCCTCCCACGTTAGGCGCTCGGCGCACGAGGGGCACCGCCCGAGCATGAGGTCCTTCCCATCCATCCGACCGGGAACTCGGGCCTCCACCTACAAGAGATTACGTCGGACAGTTGTCATACCGCTACCGGGATCTGATCTCGTTCACAATCTCTCACCAGTGTTTCCGTCGTAACAAGAAGCCCGTTCTTCGAGCCGTTAGAAACCCACGTGAAGGAATCTCGGTTTCACGAGGCGCGAACGAGCGGGACAGGCGGTGAAGGCTCACCCGAATCGCACTGCGGGCCGCATCCCACGGATCCGGGATCGCACGTCGGACGTATCAAAGGAGGAGCAAACGAAGCGCTTGCCTTTTTCGCCGAGATGAGCCCGTATCTCATCGCGGGGATCATCGCCGCAGCTATTCTCCAGGAATTGGTTCCGACCGGCTGGATCCATAGCGTTCTCGGAACCGCAAATCCAGCGGCAGTCCCTGTCGCAACGCTGGTCGGGGCCCCGATCTACCTGAGCGTGGAGGCGATGCTCCCGCTAGCCGCCTCACTGGCTGATCACGGGATTCCGCTCGGAACCGTCCTGGCATTTGTCATTGGCGGTGCCGGAGTCAGCCTTCCGAACCTCATCCTGTTGGGGAAATTCTTCGACCGCACGTTGCTCGTCGCCTACATGAGTGTGGTCGTGATCATCGGGGTGGCAATCGGGGCGGGATTCAATATATTCATGTAATGTAATAGTACTAGGCAGGCGATGTTGTGATCGAGAGCCAAGCTCAAGCTCACTTGCCCCCGGAGTCACGTGGGATTCTCCGCGACTCCTAGCGCCGTTCACCTGGATCACGCCGGAAGCACCTCCGAACAGAGGTCACGGACAAGCGCTCCTCGCCCCGGCGCTCCCTCGTGGCATGCTCTCGCCCATATAGCCCGATCTTCATTCACGCCAAGCCCGCGCTACCCGAACTGATCGAGCCCCGTCTGCGGGTTGTCCACGGGTTCGATGAGCCCGGGATGGTCGTTCGCGGGATCGTTGACCTCCGTGTCAATTGGGGTCGCGACGAGATCGTCGTCCGGATAGGGGCGACAGAGGGCTTCGCGATCGTCCACATCACCGTGGAGCCAGCTCCCCTCTTCGCCCGGGGGGAGGACCACGGGCATCCGGTCGTGGATGGGCGCGACCGTCTCGTTCGGCGCGGTCGTCAGGATCGTCATCCGGCCGTCGCGGTTCCAGAGCCCGGCCAGCGCGAACGCGGGATCCTCCGGGCGAAAGATCCGGTAGGGCTGCTTGCCCCCGGCCGACCGGTCCGGCCATTCGTAGAACCCAGAGGACGGGACCAGACACGGCCGCTCGGCCCAGGCCTCGGCGAACAGGGGACGCTCGGCCGCCGTCTCGGCGCGGGCG
>CAZAYR010000136.1:0-6774 GCA_964489365.1 uncultured Salinarchaeum sp.
CGCAGCAGGGCTCGTTCGTCCAGCAAGGGCACGGCGGTCAACAAGGCCAGCGCGGGCAGCAGGGATCGCAAGGTCGGACACAGTTCGGGGAACCGGATCAAGGCGGCCACCAAGGCGGCGGCTTCGGCCAGCAAGGTCAGCGCGGACAGGGCGGACAGCCAGGAGGCCAACAGCAGGGGTTCGGGCAGCAGGCCCAGCAGGGGGACCTCGGGCAACGCGGCCAGCAGGGCCAGGTCTCCCAGGGCCGCGGACAACCGCAAGGTGGCCCGCAACGGGGCGACCACACCCAGCAGGGCCAGCAAGGCTGGCAGCAGGGCCAAGGACGCCAGCAGCGCCAACGACGCGGACAGCAGACCGGCAAGCGCCAGAGCGAACACCGAGGCCAGGCGCAAGGCACGGGCCAGTCCCAGCAAGGCAGCTGGGGTGCCGGCGGGGGGCAAGGCGGCGGGCAGCACCGCGAGCAGTACGCCGGCCAGCAGAGCAGCCCGCAGCTCGGCCAACAGGGGAGCACGGGCCAGGGCCAGCAGCGCTACGAGGGCACCGGCCAGTACGAAGAGACCGGCGACCGAGGACAACATATGGGCGGGCAGGGCGAATCCCGCCGACAACAGGCCCAGCAGGGCTACCAGCAAGGCGGCGCGATGGGCTCCAAACCCGGCGCCACCCAAGAACGCCAGCACCGCCCGGAAACCGGGCGGATGGGTGAGGCGGGCGATCGTCCGAACGAAAGCCCTCGAAGTCGCGAGGAGCGACAGCAGGACGAACAGCAGACCCAGTACAGCAGCTAGCGCGCCACCGACGGGTGCACAGGCACAACATTTAGTCCCTCACCCCCGTTAGACGCATACCCCCGATGCCCACTGAACTCCAACCCCATGCCATTCGGGATTACCTCGAGGCGGAACTCTCGTACCCGATCGGCGTCGACCGCGTCATGGACGAGATCGGCGAGGTGACCATCGCGGCACCCAATGCCGACGGCACCAAAACGATCGCCGAGCTGCTCGAAGGGGTGGGGGAGGACGAGTACGGCTCCGCCGACGAGCTCACCCAGATGCTCCACACGATGATGCCCGACGAATACGTCGGCCGCAAATTCTACGACGATCGGAGCGGCGGGCACGGCGATCCCCGGAAAGATTCCGAAGCCGACCAGTCCTTCTAGTTCCGGCCCGCCCCGTTCAATCGTGCGGCTTCGCCTCGGCGAGTGAATCCGCGCGCTCCCCGGAGCCGTCACGTGCCTCGAACATCGCGGTAAAGACCTTCTGTTGGGCGTTCCGGATGTGCTGGCTGAACGTCGCCGGCGCGATAGCGAGCCGCTCGGCGATCTCCTGCCCGCTACTCTCCCGCGGCCACTCGAAGAATCCCCCGTGGAACGCCACCTCGAGCGCGCGCTGCTGTTTCTCCGTGAGCTCGCCCTCGAGCACGCCCTGCGCGGCCCGAAGGCCGCCCGTCTCCCGTTCGATCGTTCGATGCGCCTGATAGGTGGCCCCGGCACAGTGCCCCTCGACGAGGTCGATCAGCCGGCGCTTGTCCCGACCCGCGGGGAAGTCGACGGTAAACCGGATCCGTCCGTTCTCGATGCGCGCCCCGGCGAGCGTTCCGCCGTGGGTGGAGACGGCCTCGCTCAAGGGGCGCACGACGTCCGTGGCCAGCTCGAACCGACACCAGTCCGTCCCCTCGCGCACGATGCGAACCTGCCGGGCGTGATCGGCCCCCCGCAGCGCCTCGGCCAACCGCGATGGCGCGATGCCTTCGGCGCGACCGTACGCGAGGAGGCGGTCCTCGCCGAGCAACGTGTCGACGGCGATCTCGGCGTCGCCCGCGCCCGTCAGGGCAGCAACGTTCTCGAAGAGTCCTTCGAGCCGGAATTCCATCCGGAGCACGCGTTCGTCAAGCAGCGCGTCCCGCCGCTCCAGGGCGGTGATCGCGTGGGCAATGACATCCCCGAGGCGGCCCACGACGTCGACCGCCGGCGGCGTGAACGCCCCCGGTCGGGTGGCATAGACAGTGAGCACGCCGTGGAGGTATCCGTCGTACGCGATCGGCACCGCGGCGACGGCGGCGAACCCGGCGGCCGCACTGCGACGGACCCACCCCCGATCGTCGTCTTCGGACAACCCACGGACGACGTCCGGCGCCCGCGACGCGGCGACGCGTTCCCACGGACGGTCACCCCCCGACGTGGTCTCGATCCCCGTGGGAAACGACTCGGGATCGCCGGCGCGCACGTGGGGGACGATGGAATCGGCGCCCCGTTCGGTCCCGCCGATCCAGGCGAGGCCGTAGCGATCCGCCTCGACGAGGCGTTCGCAGACCTCCCGCTCGAGTGCCTCCCGGCTGTGCTTCGCCATCACGGCCTGGGTGATGCGCTGGCCGATCCGGTTCAGCCGGTCGATCGCCTCGAGCTCGGCGCCCCGGCGGGCAACCCCCCGCGGTCCGCCCCCACGCTCGATCGCGTGCGCGAGCGTGCGAGCCAGCACATCCGGGGTCAGCCGGTCGACGAGGAGATACTCCGCCGCCCCCGCCCGTAGCCCCTCGATCCCCCGGGCCTCGTCGGCGCCATCCAGCAGTAGGATCACCGGCAGTCGTGGCACGGCGTCCAGGGTCGCCCGCAACTGGGTCGGATCGGCGCCATCGAAGCGGCGCAGGAGGACGTCCGGGTCCCGATCTCCGACCGTCAGCCCGGTTCCCAGGTCGCGCGCTTGCCGGACCTCGAGCTGTCCGTCCGCGGGCAGCCCGCCGAGCCGGGCGAACAGTCGCCCATCCCGTGGAAGTACGTCCTCGATACGCCGCCCGAGCGACGGGTCCTCGGTGACGACGAGCACCTCGATCCTCGCGGGCGGGTCAACTGGCATGCGCTCCCCCGTGAGAGACCGCCCGTGCAACCCCCGTCGCGGCGCGTCGCCGCGCGTCGCGAGTTCCCCCGATCCCGGGATCGGCCGCCGCCGGCCCGTGGTTCATGACCCCTCCGTTCGGGCGCAGGGGGATAACTTGAACGCGTTCGGGGCCGCCCCTCGCCGCCGATGACGATCCCGCGATCCGGACGCTCATCCACTCGAGACGGTTGAAGCGCCCATTTGGAGGGACCCAAATTATCATGGCACTCGCCCTATGCCAATGGACGACGATCGTCAAGTATGGTCGCCAATCCGGAAACCGACAGGCCCGACGAGCGGTCGGCCGCGGACGCGCCCTCCGTGAGCGAGGTGTTCGCCATGCTCTCACGGAAACGGCGGCGGATCGTCCTGGAGGCGCTGCTCGATCACCGCCACATGACCATGGCGGACCTCGCCGAGCAGGTCGCCTGTCGGGAAGAGGAGACGGCGTTCGCCGAGCTCGACGAGGAGGAGGTGTTGGAGGTCTACACGTCGTTATGGCACCAGCACGTCCCGAAACTCGAGGAAGGCGGCCTCGTCGAGTACGACGAGGAGCACGATCTGGTCGCGCTGGCCCCGGCCGCCGACGAGATCGACGGGTTCATCTTCTAACGGCCGATCACACGGTGTCGTCGGGTGCGTGCCGCTCGGCCATCTGACGGGCCTGCGACGCGTATTCCTCCCGGCGGGTGTCGTCCTCGACCGAGGAGAGGTCCTCCTCGGCGACCTCGATCGCGGCCGGCGCCTGCGTCTCCCCCGCCGACCCGCCGACCGAATGCTCGGCGAGATAGTACCGGTCGCCCTCCTCGACCGCGTACACGTGGTTGATCAACGTTGGTTTCTCCGTCACGGTGCGATCGACGAGCCACACGCGGACCGTTCCTGTCGTCATCGGGCGAACCACCACGGGGATCGGCTTTGGTAGGCGGTCCGTTCTCGCGCTCGGGCGGCACCGCAAGAGTTTCATCAACATCAAACCGTTGTCCGGTGAGGAATACACATGGAGATTCGAGACGATCTTCTCTGCCTGTTTTCGTCCGAGATCGATCGGGAAGGGTCCGACGTCGTCATCACCGTGCCGAGCGACGAAGTGGAGCTGGGGGACCTGGAACCGGGGCGCACGTACCGCATCGCGATCCTCGAACAACGCAACGGGGAGGGGCCGGCGACCGCTCGCTCGTCCACGGGGGCACCGACCCCGCCCGTCGAGGAAGGCGAACACGTGGACCTCGAGGTCGAGAGTATCGGCGATCAAGGCGACGGGATCGCCCGGGTCGACCGGGGGTACGTCGTCATCGTCCCCGATACCAACGTGGGCGACCGCGTGACCGCCGAGATCACGACCGTCAAGGAGAATATGGCCTTCGCGGAGGTCGTCGAACACCACCGCGTGGCCTAACGGGGTCGGCGCGGGCGCGGGGGGCCGGGGGAAAATCACCTCCTGAATCGGATGGCGGTCGAACCGGGAGCCCTTAGGAGCCCTGCCGCTGTATGGCCGGCAGAGCGCCTATGGACCTCTCTATCGTCGATCTCGCGCCCGTCCGTCGCGGCCAGTCCGCCACCGAGGCCTTCCGAGACACGCTCGATCTCGCCAACGTGGCGGCCGATGTCGGATACAAGCGATTCTGGGTCGCCGAACACCACGGCATGGCGGACTCGGTCGCGAGCGCCACGCCGGAAGTGCTGATCGCCCACCTGGCGGCCCGGACCGAGGGGATCCGGGTCGGCTCGGGCACCGTCCTGTTGAACTTCTATAGCCCGTTCAAGGTCGCCGAGACGTTCAGCACCCTGGATGGGCTCACGCCCGGTCGGATCGACCTCGGGCTCGGCCGGGCGACCGGGTTGCCCGCCGCCGACCACGCCCTCCGGGCGGGGGCGCCCCACCAGGACCCCGAAATGGATCACGGCGAGAAGATCGAGGCCGTCGCGAAACACCTCGCCGGGGCCTTCCCGGATGATCACGCCTACAGCGACATCACCCTGCCCCGATCGGCGGCGGACGCCCCGGAGATCTGGGTGCTCGGCTCCAGCCCGATGAGCGCCCGGATCGCGGGGGAGCTCGGGTTCCCGTACGCGTTCGCGGCGTTCATCCGGCCGGAACTCGCCCGGAGCGCATTCGAGACCTACCACGACTCCTTCGAGGCTTCGCGCTGGGACCTGGGCCGGGAGGAGCCCCACGGGATGCTCGCGATCAATGCGGCATGTGCGTCGACCGACGACGCGGCCGCGCGCCTCCGGGCGCACGCCGAGGCCACGTACCAACGGCTCGCTCGGGGCGCCCGCGGCGGCCCGGCGCTGACCCTCGAGGAGTCCCTGGACGAGATCGGAGGCGTGCCGGAGCCGACGCCCGTCTCGGTGATCGATGAGGACTGGCCGCGGTCGGTCTCGGGGTCCCCCGAGACCCTCCGGACGATCCTCACGGGGATGGCCGAGGAGGTGGGGGCGCGCGAGCTCATGCTGCAACCTTCGATCTCGGATCCCGACGAGCGGGCGCGTTGCGACGAGCTGCTCGCCGAGGCGTTCTGACGCTCACGGGGCCTGCCCCGGCAAAAATTACCGCGAGCGGGCACGCCGCACGGCACCGAGAACGGGCCCGACCCCGCCCCCCTCGGACGGATCGCTTGCACGCGTCGGGGGGTCGTCCGTCATCAGGAGCGGTCAATTCCACCGCTGGGGAGGTAGTTATGCCGGAAGGAGTCCTACCAGCTTCTGCATGAGTGGACACGATAGCGACGTCCTGGTCTCGGCGGACTGGGTAGAATCCCATCTCGACGAGTTCCAGGCGGACGACCCCGCGTATCGCCTCCTCGAAGTGAACAACCCGACGGTGACGGCCGATTCGGATTATACGCCCTACGAGGACGGCCACATCCCCGGCGCCATTTTCTTCCATTGGGAGGAAGACCTCAGCGACCCGGTCACCCGGGACCTCCTGGATAAGGACGCCTTCGAACAACTGAACGCGGAGGCCGGGGTTACCGAGGACTCGACGGTGGTCCTCTATGGCGGCGGACGCGTGCCGAACTGGTTTGCCATCTTCGCGTACTGGGAGTACAAGTACTACGGCCACGAGGACGTGCGCGTCCTGGACGGCGGGAAGTCCTACTGGGTGGACAACGACTATCCCCTCTCGACGGACGCGCCGAACTTCCCGGCCCAGACCTACGAGGCCCGGGGCCCGTTCGAGAACATCCGGGCCTACCGCAGCGACGTCGAGCAAGCGATCGAGTCGGGCGTCCCGCTGGTCGACGTCCGGTCGCCCGAGGAGTTCAGCGGCGAGGTCATCGCGCCCGAGGGCCTCCAGGAGACGGCCCAGCGCGGCGGGCACATCCCCGGCGCGAAGAACGTGCCGACGACGTCGGTCCTCGCGGAGGATGGCCGGTTCAAGGGCCCGGACGAGCTCCGCGAACTCTTCGCCGATGTCGGCATCGACGAGAACCAGTCGGTCATCACGTACTGCCGCGTCGGGGAGCGCTCCTCGATCGAGTGGTACGTCCTGCACGAACTCCTCGGCTTCGAGGACGTCGAAAACTACGACGGCTCCTGGACGGAGTGGGGCAACGCGATCCGCGCGCCGATCGAGACCGGATCGGAATAATCGGCGATCCGAACGGAGCACAGCGTTTTTTCGACCCCGCCCCTACGGCGGGCAATGGCTTCTACCCCCTTCCCGGACGCGCGGGGATTGCGTCGGACGGTCGACCGGCTGGACCGGGCGATGTCGGCGAAGATGGACCGGTGGGGCACGCCGTTGCTCCGGGTCGCGGTCGCGATCGTGTTCGTCTGGTTCGGCGCACTGAAAGTACTCGGTATCAGTCCGGCCGCGGACCTCGTCGCCGCGACCGTCTACGTGGTGCCGGCGGACATCTTCGTGCCGATCCTGGGGGTCTGGGAG
>CAZAYR010000137.1:0-6664 GCA_964489365.1 uncultured Salinarchaeum sp.
GTCATCGTTCCCGGGTACGGCATGGCCGTCGCCCAGGCCCAACACGCCGTCGCAGAACTCGCGGAACTCCTCGATGAAAACGGCGTGGACGTCGAGTTCGGCATCCACCCCGTCGCCGGTCGGATGCCCGGCCACATGAACGTCCTGCTGGCCGAGGCGGACGTGCCCTACGACAAGATGCGCGAACTCGAGGAGGTCAACCCGACCTTCGCCCGGACGGACGTCGTGATCGTGACCGGCGCCAACGACGTAGTCAATCCCCTGGCCAACGAGGACGATTCGAGCCCCATCAGCGGGATGCCCGTCCTCAACGTCGGCGAGGCCGGCACCGTGGTCGTGAACAAACGCAGCCTCAGCCCGGGCTTTTCGGGGATCCCGAACCCGCTGTTCGCGGCGGACAATACGATGATGCTGTTCGGCGACGGCCAAGAGATGATGCAGGACTGTGTGAACGCCTACAAGGAGAATCACTGACCTGCGAGACGGGGATCGATCCGGTTAACCTTCGTCCTCCCCTCCTGGCAGCGGCGTGACCGCCTCGACGGATTTCTCGGTCCGTCGGCCGAGAAACACCGGCGCCCGGAGTTTGCCGTCCCGGTTGATCTCCTGGAACTTCACCCGGACGACCAGCGGGTCGATCGGCGTGTACGGGCGGCCGACCTCGCTGCGGGGAACGGGATACGCCTCGACGGGATGCATTTCCTCCACGAGGTTTTCGAGTGACTCGCGGTCGAAGCCGGAACCGACCCGGCCGACATACCGCTCCCGGTCGGTCAGGACCAGCGCGCCGAAGGCCTCGGCCCGCCGCCCCTCGCCTTCGGTATACCCCACCGCGAGGACGTCGGCCTCCGTGAAGGACTTGACCTTCCGCCAGTTGTCCGAGCGCACCCCGGGATGGTACGGACTCGCGGCCCGCTTGAGCATGATCCCCTCCTCGCCGGCACCCACGAGCTCCTCGAAGAACGCCTGGAACCCCGAACGAACCGGCTCGACCGGCTGGATCCACTCGTCAGCCTCGAGCACGCGTGCGAGGCGGTCCTTGCGTTCGCGCAGCGACTCGCGCAGACACCAGACCCCGTCCTCGGCCAGGAGGTCGAACGCGAAAAAGGACGCCGAGAGGTGCTCCCGTTCGACGGTTTCGGCGACCTGATGGATCGGGACGAACCGGCTGACCCCCTCCGGGGTGAGATAGCAGTACTCCCCGTCGAGGATCAGCCCGTCAGGAAGGACGTCCTCACAGTGTGTGGCGAAGGCCGCGAGGGTGTCGGCCCGATCGATATGCCGGCGCGTGTAGAGCGCGACCTCGCCGTCGAACTTCTGTAACACGATCCGGGTCCCGTCGAACTTGCGCTCGGCGATCCAACCGTTCTCGTCGAAGGTGGCGAGCTCGCCCTCGAAGGGTTGGGCCAACATCGGGTCGAACGCCCCCGGTTCGGCCCGCTCGGGCGACTCCGGCTCGGCACGCTTGACGCCGTCGAGCTCGCGGCGCATCGCCGCGAACCGCTCGCGTTCGCGTTCGGTGAGGTCCGGCGTCATCACCCGAACGGCGATTCCTGCTCGAGCGGCTGGGCGTCCTCGTCGGGCTCGGTGGGCTGTTCGACCTCGTCCGGGGTGAGCTGTGCCATCCGGTGGTCGGGTTCGATCTTCTGGGCGGTCACCCGGATCAGCATGGCGAAGTCGTCCTCGTAAAAGACCGGCGTGAGGATCCCCCACTTCTTGTACATGGCCGGCTGCAGGACGAACGGGACGACCGGGGCCTCGTCGAAATCCCGGATGTGGGTCGCGAGTTCGTACAGCTGGGCGACGTCGATATCGTCCTCGCCCCAGCATTCGTAGACACGCTCGACGAGATACTCGTCGATCGTGGCGACGGGGACCCAGGTCTCGGCGGTCAGCGTCCGTTCGCTGCCGAGGGTCGGCTCGTGTTTCGTGAACTCCCGCTCCTCGTCGTCCTCGACGACGTACAGGCCGATATCCTCCGAGGCGGCCTCTTCCCCGGATTCGGTCACCCACCGGTACCCGTAGCCCTCCTCGAGCGGGTCACCCGTCGCCTTGTCGTAGAGCTGCCGCACGACGAGGTCGCCGCTTTTGCGGTCACGCCGGACGATCTCCGGTTCCTCCTCGAGGGGCTCCGGATCGAGCTTCCGGGTCCGGATGTCCGTGTTGATGCTCAAGTCCTGGTGGCGTAACTTGAGCCGCGTCTTCCGGTGGGCCATCGGGCCATCGCAGGGGCGCGCGAGGGTTAACTGTTTTACGGGGCTCGCCGAACGGTCCGGATGCCCGAAACGCGGGCGGAACGCTCATTGGGGTACGCCGGCCATATGGCCAATGTATGCCGTCCTCGCCAGCGGCCGACGGGCCGATCATCCTCTTCGACGGGGTGTGCAATCTGTGCGAGGGGTACGTGCAGTGGGTGATCCGGCGGGACCCGGCCGGGATCTTCCGCTTTGCGCCCATCCAGTCCGACGTCGGGGCCTCGCTGCTCGCGCAGTGTGAGCTCGAGGGCGAGGCCCTCGAGGGGATCGTCCTCGTCGAGGACGGCCGATGTTACCGGAAATCCGATGCGGTCATCCGCATCGCCAGCCGGCTCGGCTTCCCGTATCGGTTGCTGGCACCGGCGCGGGTGGTCCCGCGACCGCTGCGCGATCTCGTTTACGACGCCATCGCGGACCGTCGATACGCGTGGTTCGGGAAGAAGGACGCGTGCATGCGGCCGACGCCGGAGATCCAGGATCGGTTTCTGGCCGGCGCACCCGGACCGCCACGCCCCGAATCCGCCTGACCCGCCGAGCGGATCCATGCCCGACCAATGATTATTGGCGGGTATCATTACTTATATCAGCACGCGATCGTCACGGCGTACGATGGCGTTCGCCGGGGTGTTGCCGAGTCTCGTCGGCGTAGGATGCCTCCTCTCCCTCGTCGTGATGGGCGTGGCGCTGCGGACACGGCCCTACCGGTTCGCACGGCCGATTGCGGTGCTGGCCGCGGGCGGCACGCTCTGGGGATTGCCCTACGGGATCGGCTTCTACGCCCACGACACGTCCGTCCACCTCGCGCTCCAGGGACTCGGGTTACTGGGTGCGGCGGTCGTCCCCCTCGGGTTGTTGGCGGTCGCGCTCGCGTTCGTTGATATCGACCCCGGCGACCACCGGTGGGTGCTCGGGGCCGTCGGGGCGATCCCCGCGATCACTGCGATCGTGCTCGTCACCGCTCCGCTCCACGAGTTCCTCTGGCGAACCGTGGCCGTGACCGAGACCGCGGGGCTCGCGGTGGCGGACGTGGGCTGGGGGCCCTGGATCCCGGTCCACCTGCTGTGGTCCTACGCCGTCGTGGCGCTCGCGTTCCTCCTCGTGCTACGACGAGCGCTCGATGCCGACACGCGCCTCCGGGGGCAGGCGGTCGCGATCGTGCTCGTCGGCGGGGCCCCGTTTGCCCTCCAGCTTGCCGCCTTCGGCGGGTTCGACTGGCTCGGCGGGGTCGATCCGGCCCCGCTCCTGGCCGGGCCGTCGAGCGCCTTCGTCGGGATGGTCCTGCTCGTCGGGAACCCGATCGCCATCCGACCGATCACGCGCGAGCGGTTGATCGAGGAACTCCGGGACGGGGTGGTGGTACTCGACACGGTGGGCCGGCTTCGTGAGTGTAATCCGGTCGCCCGGGACCTCCTTCGTGCCCACGGCGTCGATCCGGCATCCACGCGGGGCCTGCCCGCGGAGCTCCGTGACAGCGGGCAACAGCTGGAAGTGACCATCGAGGGGGAGGACCGGCGCTTTCATACCGAGGTCCATGCGATCAGCGATCCGGTCGGACACGGGGCGGGGACGCTCGTCTATTACTACGACGTCACCGCCGTCGCGCGCCGCGAACAGCGCATCAGCATCCTCCATCGCGTCCTCCGGCACAACATCCGCAACGAGATGACCGTCCTCCTGGGCCATCTCGATTACATCGAACGGGCGATCGACCCCGCCCATGCCGATGACGTGGCCGCCGTCGAACGCTCCGCCGACCGCATCGTCGGGTTTGCCGAGAACGCGAGACTCATCGAACGGAGCCTGAAACAGGGCGAACGGGATCACGTCATCGAGATGAGCGAGTGTGTCCGGGAAGCGCTCGAGGACATCCGCTACCGCCACCCGGCGGCGACGATCTCCCTCGCCCTCGATCCCGAGGACGGGCCCCACTTCGTCTCCGGGGTCGATCGGGAACTCCTGTTGGGCGCCGTGCAGGAACTGCTTGACAATGCCGTCGTCCACGGTTCCCCGCCGGTGGAGGTCCGCATCCGCCACGGTGAGGACTGGGTCGACGTCGAATTCCTCGACGAAGGGCCCGGGATCCCCGAGGCCGAGATCGAGGCCCTCGAGACCCCGGTCGAAACGTCGCTGGAGCACGGCAGCGGCCTCGGCCTCTGGGTCGCCCGGTGGGCGGCCGGGCTCAGCGGTGGCGAGCTGCGCTTCGACCACGAGCACGGACGCAACGTGGTCCGGTTGCGCCTGCCGCCCGCCGACGACGACGCGATCGCCGACGCGTAAGGACCGTTACTGGTGGAGCAGCCCCTCTTCGCGGGCCAGGAGGATCCCGGCCAGCGTGGCATCGTTGGTGGGCGCCGCCCGGACCCGCTCGACGGCCTCCGTCACGGGGACCGGATGGGCCTGGAGGAACTCGCTGTCGTCGTGATCGGTCGAGCCCGGGGTCAACCCCTCGGCGAAGACGACGGCGCGCTGATGGCGCAGCACGCCGGTCGCCACCCAGAGCTCCTGGAGAAGCGCGGTACCGGCCGCCTCGTATCCCGTCTCCTCGCGCAGTTCGCGCGTGGCGGCGGTCGTGTACGATTCGCCGTCCTCGACGATGCCCGCCGGGAGTTCGAGTTGTGTCTGTCGAATGGTCGGGCGGTACTGCTCGACGAAGATCACCTGCTCGTCGACGACCGGGACGACCACCACGGCCGTCGGGAGCTCGGCCCAGTAGTAGCGTTTCCGGCTCCCGTCGGGCTGCGCGACGAGATCGTAGCCGCCCGCGTACCAGCCCGTCTCGTACTCGGTGCGTGACTCGGCGATCGGCCAGTCGGGCTCGTCGGGGAGGTCGGGCGCTCGCGCCATGTCGGCGCCATGGGTGCCGGCCTATTGATCGTCGTGGAACAGCGGGCGGTAGAGCCGACCCCAGGCGATCCGCCGCAGCGTGGCAACCGCCGCGGCGGGCTCGTCCTGGTAGGTGGCCGCCACCACCGTCTCCGCGAACGGCGAGGCGTGCCAGGCCACGTGGTCGACGTGTTCGGCCCCCTCGACGTGGACGTCGTACTCGGATTGTGGCGCCTCGTCCCGCCAGTCCTCGAAGGCCGCCCGGCTCCCGTGCTCCACCGCCAGCAAGGTGCTAAAGAGGACGTCCCGTGCCGTCGTCACGACCTCGCCGGTGACCCGTTCGTCGTACTCCTCCGGATCGAAGTCCATCGCGAGGGCGACCTCGCGGGTCACCTGCTTGGCCGCCGGGCCCAGCTCCTCGTAGATCGCGCGGGCATCCGACCGGGATGTCGGGCGGATGTAACCGGCCGTCTCCATACCGGACCCTGCCCCGCCGCGGCCTAACCGATAACGATCCGTCGACGGCTACTCCGGGAGCGGCCGGGACATGACCACCGCGTCGGTCCCGTCCTCGTAATAGCCCGCCTCGACCCGCTCCTCGCTGAACCCGAAATCCTCGTAGAGGTTCCGGGCGGGGTCGTTGTCCCGGCGCACCTCGAGGTTGACCCGGGCCGCGCCGCCGGCGCGGAGGCGGGCGAGACTCGAGGCGAGCAGCCGGCTCGCCACGCCGCGGCGCCGGTAGTCCGGGCCGACGGCGAGATCCTTGATGTGGCCCTTCCGGGCCGTGAACCCCGCGAACACGTCCGCGACCACGTAGCCGGCCAGGGCGCCGTCTACCGTCGCCAGGAGAAACGCCGTCGCGTCCAGGTGTGAGAGGAACGCCTGGTAGGGCCACGGGGACGGAAAACACCGCTGTTCGATGCGATAGATTCCCAGGAGGTCCGCCCGCTCGGCTTCGCGGATGGCGATCGGCACCGAGCCGGGGTCAGCGGTCGTCACCACCTCCACTCACGGGACCGGGTGGTTTCAATCGCTCGGCGCTCAGTCGTCGGAACTCGCCAGCTCTTCGGCTTCGACCTGTTGTTTCGTGTGCGCGAGCTTCCCGCCGGCCACGACGATGTCGCGTTCCCGGGGTGAGGCCTCGACGTATGCCGGCGCCTCCCAATCGTCGTTGACGCGGATCGTGAACTCCTCCTGGCCGTCGGCGATGCCGGCCGCGACGTCGTCGAGCACCTCGATCTCGTCGCCCTGGTCGATCCGCTCGTAGGTCGCCTCGTCGATGCGGAAGGGCACGAGGCCGAAGTTGAACAGGTTCGCCTTGTGGATCCGGGCGAAGCTCTGGGCGAAGACCCCCTTCACCCCGAGGTACATCGGACAGAGGGCGGCGTGCTCCCGGGAGGATCCCTGGCCGTAGTTCTCCCCGGCGACCAGGAACCCGCCCCCGGCCTCCTTGGCGCGTTCGGGGAAGGTCTCGTCGATCCGGGTCAGCGTGAACTTCGCGTACTCGGGGATGTTCGACCGGTACATCAGCGCCTCGGCGTTCGCCGGGGTGATGTGATCGGTCGTCACGTTGCTCTCCATCTTGA
>CAZAYR010000138.1:0-6646 GCA_964489365.1 uncultured Salinarchaeum sp.
TGGCGACGCCAGTCGCCGGCAGCATCGTCGCGGGGACAGCATACCGCGGATACCGCCGTCATGACAGCGAGGTGATGCGGTTCCTTGCCATCGGCATCCTCCTCATCACGGTCAGCCCGGTCGTCCTCAGCTACGGGCTCGCACCGGTGTTCGACCTTCCGGAGCCGGTGACCCTGTTGGCGGTTCTGCTGGCGAATATCGGGGGACTGCTCTCGATCCTGTATTCGCTGGAGGGCACGTAGCCCGTGTTAAACGTTCGGGGCAGCTGCTGGTCCGCCATTCGTGCGCGCCCGTTTAGGACGGTTCGGGACGTCCAGTCGAGTGCGCATGAACGACCTTGCCTGGCTCGTTCGATTCCCGATCGATCCTTGGACGTACCGGTCGCTCGGCTACGCGTTGCTTACGGTCCCCATGGCGATCGTCTATCTGGTCGGGTTGACAGTCGGCCTGACGATGAGTGTCGCGCAGTAAACGTGCCGAGTACGCGCTCGAGCCGGGGATTCCTCGGCGACCTGTTTCTCTCGCGGGAGACCTGGCTGTCGGTGGTGCTCCTCTGCTGGGAGGTCTTGCTCGGGGTCGTGATCGTGCTCGTGGTGTACAGTGGGATGGCCCTTGCCGCGGGACTTCTCGGGGCAGCCCTGTTCCCCAGCGAGCTGACCGTCCTCCGTCTGGGCTGGCGCACGATCTCCGTGGATACGCATACCGCGGCCCTGGTCGTCGGGGCTACCGGGATCGGTGCGACGTGGGCGGTCTTGGCTCTGGTTAACGTGCTCGGACACGTCGCACGATGGATTGCGGTGGCCATCATCGGGCCGGACTGAAGCCGATCCGATCGCGTGCGCGGCAGCGGCGTCCCCGACGGTTCGGGGAAGCAGGGCCGGCCGATCAGAGCGCGCGAGGGCGACGTGTCACCCGCGGGACCGCCGGCGAATGCCTTCCTCACGCCAACGCGGAGATCGTGATCCGGCCTGTATTGGTCTGCAGTTCGAGGGACGGGCCGCCCTCGCCGAGGCGGCCACGGACGAACCCGCTTCGTTGCTCGGCGTCGTCGAACGTGAGCCCTTCGACATCGACGCTCCCGGTTGAGGTGCTCGCCCGGACCTCGGCGTCCATGTCCGGGTTTAGCGCCGCCTCGATGCGGCCGGTGGCGGCGGTGATGGCCGTATCGCCATCGATCGCCGGGATCTCGGTCTCGATGCGACCGGTCGTCGAGGTGAGATCCCCGACACGACCGACGTTCCGCACCTCGATGCGCCCGGTGGTCGTCTGGGCGGTCACCGTGCCGGTGACGTCCGCGACGCTGACCCGACCTGTACCGGTCTCAACGGACACGTCCCCATCGACGTCCGCGACGGTGGTCCGTCCGGTCGTGGTGTCGAGTGCGAGGTCGGACTCGACGTCCCGCACGCCGATCCGGCCGATTGCGGATTCGAGACGGTCGATGGGTTGCTCGCGCGGGATCGCGACATCCAGGTCGATCGACGGCCGACTCTCGAGCCAGCCGGTCTCGCCCTCGAACTCGGCCCGAATCACGAAGACCCCTGCCTCCTCGGATCCCGTCAGGACGAGCTCGTCCAGGTCCGTTCTGAGAGAACTGGACTGCTTCGTCGCATCGACGTCGACGTCGGAACGGGCCTCACCCCGGACGTTGATCTCGCCGACGTCCGTGACGATACGGATCGGTTGGGCCCGGTCCGGACTGACCGTGAAGCGCTCGGTTACTTCCTGTCCGACGAACGGCGTCATGCCGGTACATCCGGAAACCAACGCCGCCCCCGCGGCCGCGCCACCTCCGAGCAATCGCCTCCGTGTGATCGGCTCCTCCATGTGGGGGAGAAGACCCTCCCGGTACTTCAAGCGCAATTCGCAGTTGGCGTTCGGCCAACTGACCTAAAAGGTTATATACTCGAATCGAAGCCCTGCCCTCAGGCCCGGGCCATCTCACGGCACGATTCGGCGCACGTCGCCACGACATCGGCACACGTCTGACAGTGCTCGTGATCGAACCGGCTACACTCGTCGGCGCAGGCCTCGCAAAGCTCGGCACACGTCTCGGCGAGGTCGCTTTCGAAGGACGAATCCCGGGCCATCAGGCGCGCGTGCAACGAGGCGACGTCGGCGACGTCTCGGCAAAGCTGAATACATCGGGCCATCTCCGGGTCGCCCTCCTCGATACATTCGGTCGCGCACCACTCGCAGACTTGGACGGCTTCGGAGCAATTGTCGATACATTCGGCCATCCGATCGTTCTGTCCCACGTGGGAGATTTGTTGCAGTGCCATCGCATCGTGGTAAGGCCTCGGCCCCGTTAACGGGCAACCTTGGGAGTGCAGGCCGGCCGGGGGGTCACTCGCCCCGCGTGGCGACACCGGGGGAGGTCCCCGGGGGCGCTTCGGGCCCATCGCGCAATGCGTCCGGCTCGAGCTCGCCCGCATGGAGGCTCTCGAGGTAATCGACGAGCTGGTGGGCGGCCAGGGTGTCGTCGACGTAAGCGAAGGTGGCGCCCCGGTCGAGGAGGTCCGTCGCGTCCCGCGAGTCCTCGGCGCGCACGATCACGTCGGCGTCCCCGACGATCGAGAGAATGCGCCGTGAGACCCGCGCGGAATCGACGGTCGAGACCACGAGCGCCGCATCCTCGACCGACGCCTTCTGCCAGGTCACACGATTCATCGCGTCCCCGAACACACAGGAGTCGTATTCGTCCCGGACGTCCTCGAAGAGCGTCGGATCGTTCTCGATGACGACGCCCGCGCGATCGAGTTCCGCCAGCCGATCCATCACGCGTCGACCCTGTCTCCCGTATCCGACAACGATGACGTGATTCCGCATCCCGGGGGTAATCGTCGACAACTCGTCGAGCCGTCGGTGCTGGCCCGGCATCCATCCACGATCGGACAGCGCGCTGAAGATCAGGTCCCCGTATCGGTGGGTCAGCCCCGACGTGATCATGGTCGCCGCCGCGGCGAGAATGATCGCCTCGTAGACCTCGCGGACGAGGGCGTCGAGCAACGCGGCCTCGATCGCGATGATGAGTGCGAACTCGCTGACCTGATCGAGACTCAGGCTGGTCAGCGTCGCCGAGCGTGCCTCGTAGCCCTCGACGACGAGCAAGGCGAACGTGACCAACGGTTTCACGAGCGCAGTCAGCACGCCCAACACGAAGGCCAGCGCAAGGACCGTGGCATCCGGGACCGAGACCAGCGCACCGATGGTCACGAAGAAGATAGCCAGGAAGAAATCCCGGATCGATTCGAGCGCGTTGAACAGGCCCATGTGGTCGACGGGGGCGTACCGGACCGTCAGCCCGGCCGCGAAGGCCCCGACGACGATCGAGACGTTCAGCTGTTCCGCCGCCCCCAGGAAGCCGACCAGCAGGGCAATGATCCCGATCAGCAGAGCCTCGTCGGAATCGCCCGCGAGCCACTCGAGGATCGGAAAGCCGAACGCGTTGACGAGTACCGCGACCACGAGGAACCCGAGCCCGTACCCGACCTCCACGGCCACCGACCCCACGGTGAAGGTCTCGGCGCCGAGGACCAGCACGAACCCGATGGCGATGATATCCTGGACGTAGTGGATCGAATCTGCGAGCCGGCCGTGGACGAGCCGCTGGCGGATATCCACCCGCAAGTGGCTCGTCCCAACCATCGTCGACGAGAGGGCGGCAGCCACGCCCAGGATCATCGCCTGGTCCAACGGCACCTCCATGAGCAGCCCGGCGAGCACGCCGAGCGACCCCATCAGCATGATCTGGGCGATGGCGATCAGTTCCGAATCCCGGAGGAAGATCCGTACGTCCCCGAACCGGCTGCGCGCCCCGAACACGAAAACCAGCAGCGCGATCCCCCAGCGGGCGAGCTCGAGGGTCTGGAGTTCCTCGATGAACGGCCCGACCGCGATCCCGGCGAGGATCAACATCGCCGCGAGCGGCACGTCGAGCCGGTGGGCGAGGACGATGAACGGCCCGGCGAGGATGAATACCACCGCGAGGGTGGTCAACAGTTCAGTCATGGGATGGCTCCCCCCGCTTCGGCACGGATTCGAAGGGGCTCCGTTCGCGGAGCCGGGTCGCGTCCGCCTGGACGCGCTGGGCGAACTCGTCGGGTTCGACGAGATACATCTCGACGTAGTCCGCGAGGTGTTCGCTGGCGAGGTGCGCGCTCAGGATGACGTAATCCGCCCCCAGCTCGTAGTATTCCCGTGCGTCCGGCTCGTACTCGGCCTCCAGGAAGACCGTCGAGTCGTCACCGACCTCCCGCAGGATCGTTCGGTTCACGTCCCCTTCGACCGAGACTGACAGCACGAACGTCGCGCGCGTGAGGCCGACGTCCTTTCGGATCGCCTCGTGTCTGAAATCCCCATAAATCACCTCGTGGCCCTCCTCGTCCAACAGTTCCACCGTCTCGGGGTTGCGGTCGACGAAGACAACGTCGTAGTATCGTTCCAGCGCCTGGATGGCCTCGTGGGCGATTTCGTCGTAGCCGACGATGATGGCGTGGCCCCGGCGCGGCCCGGGATCGGCGCTGTCGTCGTCGCTTCCGCCCAGGCGACGGAGCAAGGGATCCCCCCACTCGCGTAACGCCTCGTCAAACTGGATCAGGTAGACCGAGCCGGCCATCGAGACGAGGGCCGCGAGGCTGAGAAAGCCCAGGACCGCTTCGTCGATGTAGCCGGCGCCGACCCCGGCGGCCCCGACGATCAGGCCGAATTCGCTCACCTGAACCATCGGGACGCTTCCCCGAAACGCGGTATCGGTGCCAAATCCCTGCCAGCGCAGCAAGCCGAGGAAGACGACGAACTTCACCGCCATGAGGCCGAACCCGGCGACGAGGGCCTCCGGCCAGTAGGCAAAGAGGTCCTCGGGGGCCAACTGGAGGCCGATCGTCGCGAAGAACACCAGCACGAACACGTCCGTGAGGGGATTGATCCGTCCCTGCAGTTCCCGGCTGTATGGCAGTTGGGCGATCGAGACGCCGGCGAGGAACGCGCCCATCTCGATCGAGAGCTCGAGCTCCTGGGCGATCAATACGAACAGGAACGCCCAGGACACCGCGATCAGGAAGAACACCTCCGGCGTATCGGCGATGCGGCGGAACAGCGGCGGGAGGATATATCGGGACATCGCGAGCGCCGCCGCGGCCAGGGCCGCGATGACGGCGATAATCGTCCCGAGGCGGAACGCCACGTCGGCGGGCCCGCCGACCTCGCCGGTCGCCAGGAACGTGAGCAACACGACGACCACGATATCCTGGACGAGCAGGACGCCGATATCGAGTTTGCCGTGCAGGCTCGTCGCCTCGTCCTTGTTGGTCAACATCTTGATCGCCACGGCCGTGGAGCTGTACATCACCGCGAGCCCGATGAGGCCCGCCTCCACGGGCGCGAAGCCGAGCAGATAGGCGAGCCCGGCTCCGGCCCCCGCCACGAGCGCCATCTGGGGGACGGCGATGGCCACGACGGGCCGGAAGATGTGCCGCACGTCCTCGAGCCGCATCTTGATCCCCAGCAAGAAGAGGAGAAACGCCAGGCCGAGTTCGGCCATCGTCGCCGTGAGTTCGCCCACGCCGACCAACCCCAGCCCGACCGGTCCGACGAGCAGCCCGGCGACGATGTAGGCCACGATACTCGGCTGGCCGGTCCGATTCGCGACCAGGCCGAGTGCCGCCGCACAGACGAGAATGATCCCGACATCGAGCCCCAACGTCCCAACCGTCATCCCTGCGGAATACTGGGTGTCCGTGGAAAATGCTGTCGCCCCGCCGTAAGGCATAATATCGCCACGAGGGACGACCGGCTATGGCGCGGGTACGCGTGACGGAGTCGCTCCTCGTCGACACGGACCGCGCGGTGTGGCGCTGCCGGGCCTGCGAGGCCGAACTCGGCGGACTCGAGACAACCTACAAGGAGGGGTGTCTCGTCGCCGAGCGCGATCCCACCGAGGTCCACGATCCGATCGTCGAGGGCGAGTACACGTTCGCGCCGGACCCGGAGTGGTGTCGCCTCGTGGAGTTTTACTGCCCCGACTGCGGGCATATGATCGAGAACGAGTATCTCCCGCCGGGCCACCCCATCACGCATGACATGGCGTTCGATCCGGATGCCATCGCGCGGCTGGCCGAAGGGGAGGAGACATGCATTCCGGCGTCACCGTCGACGTCGATATCGGCGGGACGTTCACCGATTGCTTCGTTCGGGTCGGGGACGATGTCTACACCGGCAAAGCGGAAACGACCCCACATGACCTCTCGGCCTGTTTCCTCCACGCGATCGACGCGGCGGTCTCGGAGGCCGACCAGACGCGGACGGATGTCCTCTCGGCGGCCAGCCGGGTCCGTTACTCGACGACCGTTGCCCTCAACAAACTGATTGCACGCGAGGGGACACCCCTCGGGCTCCTGACGACGGCAGGCACGGACGATCTGGTCTACATCGGCCGGGGGTCCCAGTGGGCCGACGGGCTCCCGGTCCAGGAGCGTCGGAACGTGGTCGACGCCGCGAAACCCGAGCCACTGTTGCCCCGCGAGATGACCGTTCCCGTCAAGGAGCGGATCGATTATACCGGCGAGGTGGTACGGCCCCTCGACGAGGCGGACCTCCGCGAGGAGATCCGGACGCTCGTCGACCGGGGCGCCCGGGCGGTCGTCGT
>CAZAYR010000139.1:0-6610 GCA_964489365.1 uncultured Salinarchaeum sp.
TTCGACAACGAGAGCACGTCGGACACCATGCCGTACATGGAGATCGACGAATCGACCGTCGACGTCGCCCACGAGGCGACCGTGGGCAAGATCGGCGACGAGGACATCTTCTACCTCCAGACCCGGGGCCTCGAAGACGATGATGCCAAGCAGATGATCGTCTCCGGGTTTATCGAGCCGATCACCGAGGAGCTACCCATCGAGTATGCGGTCGAACTCAACCGCCTGATCGAACTGGAAATGGAGGGCAGCCTCGGATGAGTGCCGACGCCGAGTTCGCCGACATCTCCGCGGAGACGGTCCGCGAGATGTCCGACCGGCTCGACGAGCCCGACTGGCTCCGCGAAACGCGCCTGGATGCGCTCGCGGCCCTCCCGGGTCTCGAGCTCCCGTCGGTCATCCAGACGCCCGGCCGGCGCTGGACGAACCTGACCGAACTTGACTTCGACGCGCTGGTCGATCCGTTGGATGCCGCCGAGGAGAAGGACCAGACCGGCTCCGACGACGTCGAGGTCCTGCCGATCGCCGAAGCTCTCGTCGAGCGACCCGAGCTCGTTCGCGAGCACTTCGGCTCAGTCGTCGATCCCGAGGAGAACTACTTCACCGCCCTCTCCACGGCGCTGTTCACGACCGGCACGCTCGTGTACGTCCCGTCGGGCGTCGACGCCGGCGAGGTGACCATCCGGACCCGGATGAACTCCCGGTCGCTGTTCAACTACACCCTCGTCGTCTCGGAGACCTCGAGCGACGTGACGATCCTCGAGCGTCAGGCCACGGGGGACGATATCGACCGTGATCGCTACTACAGTGGGATCGTCGAGATCGCCGCCGCTCCGAACAGCCGAATCCAGTACGGGAGCATGCAGGACCTGGACGAGGACACCTACACCTACACGCTCAAGCGCTCGGACGTCGATCGCGACGCGACGATGACCTGGATCGAGGCCAACCTGGGCTCGCGGCTCACGAAGTCCTCCGTCGAGGCGAACCTCGACGGCGCCGGCTCGGAGACGCGGATTATCGGGGCCTTCTTCGGCCATGGCGACCAGCACGTCGACATCGCCAGCCGGGTCTGGCACCGCAACGAGCATACCACCGCAGATCTCGTGACCCGCGGGGTCCTGGACGACACCGCCCGGTCGGTCTACGAGGGCGTCCAGCACGTCGGCAAGGAGGCCTGGCATACCAGCTCCTACCAGCGCGAGAACACGCTGATGCTCTCGGACGAAAGCGAGGCCGACGCCTCCCCGAAGCTCATCATCAACAACCACGAGACCGAGGCGAGCCACTCGGCGACGGTCGGCCAGATCGACGCCCAGGACCTCTTCTATATGACCTCACGGGGTATCCCCCCGCAGACCGCTAAGAACATGCTGGTCGAGGGCTTCTTCGTCCCGGTCTTCGAGGAGATCGGGATCGACGAATTCCGCGAGGACCTCGAATCCCGGATCATCCAGCGGCTTGCGTGAGGTCCGGAACCTACTTGCCGCCCGATGGCCCAGATGGGAGCACACCGCCGGGCTATGAGTCTCGAACACCGTCTCGAATCGAACCGACAGATCGGACGCCTCCTCCAGATCGGCGTCGTCCTCGAGGAGGTCGTCGAGGCCCGGGCGTATCACCATTATCGCACGCTGGAGCCCGCGGAACGCGAGGAGATGGACGCTGCCATCGTCGAGTTGCTCGAAGAGGCGGCGGAGGAATCCGCCGAACACCGCGAACGGCTGGAGGACCTGATCGCCGAGCTCGAGGCCGAGAGCATTCCCTACGAGACGATCGAGGCCCTGGTCGAGGAACATTGGGGCAGCCAGGCGGGGACCGACTTCGACGACATCCTCTACGATCAGCTCAACGGCGAGGAGACCGCCTACAAGTTCTACGTTGATCTCATCGAGGGTATCGAGGCCAGCGAGGCGTCCTTCGCGATCGACCGGGACCGCCTCCTCGCCACGCTCCGGGACATCCGGGACGAGGAGGAGGAGGGCGTGCGCGAGGTGACCGAGATCATGGAGGCATTGGACTGAGATGGTCAACACCGCCGATCAGTATCTCAAGACGATCTACCTGCTCCAGGAACACGAGGACGGCCCTGTCGGGACCGGGGCGATCGCGGATGGACTCGCCGTCAGTCCCGCCAGTGCCAACGAGATGATCGGCAAGCTCGCCGACCGCGACCTCGTCGATCACGAGAAGTACCGTGGCGTCGAGCTCACCGACGCGGGGATCCGGCGCGCCCGGGAAACCCTCCAGACCTACTGTATCATCCAGCGCTTCCTGGCGAACGTCCTGGAGGTCGAGAGTTTCCGGGTGGAGGCCCGGGAACTCGAGAGCGTGATCGACGATACGGTCGCCGAGCGCCTCGATACGATCATCGACCGCGAAGCCGAGTGTCCGGACTGTTTCGCTGTCGACAGCGACGCGTGTGCGTTCCTGGAAGTCCCCGCGCCCGCCGAGGAACGCCAACCCGGCGATTAGCGGTAGCTTCTCGGTCACCCGCCGACGTATCCCGGTATGGACGAAGCCAGGTTCCGGCGATACGTCGAGGCGTACAACGAAGGCGACATGGCGACGGCGAGTGCGTACTGGGCCGAGGACGTGGAGGTCTCGTTGCCGGGCAATCGCGAGAGCCCGTCCGGCAAGGAGGCCTTTCGGGCGCACTTCGCCAATCTCCACGCGAAACTCGACGAACACATCGAGATCGAGGACCTCTTCGTCAGCGAGGACGGCCGCAAACTGGCCGTCGAGTTCCACAGTACGTTCACCGCCAAGGAGGATATCCCGGACTTCGTGTACGGCGCGTTGCAGGAAGGCGAGTCAACGACGAACCGGGCCTTCCTTCACTATACGATCGACGAGGACGACAAGTTCACGCACATCAAGGTCGCCCAGCGGGATCCGTCCCCATCGATGGCGCCGCGTGAATAACGCGGCTTACCGCTTCCGTTGGAAGCGGTCATACACTCGCGACCGTGAGGTAATATAGGAAAACGCGCCAATGGCGGTGATGTCGGAATGTCCGACCTGCGGGAAGGTACTAAACACCCTCCGGGGGATGCGCCAGCACCACACGAAGGTGCACGGGGAGTCGTTGCCGAATCGGACGTGTCGCGGCTGTGGCGAGGGTTTCTACGATCCGAAAGCTGATCGTGCGTTTTGTGAGGATTGTAACGCTCAGGAGGGAGAACACAACGGCAATTGGCAAGACGCAAAGGAGCGAACTCAATGTAAACTGTGCAATGATGAGTTCGACTACTATCCATCCGATAAGAAAGGAACCTATTGTCCCGATTGTATCGAACAAGCCGACGGGTTACTCCCGGAGGGCCCAGACCTTCGCGTGGACCGAGTGGATATCGATTGCATAGGATGCGGCAAGGCGTTGACCGTCCTTCCATCAGAACTCCGGAGGAAGACATACGGTAAGTTCTGCAGTTTGGATTGTTACGGAGAGTGGCTTTCCGAGAACGTCGTGGGGGAGAATCATCACCAGTGGGAAGGGGGTACCATTCCTTATGGGGAAGGCTGGTGGACTGTCCGAAGAAAGCCCGAGAGCGGGACAATCACACTTGCCAAATCTGCGCCGCCACGGAGGATTCTTCCGAACGAAAATTGGATGTACATCATATCACGCCTGTCCGGGATTTTGCCGAGCCAGGCGACGCACACTCCTTAGATAACGTCATTACTCTATGTCGCTCATGTCATCGACACGACGAATCCGGCTCGCTTGAGATCCGGCCTCTTGAGGAGTGAGGCCTTGACCTACGACGAAAATCTATTGTATATCCCTCGAAATACCTAGCCTGAGGGATCTCCCTCCACGAAGTCCCGTGGTGTAGTGGCCAATCATCTAGGCCTTTGGAGGCGATCGGTTCCCCGATTGCCGAGGACAGCCTAGGACGGCGGTTCGAATCCGCCCGGGACTATGTTTTCCAAATCATAACAAATCCATCCGAATGGCGTCCACAATCCACCCTCGACAATGGGACGTCGGCAATTCCGATGGAGCCGAGGTGGGGATGTCCACCTGGAATGGTTTCAATGCCTCGTGACAACGGCGACGTTCCTCCTCCTTTTGGCCGCCATCGGCTGTTTTCTCACCGAGCCGTGGTACATCTCGGAGGACTCGGCGCTGTTCCAGCACGCCGGCTGGTACATCCTCGAGGGCGCCACCCCCTACGTCGACTTCTGGGATCTCAAGCCGCCGCTGATCTACGCCGTCACGACGGGGCTGGCCGCGCTTTCGGGCGGGAACATGGCGGTCCTCCACCTTCTGAGTATCTTGACCGCGAGCCTGGCGGTGATCGCCGGGGTCGCCTTCGTCGGGTTGCTGACATACCAGGTGACGGACCACCCTATCGCGAGCCTCGTCGCCGGGCTCTCCGTCTTCCTAATCCCCTCGCTGTACACGTTCCCCTCCGCGGGCATTCGTCCCAAGTATCTCGCGTTCGCGTTCGGCGTCGGTGCCCTGGTGTTGGCGGTCGACGACCGACCGGCTGCGAGCGGCGCCGCCAGCGCAATCGGTGCGGGGTTCTGGCAACTCGCGGCCCCGATCGCGATCATCGTCACCGCGATGGCTTGGCAACGGGGACGCCTAGCCGGCGTGGGTCGGACGATCGGCGGCGCGCTCATCGTCGCCGTCCTCGTCGTCGTCCCGTTCGTCGCAACTGGCCTGGCGATCCCGCTCTTCCTCGAAACGGTCCTCGCGCCGGTCTACGGAGTTGAGCGATACACCGTTGCGGGCCGCTTCTTGCAGGTGATCGTCGAGTGTGGCCCGGGGCTCCTCGCGTACCCGCTCGGGGTGTTCGGCTGGACGTTGGCGGTTCGGCGTCACGCCGCGGCGTACTGGTGGCTTCCCGCCGGTGGGATGGTCTACACCGTGGGCGTCTTCCTCGAGTTTCAGGGGGCCCTCGAGGCGATCCTACTCGTCCCGTTTGTCGCGATCGGCATCGGGGTGTTCATCGCGGAGGGTCCCGACTGGGCGACCGGTCGGTCCGTGGGCATCCTCGTTGCCGTGCTCGCCGTCACGAGTCTCCTCTGGGTCGGCGGCGCGCTGTCGCCACTGTCGGATCCAGTCGAGCGCGCGTACCAGGCCCACGAGATCCGCGACCAACCGGCCCTCCCGCCCGAACCGGCCGACATGCCCCCCATGGAGGAGATATACTGGGACCAACAGCGCCCGGAGATCTGTCACTACCGGATGAGCGAGAAACAGCGGTGGTACGCGGTCGCGACCGGCGAATCGCTCGAAGCCGAGCACTGTGGCGCGTGGCCGTTCGAGGCGCCACCCCGGGAGTGGGCGATCGATCGAGCCTGGCCGCTGGCGACCTCCCCGAAAGATTTCCCTTCGGCGCGGTGACCCCGTTCCGGAATACAGTTAAAGCCGATCGTGCGAATCTCCGGCAGTGGTATCGAAACGCGTCGTCGCCGCGGGGCTCGTCCTCGCGCTGCTCATCCCGATCACGATGGTCGCCCTCGGCGTACTCGGTTCGCCCAGTCTGGCCGACATGCAGAACTCCTTCGGCGCCGTCGACGAGAACGAGACCGAAATCGAGACCGACCTCGTCGTCAACAACCCGAACCCGCTCGGGATCAACCTCGAACGACTCACGGTCTATCACGACGTGGCGATGAACGGCAACCCGATGGCTCACGGGCGGCTCGACGGCGTCGTCGTCTCCCCGGGGAACTCGACGGTCACCGTCCAGTCCTGGCTGAACAACTCCGCGATCCCGGAATGGTGGGTCTCCCACGTCGAGGCCGACGAGCGCACGGACGTGGATATCGAGGCGACGGTCGTGAGCGATCGCATCGACCGGAACCTCTCGTACACCCACGCGACGACGGTCGAGACCGATATCCTGGCCGGGTTCCGCTCCGACGAGGTCCGGGAGGTCAGTCCCGACCAACCCCTCGCCCCGGACCCGATGTTGTATATCAATGAAACCGATGCCCAGTGGGGCGCCGTCGACGGCATGGAGACGACGATCGACAACCAGTTCCGGGTCTACAATCCCAACCCGGAACCGTACGTCATCACCCGGCTGGGCTACGAGATCACGATGAACAACGTGACCGTCGGAACCGGCGAGACCGAGCGGGAGTACGTGATCCCCGGCGGCTCCCGCGAGGATCTCGAGCTGACGACGGCGATCGACGCGC
Source organism: uncultured Salinarchaeum sp. (assembly GCA_964489365.1). GTDB lineage: Archaea > Halobacteriota > Halobacteria > Halobacteriales > SKNY01 > SKNY01. Next base: position 6,163 of record CAZAYR010000139.1, read on the forward strand.
GGACGCTCGATGACTGGTGGGTAACTCACCTCGACGAGGACGTCCACGGCCACCAGGTCAGCGCGCTCCGGATGGAGTTTGCAGCGGTCGTCGAACTCCCCGGGGGCCAGCGGGTCGAGGTCCCCCTGGATGCACTCACCTACGAGGACTGGGTGGGGACGGATATCTTTGATGAGGGCGGCGATGTGGGCATTCCCCCGGCCGATGCCCCCGGCGAGGACGGTGAGAACGTGAGCGGTCGCGACGACGACGGGAATACGACGGAGGGGGACGGAAACGGCAACGGGACGGACGAGGACGACGGCCTCCTCGACGACGATGATGACGATATGTTGGCCCGCTCCTTCGGCGGCCTGACGATGCGGTAACGAACCGCGCGACGGGCCTCAGTAAATCCCCATCGCCTCGATCTGTTCCTGGTAGCGGTTCCGGATCGTGACCTCGGTGA
>CAZAYR010000140.1:0-6546 GCA_964489365.1 uncultured Salinarchaeum sp.
GATCTTCGACAGCGGCCGGGACGGGAGCCTCCGCGTTGACTCCAACGTGTCGCTGTTGCCACGCGAGGAGGTCCCCGAGACCGGAGCCATCTCCGAGGAGGCGCTCGCCCGAGCCAACCGTACCGAGGTCAAGAACATCTCGAGCCACCGTGGCGCCGAGCAGGCGTTGGCCTACGAGATCACGCGACAGCGCAATGCCATGCGACGTGGCGACGTCGTCGCCCAGGAGACCCGCCACTGGGACGACGCACGGGGGGTCACGGTCTCGCTCCGCTCGAAGGAGGCCGAGGAGGACTACCGCTACTTTCCCGAGGCCGACCTCCCGCCGTTACGCGTCACCGACTGGATCGACGAGATCGCCATTCCGGAACTCCCGTCGGCGCGGCGCGAACGGTTCCAGCGCGAGTATCACCTCGGCCCGGAGGCGGCCTCGAAGCTCACCGCCTCGCGTGCCGTGGCCGATTTCTTCGAGGCCATCGCCGAACGCTACGCGGCCGACACGGCCGCGACGTGGGTCGCGGACAACCTCCTCGGGGAGCTCAACTACCGAGACATGGAGATCGATGCCGTCGAGGATCGTCTCGAGGAGTTCGCCCGGCTGATCGAACTGGTCGAGGAGGAAGCGATCACGGTCAAACACGCCGAGGAGATCGTGCTCAGGCGGATGCTCGACGACGGCCTCGACCCGGATGCCGTCGTCGAAGCGGAGGATCTCGACCGAGCCGGCGAGGACGAGGTCGCCGTGGCGGTCAGGCAGGCAATTGCGGAAAATCCCGACGCCGTGGCGGACTTTCACGACGGCGAGGAGGGCGCGCTCAACTACCTCGTGGGCCAGGTCATGCAGAAAACCAACGGCGGCGCCGAGCCGGGCACCGTGCATACGTTTTTGCGAGAGGAACTCGGCGGCGAATGAGGCACGTGCCATCCGGTGCCACGAAACGTTTACCCCGTCGGTCGGCCTACCGCAGCGCCGATGAGCCCCCGAGGGCGGGTGAGCTAACGCCGTGCAGTTGATCATCACCGAGAAGAACAACGCCGCCCGGCGGATCGCCGAGATCCTCAGCGACGGGTCCGCGACGGTCCGGAGCGAGTACGACACCTCGGTGTACGAGTGGCCCGGCTACCGGTCTATCGGGCTGGCGGGGCACGTCGTCGGGGTCGACTTTCCCGAGGAGTATCGCGACTGGCGGGACGTCGAACCCGTCGAACTCATCGACGCACCGGTCGAGACGACGGTCACTCGAGCGGACATCGTCAATACGGTCCAGCAGCTGGTCCGTGACGCATCCCGGGTCCTCATCGCGACGGACTACGACCGGGAAGGGGAACTCATCGGGAAGGAGGCCTACGACCTCGTCAAGGACGTCGACGGCTCCGTCCCCATCGACCGGGTCCGCTTTTCCTCGATCACGGAAAACGAGGTCACCCAGGCCTTCGACGAGCCGGACGAGATCGATTTCGACCTCGCGGCCGCCGGGGAGGCCCGGCAGATCGTCGACCTGGTCTGGGGGGCTGCCCTCACGCGGTTTCTCTCGCTTGCGGCCGGCCGCCTCGGGGACGAGTTTATCAGCGTCGGCCGGGTCCAGAGCCCGACGCTCAAACTCATCGTCGACCGCGAGCGCGAAATCGAGGCGTTCGAGCCGGACCCCTACTGGGAGCTCACGGCGGACCTCGCGAAGGACGGGACGACGTTTGCCGCCCAGTACTTCTACCTCGACGAGGACGACAACGAGGCCGAACGGATCTGGTCCGAGGCCGACGCGAAGGCGGTGTACGGGGACCTCTCGGGCGTCGAGCGAGCGGTCGTCGCCGACGTCGATGAGCGGACGCGGACCGACCAGCCGCCGGACCCGTTCAATACGACTCAATTCATCCGGGCGGCGGGCGCGATCGGGTTCGGAGCCCAGCGCGCCATGAGCATCGCCGAAGACCTCTACACCGCCGGGTATATCACGTACCCACGGACCGATAATACGGTCTACCCGGACGACCTGGACCCGCACGAACGCTTGGAGATCCTCTCGCAACACCCGTCGCTCGGGGAGGATGCCGAGGCACTGCTGGACGGGGACGACCTGTCACCGACCCGCGGCGAGGAGGAGACGACCGATCACCCGCCGATCCACCCAACCGCGGAACTCGCCGACCGCGGAGACCTCACCGAGGACGAGTGGCGGATCTACGAGCTCGTCGTCCGGCGCTTTTACGCGACCCTCGCGGAGCCGGGCATCTGGAAACATCTCCGCGTCGTCGCGACGATCGGCGACCATCGCCTGAAGGCCAACGGGAAGCGGCTCGTGCAGCCGGGCTATCACGCCGTCTATCCGTATTTCAACACCGACGAGAACCTCGTCCCCGCCGTCGAGGAGGGCGAGGCGCTGACCGTCGTCGAGACCGAGCTCGAAGCAAAGGAGACCCAGCCGCCCCGCCGGTACGGGCAGTCACGGTTGATCGAACGGCTGGAGGATAAGGGGCTCGGGACGAAGTGCTTGACTGCCGATACGAAGGTGCTCGTCCGTACTGACGACGGTGACATCCAAAGACAGTCAATCCGTGAAATCTTCGAACGAGGCCAGCGGATTCTCGCTGACGGGGATGTTGATATCGTCACCAATGACCGTTCAGTAACGACGCTTTCGTTCAACGAACGCACGGGAACGATCGAACATCAGCAGACGGCCCTCGTGAGCGAACGGGAACTGAAAGCCAACGAGTCGGTCTACAGATTTGAGACGGGTAGGGGGCGCTTCTCGGTGACAGAGGATCATCCGATATACCGATGGCAAGATAGCCATGTATCCCTGATACCCGCGTCAGAGATCACGGTAGGAGATGAGCTGGTGGCAACGCGACGAGCCTCGATCCAGGAGCCGGAGCTGGATCCACCACTCCTCATGACCTGGGAGGAATTTGCGAGCCAATGTGACAAGTCATCGAAATTGTATGGAGTGGAATGCAACAAGGAACTCGCACGGTGCAGAGCCAAATCCGGTGAAACCCAGAAGTCGTTTGCGGACCGGGTGGGGAGTTACCAATCTGCCAACGGGCAATACGAAAATGAAGAAAAGGATGTCCCGGTTTGGCTTCTTAGCGAACTTTCGATTCGGCCCAATGAGTTGCACGGCCTGAATTATGACACCGAAGTCGAAAATCCGTTCCCGCTGAAATGGTCTCATCCCTTGGCCAGAGTGCTGGGTTCGATGCTAGGCGATGGCTCAATACATATAAATGAAGAAGAAAACGTAGTCGATCTTCGATATCATAACACGGATCCCCGACTAATAGAGCGATTCACCCGAGATATCGAGACTCTCTTCGACCGTAAACCCGCGGTGAGCGTCCGACGGGGCCATGAACGGCATCACAAGAATAAGTTTCAAGCCAGTATATCAAGTGTCACCGGGCGGGTTCTCCGTCGGATCAACGAGAGGGTAAGAAACGACGGTTTGGAAGACATCCCCTCCCCTTATCGCCGGTCCTTCGTAGGCGCACTCTTCGACGATGAAGGCCACATTTCTCGTGAGTGCAAAGCTTTCATCTCGAATACTGATCATACACTTTTGGAAGGCGTACAGGACATTTTGTCCTCGATGAATATCGATTCAAAGCCATCACGCTCGGAACATAAACTCCACATCCGCGGCCGACCAAACCTCACGCGGTTCCTCGATAGAATCCCGATCGCCGCCGACGAGAAATTTTACCGCGGTTGTGACGCACTACGAGAATATCCAGTTACGATGCGGAAGGCGAACATGCTCGCGTCAATTGACGAATCTCCCAAAACCACAGCCGAGCTCGCTAAGCAGCTCGAAATCAGCATTACCACCGTTCGCAAAGCAGTGCGAGAACTACGAGAGGAAGAGCACGTCGAGAAATTGGTCGAGGGGAGCAATGCCGATCCGGATGGAAAGCGGACCGTTCGGTATCGTGCGAGCAATTATTTGGGCAGTGTTTATGCCACCCTACTCGGGGAGCCCTCGAGGGTTACAGTTCGAACACGAGAGAAGCGCGAGTATGATGCACCAGTGTACGATCTAACGGTAACCGAGGAAGCGCCCAATTTCGCCCTTGAGGGGGGGATCATCGTTCATAACTCGACTCGTCATCACACGCTCGAAAAACTCTACGACCGCGGGTACATCGAGGACGACCCGCCGCGTCCGACCCAGCTGGCCAAGGCGGTCGTCGATGCCGCCGAGGAGTACGCGGCGCTTGTCACCAGCGACAGCATGACCGCCGAGCTCGAGGAGGACATGACCGCCATCGCCGAGGGCGAGGCCGGCCTCGAGGACGTCACCGAGGAGTCCCGCGAGATGCTCGAGGCCGTCTTCGACGATCTGATGGCCTCCTACGAGGACATCGGCGATCACATCCGCGAGTCCCTCCGGGCGGATCGGACGGTCGGGCCGTGCCCCGATTCCGATCACGAGCTGCTGATCCGACGCAACCAGCATGGATCGGCCTTCATCGGCTGCGATGGCTACCCGGACTGCGAGTACACCCTTCCGCTGCCCAACGACGGGAAACCGCTGATCCTGGACGAGACCTGTGAGGAGCACGGCCTTCGGGAAATCAAGATCCTGGCCGGTCGAAACACGCGCGTGCACGGCTGCCCGCTCTGTCGGGCCGAGGAGGCCGACGAAACGGAGGACCGCGTGATCGGGACCTGTCCCGACTGCGGCGAGGCAGACGGCGGCGAGCTCGCGATCAAGCAGCTCCGGAACGGCTCCCGGCTCGTCGGCTGCACCCGATACCCCGACTGCGAGTACTCCCTGCCGCTCCCCCGCCGCGGGGACATCGAGATTACCGACGCCTTCTGTGCCGACCACGAGCTGCCGGAGCTCCGGATCCACAGCGGCGACGAGCCCTGGGAACTGGGCTGTCCGATCTGTAACTATCAGGAGTACATGGCCGAACAGGAGAACGGTTCCGAACTCGAGCGCCTTTCCGGCGTCGGGGAGAAGACCGCCCGAAAACTCGCCGATGTCGGCATCGAAACGCTCTCGGATCTGGCCGACGCGGAGCCCGAGACGGTCGCGGCCGATCTCGACGGCGTCAGCGCCTCCCGGATCCGCGAGTGGCAGGCAGACGCCTGAGCCGGCGAACGACAGGATTTTGCCCCGATACGCGAACGGCCCGGTATGACCGGTCCCTGGACGGAGTGGGAGCACGTCCTCAAGGTCGATCCGGACAAGGACCTCGCACCGGAGGATACCTTCGCGGACGTCTGTGAAACGGGGACCGATGCGATCATGATCGGCGGGACGACCGGCATCACGCCGGAAGATATCGAGGGGGTTCTCGAGGCGTGTGCCCGCCACGACGTCCCATTGTTCTTGGAGCCGAATGCGCCGGAAGTGGCCCTCCGGGACGAACGTCTCGCCGGCTACCTTATTCCGACCGTGTTCAACTCGGCGGACCCCTTCTTCCTCGTCGGCGCGCACGGTCAGTGGGTCGAGATGACCGACGGGCTGCCGTGGGAGGCGATCACCACGGAAGCGTACCTCGTGTTGAACCCCGATTCGGCGGCTGCGTCGTACACCCAGGCCCGCACGGACCTCTCCGTTTCGGAGGTGGCGGCGTACGCCACCGTCGCCGAGCGGATGTTCGGCCAAGAGATCGTGTACATCGAGTATTCGGGAACGTACGGCGACCGGGCGCTCGTCGCGGCGGCCCGCGATGCCCTCGAGGAGAGTTCGCTGTTTTACGGCGGCGGGATTCACGATCGCGAGTCCGCCGCGGGGATGGCCGAGGTGGCCGACGTGGTGATCGTTGGCGATCTGCTCCACGATGAGGGAGCCGCGGCCGTCCGCGAGACGGTCCGGGGAGCCAAGCACGGCAGCGAGTAAGCCCGTCGGGACGGCTCGAATGCTTTAAAGTCGCCGTTACCCCACTCCGCCATATGGACGATCGGACGTACGCCGACGCGGTCGTACCCGGCCAGCGGGTGACGGTGGCCGGATGGGTCCACGAGATCCGGGATCTCGGCGGGATCGGGTTCCTGATCCTCCGCGATCGCTCCGGGCGAATCCAGATCAAATTCGAGAAGGACGAGCTGCCTGACGACCTCGTCGAGCAGGGACTCGGTGTCTCGCGGGAAAGCGTCGTTTCCGTGACCGGGCCCGCCGAGGAAGAGGAACGGGCCCCCACGGGCGTCGAAATCGTTCCCGAGAACTTCGAGGTCGTCGCCGCCGCCGAGACGGACCTGCCGCTGGATCCGAGCGGCAAGGTCGACGCGGAGCTATCCACCCGCCTCGACAACCGGACGCTCGACGTTCGCGCGGAGGAGCCGCGGGCGATCTTTCGGGTCCGCAGCGCGCTGCTCGACGCCGTCCGCGATGCCTTCCGCGAACACGATTGTACCGAGATCACGACCCCGAAAATCGTCGCCACCGGCACCGAGGGCGGGACCGAGCTGTTCCCGATCACGTACTTCGGCCGCGAGGCGTTCATGAACCAGAGCCCGCAGCTGTTCAAGCAGCTGATGGTCGGCTCCGGCCTCGAACGCGTCTTCGAGATCGGCCCGATCTTCCGCGCCGAGGA
>CAZAYR010000141.1:0-6535 GCA_964489365.1 uncultured Salinarchaeum sp.
CCGGGCGTTCGCGGGGGAACTCACCCGCCGCTCACGCACGCGGTAGCGACCGCGTCCCGCCACTCACGGGCGGGAAGATGGCGATCTCGTCGTCCGCATCGACCTGTCGTTTCAGCCCCCCGTCCTCGTGGGCAACGGTCGAGCCGTTGACGAGGATGTTGATGTGTTCGTTCGGATTCCCCTCGCTGTCGAGCACTTCGTCCCGCAACTCCGGCACCGCTTCGAACAGGGCGTCGAGCGCTTCCTCGAGCGTGGATGCGTCGTCGGCCTCCACGTCGATCCGCCGATCGCCCGCGACGTCGACGAGATTGGCAAAGAGCTTGAACTCCATTGATCGGGAGTTGGAGGTTCGCCCAAAAGAGAATTGCGGGATTCGTTACCGGCGCGAACCGTGGATGGCCGCCAGTGACGGAACACGGACGCGTTCCAGGGGTTCTCGCGCCGCGAACGGGGACATTGGTGACGGAGAACGGTGCCGTGTTTTGGGGGAGGGCGCGGGGGTAGGAATAGTAGGAAGACATTTAGTTATCGGGTCCGGTGACTCTCAATTAGTATGGCAGCTCCCGGGCTCGCCGCGCCCCGTCTCGACGACCTCGTCCGTGAGATCGAGGCGTTCGTCGGGGCGAACCCGGAACTCGTGGTGGCCATCGCCATCGCCGCGCTCCTGGTCCTCGTCGGGGCCGGGATCCTCCTCCGGCGCTGGCGACGAACGCCCGGCGAGCGGCTCTCGCGGATCCTCGGGACTTACGACGAGGTGGCGATCCTCATGCATCCGAACCCGGATCCGGACGCGATGGGCGCTGCGATCGGCGTCCGGGAACTCGCGCAGGCTCGCGGCACGGACACCGCCATCTATTATGCCGGCCAGATCCGCCACCAGCAAAACCGGGCGTTTCTCACGGTACTCGATCTCAATTTCAAAAACATCGATGATGCCGGGGACATCGACGAAGATACGCTGGTCCTCGTCGATCACAATCGACCGCGGGGGTTTACCGGGGCGAGTGGCCTCGAGCCCGACCTCGTGATCGACCACCACCCCGGTGACGGGGAGGGTTCGCGCTTCTCCGACGTCCGGCCACAGTACGGCGCCTGTTCGAGTATCGTCGCGGAGTATTTCCAGGCGCTCTCGGCGGACTCGACTGTCGGTACGGGCGAGGGTAGTCGGACCGACGGGGGGATCACCGATCGCTCCGGCGGGCCGGTCCTGCTGACCTCGATCGCGACGGGGCTGATGTACGGGATCCAGGCGGACACGGACCACCTGACGCGGGGCTGTACAGCCTCGGAGTTCGCCGCCAGCTCCTACCTGTATCCCGCCATCGACGAGGAGCTCCTCCACCGGATCGCCAACCCCCAGGTCACCTCGGAGGTGCTCGAAACGAAGGCGTTGGCCATCAACGAACGGGTGACAAACGGCCCGTTCGCGATCGCCGACGTCGGGGAGATCTCGGATGTCGACGCCATCCCGCAGGCGGCCGAGGAGCTCGTGCGCCTCGAAGGAATCAGCGCCGTCGTCGTGTACGGGAGCAAGGAAGGGACGATCCACCTCTCCGGACGGTCGATCGACGACCGGGTCCATATGGGCCGGACCCTCGAGGCCGTATTCGAGTCCGTCCCGATGGCGAGCGCGGGAGGCCACGCTCGCATGGGCGGTGGACAGGTGCCGCTCTCCTATCTCGCGGGGATCGGCCCCGAAAGCGTAGACGAGGATCGGGCCCGATCCGATCTCCGCGGTCGCCTCTTTAACGCCTTGCGGGGGAACGTCTGATCACCGCTTCTCGACCCACTCGCTGCCACACTCTTCGCAGTATCGCAGATCCCAGAGTTCGTCCGGTTCGTTGCGACGTTTGAGCGGCCGATCGCAGTCGACACAGACGACGCGATCGTACACGTCCTTTTCTAACTTCTGCGCTCTGAGGCCGTCCCGGACCGTATCCATCGAGTCCCCGTTCAGCGGGGGAGTTGAAAAAGCCTCTGGCAAATTCCACCCACTTTTTACCGCCACTCGGCCAACGGCGCCCAACGGATGGAATTCGTCCAGGAACCGGTCGCAACGTTACACGGACTTACCGAACACGCCCCCGCGGTCCCGCTGGATGACGTCGCCGTCGTCATCCCCGTCATGGGGCGGGACCTCGAGGGATCGTCCCTCGATCGCATCCTGGGGATCCTTGGCGATGTCGACCCGGGTCGGGTCCTGCTCAGCGTCCGTGGATCCTGGGCCGCGGTGTCGAACCTGCACGAACGGCTCGGTGATCGTGCCCCCGAGCCGGACGTGCTTTGGTGTAACGCACCGGCACTGGAGGAGCGCTTGGCCGAGGCGGACCTGGACGGCCCCGCGGGCAAGGGCCGGGACGTGTGGCTCGCCTTGGCGGTCGCGGGGGCAACTCACGACACCCTCGTCGTTCACGACGCGGACGCGCACACATATACACGGGATCATGTGCCCAGACTCGCCTGGGCGATCGATCGAGGGTTCGACTTCGTCAAGGCCTACTACGCCCGGATCGAGCGCGAGCGGTTCTTCGGCCGTCTGGTTCGACTGGTCTGGTATCCGATCCTGGCCACATTGACTCGGCAGCGGTCGGATCCGTTCGTGCGGTACCTCGACGCGTTCCGCTACCCGCTTGCCGGCGAGTTTGCCGTCCGGAGCGATCAGGTCCGGGATCTCCGACTCCAACCGCGGTGGGGACTCGAGACGGGCATGCTCGGGGAGATGTTCCGGACCGTGGGGCTGGAGGGTTCGGCGCAGGTGGATCTCGGCGTCCATCGACACGATCATCGACCCCTCCACGGGGGCGAGGGGCTCGGGGAGATGGCTGCCGAGGTCATCGGGACGCTCGGGGCGATGCTGACCGAGCGAGACATCGCACTCCCGTCGCCGGAAGCCTACGAAGCGGCGGCGACCGACCACGTGGAACGGTATGCCGCCGATGCCGCCTTCAACGGGCTCCGCTACGATCGCGAGGACGAGCTCGGGCAAGTTCGAAGGTATCGGACTATCCTCGAGGAGGGGGGACGTCGGTTCGCCCCCCTCCCGGCGCTGTCCTCCCTGTCGCTCGACCCAGCGGATATCCGACGGCTTGGCCAGCCCGCGAACCGTCGTCGGAGGGTGTCGTGAACACCCCTGCCGATCGGCACCTCACGGGCGATGTGCTCGCCGGCATCACGAGCCTCTTCGGCGGACTCACGCGGGCGGAACTCCGCGAGGCCTGCACGGAGCTGCTGTACAAAGCCGAGGGCGAGCGTGCGCCCGAGGCCGCGATCGATGCGGCCCTCGAACGCGCCATCGAGGAGCACCGGCTTCACGAACTCGACGAGCGGGGTCTCCTCATCCCCGGTCCCGCCGCGTTTCCGGAGCTGCCGGAGTTCGCGGAGGATCTCCCCGTCCTCCTGGATATCGAGGAGCGCGAGGTCGATCGGGAGCGCGCCGCCGTCGCGCTCGTGGAATCGCTGGGCGAGGAACTCGAGGCCGGGGCCGATCCGGCGCGCCAACGGACCATCGCCCAACTCTCCTATGACATCGAGGCTTGGGCGAACGTCGATGCGAGCGCGCTACGGGGCGGGGCGGCGGAGCCGTGAGAGCTTTGAGGGCGCCCCCCGAGCGGTCGGCATGATGGACCTCGGTCGGATCCGGGGGCGGGAGGCGCGCCGACGGGAGGGAGGCCGCGCCGCCGCCGTACTCATCCCCGTCCTCGAGCGATCGGCCGACCGCCATCTCGTCCTTATCAAACGTGCGGACGATCTGACCGAACACGCGGGCCAGATGAGCTTCCCGGGCGGGAGTCGCGAACCGTACGACCCGGATCTCTTTGCCACGGCCAAGCGGGAGGCCAACGAGGAGATCGGCCTGGATGTCGAGAACGTCGATCGCGTGGGCGAACTCGACGAGATCCGCACCACCACGGAGTACGTCGTCCGTCCCTTCGTGGCCCGGGTTCCGGAACAGGAGTTCACCCCCGACGGTATCGAGGTCGCCGAGATCGCCGTCCTTCCCGTCGCCGCGTTCTTGGTCCCCGATAACTACGAACGGTACCGCCGCCGGGGTCCGGGCGGCGCCGAACGGCAGGTCCACTCCTTCTCGATCCAGGGGTACGAGGTCTGGGGGGCGACCGGCCAGCTCGTCGTGCAATTGCTCGAACTGACAACCGAGTGGCGGGCCGACCATGCCGCGACGACTGAGTGATCAGTCCGAGGTCGGTGATTCGATCCGGTCGGTCGCCTTCCCGGAGGTGCCCTGACCCTGGACCTTTGGAACGGTGATCGCGAGCGTCCCGTCGGCCCGCATCGTTGCTCGCCCGGCCTCGGGATCCACGTCGTCCGTCGGCAGCTCGATCGCGCCCTCGAACGCCAGTGGGCGGTTCGACAGGGTCCGACGGTACCCCTCGTAGGTTAGCCGCTCGCGTTCCGCGGCCGCCACAATCCGCCCATCCAGGAATCGAACATCCAGGGCGCCAGGCTCGATGCCGGGTGCGTCGAAGAGGGCCGTGACGCCGTGCTCGTGCTCAATCAGGTCCGCCTGCATGTCCGCGGGTGCGATCCGCCGCTGGCGCACGTCCGCCAGTCTCCGGCGGACCCCCCGGGTGACCCGTTGCAAACGGCCGAACCGGCTCATGGAGTTCCTCTTCGCCGGAGGGCGTCGTTCGACGGGAGGACGGCAGCCATGTGTCAGACAACGGACCGGGTGACGATAAAAGTACACCTCACGAGTTCGGGCCGCGGCGATCAGACCACGATTTCCTCGAGACAGGAGCTGCCCCCGCAGACCGGGCACTGGAGGTCGGCGACCTGGTGATCGTCCGGGAGATCGTAGGTGTAGTGGTTCTCGAACATATCGAGATAACAGTCCGCGTCAGTGCACCGCACTTCCATTGTCGGGGGCATATGTGACGACCGCGTTTCCAGGCCTAAGAATGTGCTCCTACGGAAGCTCCTCCTCAATGATCTCGCCCACCGCGAAGTTCGACTTGACCTCCGTCACCTCGATTTTGACCTGATCGCCGACCTCGCCGCCGGGGACGATGATGACGTATCCCCGTTCGACACGGGCGATCCCGTCGCCCTGTTTCCCGATATCCTCGATCTCGACGTAGCGAACCTCACCGATCTCGACCGGCGGCTGTGGTTCGCTGGGCGGACGGGTCGTGGCGGTCTCGCTTTGGTCCCCACTCCGGTCCTTCCGGATGAGGGCGACCTGGTACGTCTCGTCAGCCTCCACCGTACCTTGCTCGATCTCGCGGGTAGGGACTTCGACGTGATAGCGACCGTCGTCCTCGCGGACGGCGGCGGTGAACAGACACAGGAGTTGATCCGAGATTTGCACGTTAACGCCTCCTGAGCGGGCGATACGGGGCCCAGCCCTTAATATTGACGTCGTAATCGCCTACTCCGACCGATACGGCGTACCATCCCGCCGCTTTGCACCCTCGGAATCGTGAACGACGATCCCATCCACAGGGTCCGCCGACCGATACCCCTCGAGGAGGCGCATCGCCTGCTGGATATCCGCGATCGTCCGGCGCTTGAGTGTCTCGGCGAGCGCCCGGGCGTCGGCCGGGTCGATATCCCGACCGAGCCCCTCACATTCGTACGCGAGTACGTCGTCGACCCGATCGACGACCTCCCCCGCGGGGGCGGTCGTCCCCGTCACATCCACCTGAAAGGGGTACGTCCGGCAGATCAGCGGGCGGTCCTCGTAGATCGAACAGGCCGTCCCCCCGTCGTCGTCCTCGTGGAGGTAGCGACAGTCCCCACAGTCGTCCGTTTGGAGGGCCCATTCGAAGGTCTCGCCCTCCCCGGCCTCGAGCCCGTAAGGCATCGGACGCGCGACGTCCCGCCATCGGTCGTCGGTCCGCGCCCGAATCCGGCGGATCTCGTCGGGGTAGATCGTCGCCGTGTGGGCGGCGTCCTCGGTCCCGCGACAACAGGCCCCACACCGCGTACATTCGAATCCGATCGCCCGGATCGTGGCCGCCAGTTCGTCGACGTCGAGGGCCTTTGCCTGCTCGAGGGCCGCCGAAAGCTCCGCCATCGCACCCGACATCCGGGTTCGGTCGACAAAGGTCACTCGATCGACGGGATCAGTAGCGTTTTATCCCAGTCGGCATATGCCGCAGCCAGTGAAGGGACAGGAGTGGTACCAGGCCAGCGACGTGGCCGAGGAATACGAGGACAAGCGGTTTTCCCGCGGGGGCCAACTCATCGACCGCCGCGAGCGTCGCGCGGTGCTCGATGCCCTCGGGCCCGTCGCGGACACGGAGATCCTCGAGATCGCCTGCGGGACCGGGCGCTTCACCGCCATGCTGGGCGAACGAGGGGCGAACGTCACCGGGATCGACATTTCGGGCCCGATGCTCGCCCAGGGGCTGGCCAAGGCGAACGCGGCCGGCATCAACGATCAGGTGGCGTTCGCGCGAGGGGACGCCGGACAACTCCCGTTTCCCGATGATCGGTTCGACGCGGTGTTTGCGATGCGGTTCTTTCACCTGGCGCCCACCCCAGAGAAGTTCCTCGAGGAGATGGTTCGTGTCAG
>CAZAYR010000142.1:0-6503 GCA_964489365.1 uncultured Salinarchaeum sp.
CGTTCGACATCTGCAAGTTCAACGCCTTCGCCGAAGGGATCGAGGAGTACGTCCTCCAGTACAACGGGATGACCGGCCGGGACGTGAGCGAGGACGAGCTCATGGAGGCCGGCGAGCGCGTCTGGAACCTCGAACGGTATTACAACAACCTCGTCGGGTTCGACGGCGAGGACGACAGCCTCCCGTCGCGGTTCGTCGAGGGTGAGGAACGCGCGATTCCCGGGCGCGGCGCCGCCGAGGGGCAACTCGCGGAGCTCGACGAGATGAAGGCCGAATACTACGACGTCCGCGAGTGGGTGGACGGCGTGGTCCCCGACGAGAAGCTCCACGCGCTCGGAATCGAGATCGGGCCGGGCACGGGCGTGTCCGCCGGTGGCTCTGCCGCGGCCGGGGACTGAGGTTAGCCGCCCGCCCGCATCGCCTTCTGGGCGAAGGCCTCGACGACGTTCTCGAGCGCCGTCTCCGACCCCTCGAAGACGACGGTCACCTCCGTGAGTTGGAGGCTCTCGCCGACCGCAACCTCGGACGAGTCGATCTCCGCGCGCCAGCCCTCTCCCACGACCATCTCCTCGTCGACGCGCTCGCCACCGACGCGCTCGAGGTAGTGAACGGCCGCCCGCGGAGAGATGCCGCGGAACGTGCGTTCGACGCGACCGTCACCGCCGGCCACCGGCGGGAAGATGCTGAGCGTATCGCCGTCGGCGACCGTCGTCTCGTCGCCCGCGAGAAACGAGATGTCCCGCCCGTTCCGCAGCACACTGAGGTACTCGCGAAGCTCCCCGTCCTCATCGTAGAACTCCAGTTCCGGAAACTCCCGCGAGAGCTCGCGCAGAACCTCGCCGACGGAGACGCCCTCCCCGTACTCCCGGTCGAGTTCCTTCTGCCCGACGACCTCACGGAAGGTGGCGAAGAACCGGAGGGTAATCCGCATACGCACGGACTAGCCCCCTCGGGGGGCTTAACTCTTCAGCGATCGTGGACCTCCGTCCCGCCGCCCAGGCCCCGGGCCCGTCAATCCCGGCGGCGAATCCCGTCCTCGACGATGCGCGCGTGCCGTTCCCGGTCGAGCCGATCCGCGATCTCTTCGTGCTCGTAGAGTTGCTTGATGATCGCCTCGTGGAGGTCGCGCCAGGCCATCGCGTAGATCGGCGATTGTCCCCACGCCCGCAACTCGACGACGAACTCGTCGTACTGCTCCCACCGGGACTCGAACCGATCGAGGACGTCGACTAGCGCCGGGTCGTCCGCGGCGAGACGACGGTTGATCTCGTCCTCCCATCCCTGGACGGCCTGTCGCATGTCCGCGGCCACGTCCTCGCCGTCCACGGGAAGGGCGTCGACGAGCGCCCCCGGAAGTTCGAGGCTTACCTCCTCCATATCGAGGCATCTCGACCGACCGTGTTCAATGGTCGGGTCGCCCCGTGGCGCGTGCACCCAACTTTGATCTATCGTTGCCACTCCCTAGTCGATATGTTACACGCCAAGGGGCCGCTGCTCTCAATCGATCTCGACGCCCGGCGGACGCGCACCGAGGAGGTCGACGACGTCCTCTCCACGTTCGTTGGGGGACGTGGTGTCGCCACGCGCCTCGCCCACGAGCGGATCCCGTTCGATGCCGATCCGCTAGGCCCGGACAACCGCCTCTACTTCGCGACCGGCCCGATGCAGCAGAGCCGGATGAGTTTCACCGGCCGGATGAACGCCACTGCCCTCTCCCCGTTGACGGACGGGCTGGCGTCCTCGAACGCGGGCGGGTTCATGTCCCGGAACTTCGTGGCCACCGGCCACCCCGTGGTCGAGCTTCACGGCGCTGCCGAGGAGTTGGTCATCGTCCACGTGACCGATGACGGGGTCACCTTCGAGTCGGTCCCCGAGCTGGCCGGGGCGACCGTCCCGGCGGTGACGGCCCACGTCGAGGACTCCCGCGGGCTGAACGCCGAACATATCGCGTGTATCGGGCCGGCGGGCGAGCACGGCGTCCGGTTCGCCTCGATCATGACGACCGAATCGCGGGCGTTCGGGCGCGGGGGCCTCGGCGCAGTGATGGGGGCGAAAGGCGTCAAGGCCGTCACGTTCGAGGGCGACGCCGCCCCGGACGTGGCGATCCCGGACGTGCAAACCGAGATCCACCGCGAGGCCTCGACGTCCGATCACATCATGAAGCGCCAGGGGACGACCTCGGTGACGGATCTGGCCAACGAGGTCGGCGGCATGCCGACCCGGTACTGGGAGAGTGGGCGGTTCGAGGGCATCGAGGGCATCAACGGCGACGCGGTCGAGGCCAAGAAGTACAAGCGCGGGACGTGTTCGATGTGTGCGTTCGCGTGCAAGCTTCCCACCCGGGACGAGGAGTCGGGGCTCGAGACCGAGGGCCCCGAGTTCGAGACCGTGATGGCCTTCGGCTCGAACTGCGCGGTCGACGACATCGTGGACGTGATGCAATCGAACGAGCTCTGTGACACCCTCGGGCTCGATACGATCTCCTGCGGAAACACCATCGCCGCGTACCTGGCGAGCGAAGAACGGTTCGAGGACGTGGAGCTGATCCATGACCTCGTCGAGGACATCGCCTACCGGGACGGAATCGGCGATACCCTGGCGGAGGGCATCGACCGGATCCACGAGGAGCTCGCGGTGCCGAACTACACCGTCAAGGGGCTTGACTTCGCGGCCCACGACGGCCGCGTACTCCACGGCCAGGCGCTGGCGTACGCCACATCGAACCGCGGCGCCGATCACATGTACTCGACGTTCTACGCGTGGGAATACCCCCTGGTGAGCGCGGAGGCGGCGTACGAACCGAGCGGGCTCGAGGGGAAGGCGGCCGCCGTGATCGAGCAGGAGAACATGCGCGCCCTCGAGGACTGTGGGGTCATCTGTCGGTTCTCCCGTGGCATGCTCGCCGAACAGCCGGAACGCGTCGAGGCACTGTTCGATGCGGACATCGATCGGCTCCGCGAGATCGGCGGCCGCGTGGTCGAGCTCGAGCGGCACTTCAACAACCAGCGGGGGTTCGACCGGGGAGACGACGAGCTGATCTACCAGGACCGCATCGAGGGATTCGACGAGGCCCTTTCGACGTATTATGACCTGCGGGGCTGGCTGGCCGACGGGACCGTCCCCGGCGCCCCGACCTGACGACTCCGGCGCAGTGGAAATTCTTAACACGCGATCATTGATAGTGGACGACACCACTTGCGGGCCGGTGGATCCCGTGTCCGTCCCACGGGCGCGATCCACACGCCCGAGGAGGATCGAGCAGGATGGAACCCGCCGACCAGGCCGCGTCGCCGGGTGACGAGGAGATCCGGACGCTCCTTGTCGACCCGGATCGCGCGTTCGCGGAGCTTGCCGCCACGTTCCTCGAGCGACAGGACCCCCGCCTTTCGGTCGACGTGGCCCCGAACGCGGACCAAGCGATCGAGCGAGTGCACGACGGCAACTATGACTGCGTCGTCGCCGCTGACGGGCTCCCGGACCGCACGGGCACGGAGCTCTGCCAGGCACTCGATGGGCACCCGGGGGACATGCCGTGTATCCTGCTCGCCGGCGGGGAGGGCACCGATGTTGACGGGGAGGACACCCCGGCGAGCGTCGCCGCGATCCTCCCGAAACGGGCGGAGGGATATGCGGACCTCGCCCAGCGGGTTCTCGTCGAAACCGACGGCCGCGTGTCCGCCCAGTTCTCGGGAATAGACCACGCGGCCGTCCGGGAGCTCGTCGAGATCTTTCCCCATCCGGTCTACATCATCGACGAGGCGGGTACGGTCGTGCTCTGCAACCGGGCGTTGGCGGCGTTACACGGAATGAGCCCCGAGGAGATGGAGGGCATGCACGCGCGCGCCTACCTGGAGCCGGACGTGGCCGATCAGCTGTTGGCCGACATCGAGTCGGTCCTCGACGGCGATGCGTCGTCGCTCCACGTCGAGCGTGAAGTGCACGACGGTGAGGGGAACACACGCTGGATCGAGGGCCGACTCGTCGAGTATCACCTCCCGGACGATACCCGGGCCGTCCTCGGGACGAGCATCGATCTCACCCACCGGGAACGCCGGGAGCGGGAACTCGAGGACGTTCGGGCGCGTCAGGAGGCGGCCATCGAAGCCGGAGCCATCGGGACGTGGGAATGGGATATCGAGGCCGACGAGATCGTCACCAACCCGGCGTTCGCCCGGGTGTTCGGCGTCGATCCCTCGGCAGCCGAAGAGGGTGCGCCCCTCGAGGAATACCTCGAGGCGATCCACCCGGAGGACCGCGACCGCGTCGCGGCGGCGATCGAGGAGGCCGTCGAGGCACGTGATGAGTATTATGCGGAGTACCGCGTCCAGGGCGCCGACGGCACGCTCCGGTGGGTCTCGGCCCGGGGACACGTCGAAGCCGGCGAGGACGAACGGCCGGTGTTTCGCGGCGCCGTGACGGAGATCACCGACCGGAAGGAACGCGAACGGCGGCTCGAGGCACTCAACCGCCACAATAGCGACATGGTCGGCGCGGAGTCCCCCGAGGAGGTCCTCCAGTTCGGCGTGGATGCCGCCGCCGACATCCTGGAGCTCGACGTCAACGGGATCTTTCGCCACGATCCGGACCGGGCGGCGCTGGTCCCGGAGGTCGTCAGCGACCAGGCGGCGATCCTGATGGAGGAGATGCCCACGTTCCCGGTCGAAGGTAGCATCGCGGGCAGGGTGTTCCGGACGAAGGAACCCGCCGTGATCGACGACGTCCGCGAGGATCCGGACCTCTATAACCCGGACACGGCCTCACGGAGCGAACTCCACCTCCCGCTGGACGCGTACGGGGTGCTCGTCGCCGGCGTCGCCGAGGTCGACGCCTTCGATCGGGAGGATCGGGTGCTGGGGGAGTTGCTTGCCCGCAATATCGTCGCCGCGCTCGACCAGGTCTACCGGACGCAGGAGCTCGAGGCCCGGGAACGAGAGCTCGCCGAGCAGTACCAGCGCCTCGACGAGTTCACGAGCGTCGTCTCCCACGACCTGCGCAACCCGCTCAACGTCGCAATCGGCCGCCTCGAACTCCTGCAGGAGGACCGCGAGAGCAAGCACATCGGGGAGATCGCCCGTGCGCTCGACCGCATGAAGTCGCTGATCGATCACCTCCTGACGGTCGCCCAGGGGGACGAGCGCGTCGAGACGACCGAGGCCGTCGAGCTGGATAGGCTCGCGGAGACCTGCTGGGGATTCGTACCGACGGCGGAGGCGTCCCTCGAGGTCGAGGCGGAGCTGACGATCGCGGGCGATCGCACCCGCCTCCGCCAGCTCTTCGAGAACCTCTTCCGGAACGCGATCGAGCACGGGGGCGGGGATGTCCGGGTCCGCGTGGGCCGCCTCGAGGACGGGTTCTTCGTCGCCGACGACGGCCCCGGTATCCCGGAGGAGGACGCCGAGGAGATCTTCCGGGCGGGATACTCGGGCGGCGGGACGACGGGCTATGGCCTCGCGATCGTCAAACAGGTCGCGGAAGCTCACGACTGGACGGTCACGGCCGTCGAGTCCGACGCCGGCGGCGCCCGGTTCGAGTTCCGCGGCATCGCCTCCGCCGATGCCGCGGGGTAGCCGTTGCCAGAATCCTACGCACCCAACGCGTGTGCGATGCCGGCACTCCACGCGAGGAGCCGTTCGTCGTCCGCGAACCGACCGACACACTGCAGACCGAGGGGCAAGCCGGTCTCCGTTCGATCGACGGGGAGGGTGACCGCCGGCATGCCCGCGTACGTCCAGGGGACGTTCATCACGGGATCGCCGGTGTCGTCGAGTCCCCTCGGCGCCGGCCCCCGCGCCGCCGGCGTGACGAACAAGTCGACGTTTCGTGCGTCCATCGCCGCCGCCAGTTGCGCACGGCGGTGGTGGCGCCCGGCCCGGGTTTCGGCCAGCGTCCCGACATCCGTGTCCCGCCCCCGCTCGATCAGGTCCGCGAGCACCGCCGAGTATCGATCGCCGTAGTCCGCGTACCAGCCCTGATGGGCCAGCGCGGCCTCCGCGGCCATGAGCTGGCCGTGCTGGCCATTGAGCGTGTCCACGTCCGCCAGGGCATCCGGGACGGCCTTCACGGTGTACCCCGCCTCCGATAGTGTCGCCCGATGACGCGCGAACGCCGTCCACCCCTCGTCGGTGGCTTGGTCGAGGTAGGCCTCGTTCGGGACGCCGATGACCGGGCGGTCGTCCACCGGATCGGGGACCCACCGATCGTAGATGACGCCCGCGGCGGTCCGGGCGTCCGCCACCGTCCGGGTCATACACCCCAGGTGGTCGAGCGACGGCGCGAACGGCAACACGCCCCCCATCGGGACCCGTCCGTAACTCGGCTTCACGCCAACGACGCCACAGAACGCCGCGGGTCGGATGATCGACCCCGCCGTCTGGGTGCCGAGGGCCAACGGACACATCCCGGCCGCCACGGCGGCGGCCGAGCCGCTGCTCGACCCGCCCGGCGTGTGGTCGGGATCGTGGGGATTCCGGGTCGGACCCGGATCGAAGTACGCGAACTCGGTG
>CAZAYR010000143.1:0-6479 GCA_964489365.1 uncultured Salinarchaeum sp.
AAATCCATGTGTGGGAGGGTCAATGTGGGCAGATATAAAGCCGGCTATGGGCGGCGAACGGGCCCCCAGCAGGGGGGACAAACGACTATCACACTGGAGGGATACTTGCCACGGGATGGACAGGCGGCCGGTGATCGCGCTCGGCACCTCGATGACGGGGCTCGCCCTATCGGGGTGTCTCGGGGATCGCTCCCAGCCGGGGGACAATGGCGACGGGGCGGACGACGAGACGCGTGATCCGCTCACGACGGACGCCGAGTGCGCCGTGGAGGAGAACGACCAGGGCACCGTCGACGGCGACCATGCAGCGCTCCTCGATGGACGAGGTGACGGGGATTATCCGTTTCATTTCGGGTTGAGCGGCTACGACGTGGACACCGCCATCTCGGTGGAGTACGAAGAACACGACCAACGCGCGTTCTCGCTCGAGGTGACGGGTGATCGAATCACGTCGACCGAAGACGTCCGATTCGCATTTCGCTTCGTCAACGGGTGTCACCCGGTGAAACTGGCTTCGCGACCACCGGCCCCGTTCGGGCCGATGACCTTCGAACCGACCGCGGACGACCCACAGCCCGAAATTCATCCCTGGACGGACGCCTTTGGCTCCCATGAGTTGGTCGGCGTGAACGAGGCGGGTGGATTGGCCGGCGTTGGGGACGTTGCCGCCTGGGAAGACATCGCCCCGACCGAAACGGACCGACGCGAATACCGCCTCGACGTGAATACGCCCTATCTCACCCCCGGCCTGTACGAGTACGCGCAAACCCTCACGGGAAATCTCATCCTCGATGATCGCGACATCGATCTCGCGATCGATCTCACGATCACGATGCGGATCGAGGCCCGATCACTTCCCCCCGGAGATGTCGTTCGGGCGATCTCGCTCGCCGAGGCGCCTGCTTCGGATTATCCCGGAGCGCTCTCCGTGGAAGTCGTGGACCACATGACGGATTCCCATCCCGGTCGCCTCGAGATATCCTTCTGCAATGACGGATATCGTGACATCCATTTCTTCCATCCCGGACCGCCACCGTTTGCCGCGTACGTGGGCCGTTCGGAGAGCGGTGACGAACTCGTGCTGATCCCCCATGAGTTGTACGCCCCAGGCCTGGTCGATGCCCGCGAGGGAATCTGGGTCCCGGATTTCGTCCCCGCGCCGCAGGACGGCCGGCGGGGCTCCGTGCTCGCACCCGACGAGGAGTATACCAAGCAATACGCAATCGTCGCACATCCCGAAAACGACCGGACGCTGCCGCCTGGGGAGTATACGTTCGAGTCGTGGTATCAGACAGGTGAGCCGGACGCCGAGGAAGTCGACGAACGGTTCGTCCTGTCGATCGAGGCCGGCTGAGGTGTCCCAGGAGACGGCCGGCCGTGCGATGTTTCACAATTGATATGGTTCGACGGGGACTCGTCTCCGCCGATGCGCCTTGGTAGATTCATCATCGAGACGCACTGTCACGCCCAACGCCACGCTGCCCGGGTCCAAGATTCGGGCGATAGCTCCTACGGAAGCCTGGCCGACCGGATGAAAGCCGCGGTCTGGGCCGAGGAGGCCGACGAGGACGACGAGGTCATCGTCTACGACAACTCCGAGCGCGTCCTGCGCGACATGGAGACCTACGGGGTCGACAAGTGTCTCCTCCTGTGCGGGTTCGGGATGGAGAACCGGATCAACCAGCAGATCATCGCAGAGAACCCCGACAAGTTCGTCGCGGCGGCGGCACCGGTCCAGACCAAGAAGAAGGCGCTCCGCGGCGAGGAGGAATGGTCCTGGGATGCCGCCTGCGAGGAACTCGACCACTGGCTCCAGCAGGACGGCTTCGTGATGACCGGCGAGGGCATTCGTGGGGACCCCACGCGCGAGGAACCCATCGAGTGGAAGGAACGCAAGGACCACATCCGGAAGGTCTTCGACGTCGCGGCCGATCACGACGTCCCGGTCGGTTGGCATACGGGCTATGCCGCGGGCTACGGCGGCAACCACCTCTTCAACCTGTACCCCGACTGGGAGGACCCGACGCTTGCCTCGCAGCTCAAAGCGGAGTACCCCGACGTCCCCATCGTCTTCCACCACGGCGGGATGCAGGCCGGCTGGCAGGAATCCTACGTCGAGGACGTCTGCCAGGTCGCCGGGACGTTCGACGACATCTACCTCGAGGTGGGCCTGTACTGGAAGGACCTGCTCAAGAAGCCGATGAACGATCCGAACATCGAGGTCGACCAGCTCCTGTGGGGCAACGACTGGGGCGCCTCGATGGTCCAGCACCACCAGCCCAACGAGGACCCGCCGGTCTTCTGGGAACAGATCGCGAGCCGCGGGCTGCCCGCCCACATGCCCGACTACTGGGGTGCGAGCTTCCGCCAGATCTTCAAGTACGCCCTGGAGACCGACCTGCCCCAGGACAAGCTCAACCTGATCATGGGCGGGAACGCCGCCCGCCTGCTCGATCTCGACGTGCCGGACGACCGGATGTTCGAGGACTACGTCGCCGTCTAACGCTCCTCGACGAGCCTGTCGAGGATGGCCTGGCGGTCAAGCTTGCCACTCGAGGTCCGGGGGAGCTGCTGGTCGACGAAGTGATACTCCCGCGGACGCTCGATCCGCGAGAGGGCATCGGTGTCGAGACACCACTGGTCGAGCTCGTCGGGATCCGGTGGGGCGTCCTCGGGCGTGACGACGGCCGTGACCATCTCCCCGTACTCCTCGTCGTCGACGCCGATCACCGCCGACTCGACGACCTCGGGATGGTCGTTCAGTCGCTCCTCGATGGGCGTCGGGAACACCTTGATCCCCTTCGAGAGGATCATGTTGTCCGCCCGCCCCTCGATGTAGAGGTAGCCGTCCTCGTCCTTGTACCCGAGATCCCCCGAGTACCACCACCCATCCCGGAACGCCTCGTGGGCTTTGGCCGTGTCGTCCCAGGCCCACACCGGGGCGTCGCTGCCCTTCACAACGACCTCGCCGACCTCGTGGGGCTCGAGGACGTCCTCGTGGGTCCCGCCCCGCTCGATGACCCGGATCCGCGTCCCCATCAGGGGTTTGCCCACGCTGTCGATCCGGTCGCCGGTCATCTCCGGGCTCGAGATGGTCGTCCCCACGACCTCGGTGGCCGCGTAGGATTGGGTCACGCGCTCGCAGATGTGCGCCTGTAATCGTTCCAGGGTCGTGGTATCCAGCGTCTCGCCGCCGACCTCGATGGCCTCGAAGCTGCTCAGGTCGTACGCGCCGAGGTCGTCGTACCGGAGGATCTCCCGCCACATCGTCGGCACCAGGTTCGTGCTCGTGAGCTCGCGGGCCTCGACGAGTTCGAGATAGGATTCGGGGTCCCAGTCGACTTGGAAGTACATGGAGGCGTTCGCCAGCAACGTCGGCAAGGCCGTCGAGTACCAGGCCGAGAACGACGGCGTGAAGATGTTCGCAACCCGGGTGAGACGGGTGAACTGCTTTTTGTGGGCGAGCTTCATCCCGCGTAGCGCGAGGGCCTGATGGCTGAGGGCCCACCCCTTCGGGGCGCCCGTCGTCCCTGACGTCCATTGGACTGCGGCGATATCGCTCGGGTCGACCAGGACATCGGGGTCCTCGTGAGGGTGTCCCTCACGGAACTCGACGGCTGGCTGTTCGAATCCCAGCTCCGGTTCGTCGAGCGTGACGATCGTGTCGACACCGAAGGTCGACTCGCCGCGGATGTACTCGTCGACGAACGCCGCGCGGTCGGCCTCGATGCCGAGGATACGCGGTTTGAGCTTCCGCAGACAGGTCTGCAACGTCTTCGGCGAGGCCCGCGTATGCAGGTTCGAGACGATACAGCCCGCCTTCACCCCCGCGTTCCACAAGATCGCGTGCTCGACGCTGGCCTCGCCGAGCAGGGCCACGCGGTCGCCTTGCGACGTCAGTGCCCGGATCGCCTGGGCGCCGCGTTGGCTCTCGCGATCGAACTGCTCCCAGGTGAGCGTGCGGCCATCCACACCGTTGCCCACCGCTGGACGATCGGGGTTGTTCTCCCGGGCGATGGCCGAGAGCTCCTGGACCGTGACGATCTCCGCTCCGAGTCCCATTGGTTCGCCATCGGAAGCCGGACGTTAATAGCTCCACCTCCTCGGCCCGGTCACCCCAGCGCGAGTTCCGCGTCCGTCCGGCGCGCACTGCCGGCGACGTAGACCGCCCCGAGACAGATCCCGCCGGTCACGCTGCCGACGACGACCAGGGCCAGCTGGAGCGCACCCGTCTCCCCGAGGACCGGCGTCAGGGCGCTGATCGTCAACCCGATAAGGACCGGGGCGATGGTCACCGAGATCCAGCCCATGGACTCGCCCGCGCTCACCATCCCGCCACGGATCTCCTGTCGGCCGAACCCCGAGATCAAGCTCCGGTACATGGGTGTGGTCACGCCCATACCAGCGGCGAGGACGAGCGCCCCCACGGCCGACAGGACCGGGTGGGGGGCCAGTGCGAACACGACGATTCCGACGGCATTGCACGCGTGGGCCGCCAGCAGGGGTTTCGTCCGGCTGTCGAACCGATCCGTGATGCGTCCGACCTGGGTGGCGATACCGGCATACAGGAGGCTGAAAGCGCCGACGATCAGCCCCGCCTCCCGGGCACCACCGCCGGCGACCCCCACGATGACCAGCGAGTTGTAGGTAAAAAAGGTAAAGAGCGCGAAGAAATTCATCGCGTGGGCGAGCAAGAGTGCGGCCACCCGGGGGTACGCTATCACCCCGAGCACGTCCCGGAAATAGCCCGTCAGATCGTCGGGCACCTCCCCGTCACCCTCGCCCGGTTCGAGGGGTTCCTCGAACCAGATCGCGATCCCGATCGCGACCGGGATCGCCAGGCCGTACAGCAGGAAGGGAAACTGCCAGGCCAGCACCACGAGAAAGCCCGCACTGGCGGAGAAGATCGCCTGTGAGACCCCCGTCACGGCCACCCGAAATCCTTGGGCGGTCGCCTCCTGGGAGTCCGGATAGAGATCCCGGATGCTCGAGACGATCGGCGGCAGCGCGGCCGACACGCCGACCCCCTGCACGAACCGGAACGCGAGCGCGACGTGAAACTCCGCGACCAGCGCGACGGCCGCGCCACCCCCACCGAAGAGCAAGAGGCCCGCGACCAACAGCGGCTTCCGGCCGACGCGATCGGTGAGGACGCCGCTGACCGGAATGAGGAAGATTGCCGGAAGGGCGATGGCCGTGACGAACAGCCCGATCTCGGCCGCCGAGACCTCGAAGGGGCCCTGCAGGGTCTCGAGGATCGGCGAGACCATGGCGATCCCGAGGACGATGAACGCGTTCGCGGCAAAGAGCAAGTGCAGCGCGCGATCGCGGAGGATCACCGCGTGCGCGCCGAAGAGACGTTCGACTGCCACACGCCGACCTGCTGGGAGGGTCCGCATAGGCGTTTTGGAGCCGGGGAGGCCGTAGCCAACGGGTGGGTTTAAATACAGTCTGTGTGGACTATGCCGCCATACGGCGCATGCGCTATCTCGATGCATTCGAACGGGCCGTCGACTGTTACCCGGAGGACACTGCGCTCGTCCGGACCGACGGGGAGTCGCTCTCGTACACGGCGCTGAACCGGCGGGCGGAGGCGCTCGCCGCGACCGCGAACGAGCACGCCGGCGAAGGCCGCCTGGCCACCCTCACCCTAAACAACGAGGCCGCGATCGTTTCGATGGTCGCAGGTGTGAAACGGGGGGTCGGGAACGTGCAACTCTCCTTCCGCAACAGCAGAGAGAACCTGATCGACATGGTTGAGGCCGCGGGGGCGAGCGGGCTCCTCTTCGACGACCACAACGCCGAGGACGCCCGCGCGATCCTGGAGGCGACCGATCTCGATGTCGCGATCCATGCCGGGTCGGCGTCATCGGGCGAAGACGTCCACGATTACGAGACGGTCGTGACTCGCACGGACGTAGGGCCGGTCGAGGTCGCCGAGGCGGCCGAATACGGCTGCTTCTTCACGAGCGGGACCGTCGGGCGGCCGAAGTGCTGTCTGTTCGACCAGGAACAGATGTGGCTGGGCAGCACGCAGGTCATCATGGAGATGGCCATCGACGAGACCGACGTCGGGCTGATGTGCGCGCCCTGGTATCACATGTTCGGCACGGACGCCTGGGTGCTCCCCCACCTCCAGGCCGGGGCGACGCTGGTGTTACAGGAATCCTTCGATCCCGCCGAGGCCCTCCAGATGATCGAGGACTTCGAGATTACCGGCGTCCCCGCCGTGCCCACCCAGCTCAACGCGCTGCTGGATGCGCACGACGGCGACTCGTATGACCTCTCCAGCCTCGAGAAGATCCGGACGGGGGGCGCGGTCGTCCCCTCGACCCTGATCGATCGCGTCCAGGCACACCTCACGGACGGAGTCTTCAACACCTACGGCAGCACCGAGGCCGGCCCCAACATGACCTTCGCGCACCCCAGCGTCCAGGAGGACCATCCCGGCACCATCGGCAAGGCGTCGTTCATGTGGG
>CAZAYR010000144.1:0-5234 GCA_964489365.1 uncultured Salinarchaeum sp.
TAGCCGTTCGATCGAGGCTGGTACGCCGCCCCGATCGGCTGGTTCGACGCGGCCGGCGACGGCACGTTCGCCATCGGCATCCGATCAGCGGTTATTCGGGCGGCGAAAGCCCGCCTCTTCGCCGGCGCGGGGATCGTCGAGGAAAGCGATCCGGCGGCGGAGTGGGAGGAAATCCAGTGGAAGTACCGGCCGGTTCTCGACGCGCTCGCGGAACCATGAGCGAGAACCCGAGCGTCGCCTGGGGCCGGATCGTGATCCAGGGCTTGGCGGATGCGGGTCTCGAGACCGTCGTCGTCTGTCCCGGCAGCCGGTCGACCCCGCTCGTGCTCGCGGCCGTGGACCATCCCGCCATCGCCACGTATTCGCTCCTCGACGAGCGGTCCGGGGCCTTCTTCGGGGTCGGGTACGGAAAACGAACGGATCGGCCGGCGGCGATCGTCTGTACGTCCGGAACCGCCGGCGCGAACATGCACCCGGCCGTCATCGAGGCCGACCGGTCACGGACGCCGCTGGTGGTCTGTACGGCCGACCGGCCCGCCGTCCTGCAGGAGGCCGGAGCCAACCAGACGATCGACCAGGATGGGCTGTTCGGGGAGGCCGTGCGGTGGGCCCCGGCGATCCCCCCGGCCGACGACCGGGATGCAACGGCGGTGCGCCGGATCGCGAGCCGGGCCGTCGCCAGGAGTCGGGGCCCGACGCCCGGCCCGGTGCACCTGAACGTGCCCTTCCGGAAGCCACTCGAGCCCGTCGAGGCGGCATCCACGCGGATCGATCCGGCGTCCGCGCCGACGACCGTCCATGCCGGTGATCGCCTCGAACCGTCCGAAGCGGCAGTGGCGGAGGTCCGCGATCGCCTCGAAGCCGCCGAGCGGGCACTGATCGTCGCTGGTCAGCTCCGCCTGGGTGTCGGGGAGGGGATCCCAGCGCTCGCGGCCCGGCTCGACGTTCCCCTCCTGGCCGATGCGCTTTCCGGCATCCGGTTCCACGATGGCCCGGAAGCCCCCGGCCTGGGGGGATACGACGCGTTCCTCGCGCCGGACATCACGGCCGACTGGCCCCGCCCGGATCTGGTGCTCCAATTCGGGGCCCGGCCGACGTCCACCCGACTGCGGTCGTATCTCGCCGAGGCCGCCGACGAGCACGTCCTCGTGCAACCGGCCGACGGCCTCGCGGATCCGGAGTTCGCGGCGACCGACGTGGTAGCGGCGGATCCGGACGCGGTCGTCGAAGCGGTGGCGGAAGTGTCACCGTCGTCCGCGCAAACGGGATGGCGCAGCCGGTTCGAGGCCGCCGAAGAACGGTACTGGTCCTTCGTCGCCGAGCACGAGGAACGGATGCCCCCGGAGGGGCGGGTTGCCCATGCGACCCTTGCGGCGGCACCACGGAACGGGACCGTCTTCGTCTCGAACAGCATGCCGATCCGGGACGTCGATCGCTTCGGTGCGCCCCGCTCGACGCGGCTCGCGGTCCTGGCCAACCGGGGTGCGAGCGGGATCGACGGGATCACGAGCACCGCGCTGGGGGCGGCCCTCGGAGGCGATGGCCACGTCACCTTGCTGACCGGCGATCTGGCGTTCTATCACGACATGAACGGACTCCTGGCGATCGAGCGCTGCGACGTGACGGCGACCATCATCGTTCTCAACAACGACGGGGGCGGGATCTTCCATATGCTGCCGATTGCGGACATCGACCCGCCGTTTTCGGAGCATTTCCTCACCCCCCACGGGCTGGATTTCGCCCACGCCGCCGAGCTGTATGGCCTCCCCTACGACCGGGTCGTGGCGGAAGCGGCCGACGACGCGGTCACCACACGTGTGAGATCCGGCGAACCGGGGGTGCTCGAGATCGCCGTCGATGCGGACGACAATCACGCCCGTCGGGAGGCGTTCCAGGCGGCGTTCCTGGACACGATGACGGCCGAGTAGGACCACCTGGGGTTTTGAGGGCCGCCGCCCCATCGCCCGGCATGGTATCGGATGCGTTCGACCCGGACGCGTGGACGCCCGTCGAGGGCTTCGAATTCTCGGACGTCACCTATCATCGGGCCAAGGAGGTCGATGCCGTGCGGATCGCGATCGATCGGCCGGAGGTGCTGAACGCGTTCCGGCCCGAAACCGTCGACGCGCTCGCCCGGGCCCTCGAGCACGCCCACCAGTCGACCGACATCGCCTGCATCCTGCTGACGGGCAACGGCCCGTCCCGAGACGGAAACTGGGCGTTCTCCTCGGGCGGGGATCAGTCCATCCGCGGCGGCGCCGGCTACGAGTATACCGACGGCGAGGAGGACACGGGTCGGCTGCACATCCTCGAGGTCCAGCGACAGATCCGCTTTATGCCAAAACCCGTCGTCGCCGTGGTGCCGGGGTGGGCCGTCGGAGGGGGACACAGCCTCCACGTGATCTGCGATCTCACGCTCGCGAGCGCGGAACACGCCCGGTTCCTCCAGACGGATCCGGACGTCGCCAGCTTCGATGCCGGCTTCGGCTCGGCGTACCTGGCCAAACAGGTCGGCCAGAAACGGGCACGGGAGATCTTCTTTCTGGGCAAGGAGTACGATGCCGAGGAGGCCGCCGGGATGGGCATGGTGAACGAGGTCGTTGCCCACGAGGAGCTCGAACCCACCGCGCTGGCGTGGGCGGATCGCATCGCGGGGAAATCGCCGACCGCGATCCGCATGCTCAAATACGGGTTCAACGCGGCCGACGACGGGCTCGTCGGCCAGCAGGTCTTCGCCGGCGAGGCGACACGCCTGGGCTACATGACTGACGAAGCGGCGGAGGGCCGGGACGCGTTCCTCGAGGATCGCGAGCCGGACTTCGAGGACGTACCATGGTACTACTAAAAACCGGAGCGGCTTTCCCGCCCCCGCGACGACGACGGGCCGATGGCTGACGAAGCGGGCACCGCCGCCTGGCGCGCGTGGGCGCTCGCGATCAGGCCCCAAACGCTGCCGGCCGGCATCGCGCCGGTGCTCGTCGGGATCGCCCTCGCGCTACGGGATGACGTCTTCCACGGCGGCGCGGCGTTCGGTGCCCTGCTCGGGGCGTTGCTCATTCAGATCGGGACCAATCTCGCGAACGATTATTACGACGCGATCCGCGGGGTCGACACGGCCGACCGCGAGGGGTTCACGCGGGTGACCCACGCCGGACTGCTCGCCCCGGCACAGGTCAAGAGGGGGATGGCGGTGACCTTCCTGGCGGCGATCGCGCTCGGCACGTATTTGGTTTATCTGGGCGGGCTCCCGATCGTCGTCGTCGGGCTGGTCAGTATCGCAGCTGGGATCGCGTACGCCGGCGGGCCGATCCCCTACGGCTCCTACGGCCTCGGCGACCTCTTCGTGTTCGTCTTCTTCGGGCTCGTCGCGGTCACGGGGACGTATTACGTGCAAGCTGCCGCCGTGTTGACCCAGGGCGTCCCGGGGTGGCTCCCACCGAATTCGATCACGTCGGAAGCGGTGCTCGGCGGCGTCGCCATCGGGGCCCTGACGACGGCGCTGCTGGTCGTCAATAACCTCCGGGATATCCGGACCGACGCCGACGCGGGCAAGCGCACCCTGGCCGTCATCCTGGGCCAACGGTTCACGCGATACGAATTCCTCGTCCTGCTGTGTGTGGCCTACGCGGTCCCCGGCGTGCTCGCGCTCGGGGAGTTCGGGCCGGTGGTCTTGCTGCCGTGGCTGAGCCTTCCGTTCGCCGGGCTCGTGCTTCGGAGCGTCCTAGCGGTGCCACCCGGCGCACGGCTGAACGCCACCCTCGAACGAACCGGGCAGCTCCTGTTGCTGTTTGCCGTCCTGTTCGCGGTCGGGGTGACCCTGGCGTGACGATCGCGGTCGATGTCCATCCGTACGAGGTCCCGCTCCGGACGCCCTTGCGGACCGCCGGGCGGCCGATCGAACGCCGCCGGGGGTTCGCCGTGCGGATCCGCTCGGGGGAGGACACGGGCGTCGGGGAGGCCGCCCCCTTGCCGGGATGGACGGAGTCGTACACGGCGTGTCGTCAGGCGATTGCGGCCATTGCAAGAGGCTCGCACACCCGGGTCGACGAAATCACCCTCCCCACGGCCCCGGCGGCGAGACACGCCATTCAGGGTGCGGCCCTCGACCTCGCGGCCAGACGCGCCGAGCAACCCCTCGTGGCATATCTGCGCGATGGGCCGTTGCCGGAGAATGTGCCCGTCAACGCGACGATCGGGAACGAGCCGACACCGGATAGCGTCCGGGCGGCTCGGGAGGCCGTCGACGAGGGGTTCGGGACGATCAAATGCAAGGTGGGGGACCAATCGCCGGAGGCCGAGGCCGAGCGCATCGCCGCGATTCGCGAGGGCGTCGGCGAGGAGATCGCCCTGCGACTCGACGCGAATCGGGCGTGGAGCCGGGCCGAGGCCGAATCGCTTTGGCCGGCGCTCGTCGAGGCGGACGTGGCGTACGTCGAGGAACCGCTCGTGGAGCCCTCGCCGGACGCGTTCGCGACCCTCGACCGGGCGGTCGGGATCGCGATCGACGAGACCGCCAACGAGCCGGATCGGGACCTCGACGCGTGGTGGCCGGAGATCGATGCCATCGTCCTCAAACCCATGGCGCTTGGCGGGCTCGACCGCGCGCTCGCCCGATCAACCGCGGCGATCGCACGGGGGGTGCGGCCGGTCATCTCCGGCACCATCGACAGCGTGATCGCCCGGACCGCCGGGATCCATCTCGCCGCGACGCTCCCCGCGCCCGCCGCGGCGGGGTTGGCGACCGGGGACCTGCTGTGCGAGGATCTCGCGGATCCACCGTCGCATGTCCGCGATGGTCGGATCGGGGTCCCGCCCGGGCCCGGGATCGGGACGGCCGGTCCGTGGGACGGAGGGCGGGCATGAGTGACGGTGATCCGCTGGCCGAATCAGCCCGCGTCGCACCCGAACGGGCCGCCCTCATCTCGCCGGCGGCCGACACCGCATACACGTACCGTGAACTCGACGCGTGGGTCGACCGCCTCGCGGCCGGGTTCGCCGACCGGCGGATCGACCCGGGGGACCGCGTCGCGATTTACGGCGCAATCGATCCGGCGGTCTACGCGGCGGTCCATGCCTGTTGGCGACGCGGTGCGGTGCCGGTGCCGATGGATCCAGGGATCGCACCCGATCGACGCGAGCGACGGGA
Source organism: uncultured Salinarchaeum sp. (assembly GCA_964489365.1). Taxonomy (GTDB): domain Archaea; phylum Halobacteriota; class Halobacteria; order Halobacteriales; family SKNY01; genus SKNY01. Next base: position 5,147 of record CAZAYR010000144.1, read on the forward strand.
GACGCTCGTGGACCCGGCGACGGCGGTGGCCCCCGACAGCGAGGGCCGCGGGGCGGCCGCGGCCGGCGGCGGGGGGGGGGGGGGGGGG
>CAZAYR010000144.1:5244-6468 GCA_964489365.1 uncultured Salinarchaeum sp.
AGCGATGCCCGGGCGCCGGCCGAGGCCGTCCCGATCGAAGCACTCGAGGCGGCCGGCGACGGCGCCTTCGACGCCAACGACGCGGCATCCCTCGCCGCGATCCTGTTCACCTCGGGCACCACCGGCGACCCGGCAGCGGTCCCCCTGTCCTGGGAGAACGTCCGGACGAACGCGATCGCATCGGCCTTCCGGCTGGGCGTGTCGGGCACCGATCGGTGGGGCGTGTGTCTCGAGCCCTACCACATGGGCGGGTTCGCGCCCGTGGTCCGGGCGTCACTCTACGCCACGGGACTCGTCCTGCATGCCCCTGATCCACCCGCGGCAGCCGAGGCCATCGCGGACGCGGAATTGACCGGGATTTCGGTCGTGCCGACCCTGCTCCGCCGCTACCTGGCCGAGGCGGTCCCGCTCGACGCGTTGCGCGTCGTGTTGATCGGGGGCGATCGGACGCCGGCGAACCTCGTCGAACGTGCACTAGCAGCCGGCGTCCCGGCGTATTGTTCCTACGGGATGACCGAGGCGTCCTCGCAGATCGCCACGGCCACCCCCGAGGATCTCCGGGACGCGCCCGACACCGCGGGCAGCCCGTTGCGGTGGACCGAGCTGGAGATCCGATCCCGGCACGGCGACCGATGCGAGCCGGGCGAGGCGGGGGAGATCGTGATCTCCGGTCCGTCGGTGATCGACGCGTACGTGGGGGGGACGGGCACGGATCGATTCACCGAAGACGGGGCCCTACGGACCGGCGATCGGGGCTACCTCGACGGCCGTGGGCGGTTATTCGTCACCGGGCGGTTGGACGACCGGATCGTCACGGGCGGCGCGACGGTCGATCCCCACTCCGTGAAGGACGTCCTCCGGGACCACCCGGCCGTCGTCGAGGCCGCAGTGATCGGCCTTCCCGACGAGACATGGGGACAGCGCGTCGGCGCCCTCCTTGTCACCGACCGGGCCATGCCGGGGGAGGCGATCGTCGCGGAGCTGTCCGGAGCGTTGGCGGACGCCGAACGCCCCCGGGAGGTCCGGGTGGTCGACGAACTCCCCCGGACGCCGAGCGGCACGCTCGACCGTCCGGCTGCCAAGGCGCTGTTCGACGGGGAAGGTGAGGGCTGATGTGTACGATCGCGCTCGCCTGGCGTCTCTTCGAGGAGGCCCCCCTCGTGGTGGGGGCCAACCGGGAGGAGCGCTGGGATCGCCCGGCGGACCCCCCGGCTTGGTGGAACA
>CAZAYR010000145.1:0-6452 GCA_964489365.1 uncultured Salinarchaeum sp.
TCGTGTTTGCTCTCGTCAACGCGGCCCTGATCGCCTTCCGGAAGGCCGATCTCGACGGGTACGAGCCCTCGTTCGAATCCCCGCTGTACCCCTGGACACAACTCTTCGGCATCGGGGCGAGCGTTCTCCTGCTCACGCAGATGGGCATGGTCCCCTTCGCCGGCGCGGTTGGCATGGTCGTGCTCGGGCTCGTGTGGTATCGCCTGTTTGCACGCTCGCGGATCGACCGCGAAGGCGCCGCCGCCGACGTCGTTCGGCGGTCCCTCGGCCGCCACGTCCTCTCGCGAACGCGGGACCAACTCGACGAGAGCACGAGCGGGTATAAAGTGATCGTGGGGATTCCCGCGGATGCCGGGCGCGCCAGGGAACGCCGGCTGTTGCTCGCGGCGACCGCGGCGGCGTCCGGCCACAACGGCAGCGTCTACGTCGTCCAGTTCGAGGTCGTGCCCGACCAGGTGCCCCTCGAACACGCGTCGTCGGTGCGGCTCGACATCGACGAGGAGTTCGAGGCCCGGACCGAGGACCTCGCGGCCGATTTCGACGTGGACATCGTCGCCACGGAGGTTGTTTCCCACGACGCCAAACACGCCATCGTCAACCATGCCAGACGCGAGGACTCGGATCTCCTCCTGTTGGAACGCAAGTCCTCGTTGCTGGGGTCGTCCCTGCCGGCCAGCGAACTCGACTGGGTGGTCAGGCACGCGCCCTGTGACGTCCTGCTGCTTGACGGCGAGGGCGTGGATGCCGTCATTGACGTCGCGGTCGTCGCGAATCGCGGAACGTACGATCCGGCCAAGGTCCGGCTGGCCGACGACGTGGCCACGGCCAACGGCGGTACCGTCCACCTGCTCTACGAGCTCTCCGACGCGTCGACACCTGGGCGGAAGGCAACCATGCAGGATTACCTCGACGAGCTGGCCGCCTCGTGTCAGAGCCCGGTCGAGACCACGATCATCGGCGCGGCCGAGCCGGACGGCGGGATGGACGCTCTGCTCAACCGGATGGACCTCGTGGTGGTGAGTCCCCAGCAGCGGCCGTGGCGGCGTCGCGTCTTCGGCTGGTCCGACGAGACGCTCGTCGGGGAGCGGGATTCGTTGGTCATCGAGATGCACGTGCGGAACGGGGAGGAACCGGGGTTCCTGCGCCGGCTGGCCGAACGCGCATTGTTCTGATCCCCGGTCGTGGGCGACCCGCCCTGCATCCCCTGGGAGTATTGGCGCCGTTCCTCGGCCGGATGTTTTCGACACGGATTGATAGGTACCATTGTCGAGGGCGCTGTCTCTGCATTGTTTGCCATCGATACGTCCTCCGAGGCTGCTGAGCCCTGGCGCGCTAGCACGGTGACGAATCCAGGACTACCGGGCGAGAAACAGACGGTGTCTCGAGCAAGGGTGACCGATCGGTGCCGACATCACTTCGACACGATATCCTCACCAATCCTGGCCTCACCTGACAGATGAGTCCGCCGCTGGGGTCCCCCGGCCCGCCTGGAACGGAACGGATCGCAAGATGGACCGATCACGATGAGGAGGACGGACAACACGGCGCCGACCGCAGGGGAGGTCCACGCAGGTGGGGCCCCGCGATACACGACGACACCGAGAGCGATCCAGCCGACGAGCGTCGCGACGACCGCCAGCAGGAGCACGCCAACCGTGCGGGAAGGGACGCCGGTGCCCACCCCGCCGACGCCGAACAGGACGAAGCCGAACGCAACGCCGATGATGCTCAGTATCAGTGCGGCAAACGGCGGATCCGGCTGGTTGAGCAGGTTCACCGCGATGAACCACACCAAAAGGAGCGAGAGAGTTGTCCCTGCTATCGTGACGATCGCCCCACTTACGCGCGCCGTCCATGGCGCCCGGTCGGCGAGTGGGGGATAAAACCCGAGCAACCCAACGCAAGCTGCAATCGTCCCACATGTGTACAGGATGGGGTTGAGCGGCCCCGGCGTCCCGAGTATCGAGACCCCGGCGACCAGCTCGACGACGAGCAATGTCGTATCCGTCAGCCGGAGGACACCGCCGCCCAGAAACGCCATCGCTCTCCGATGTTCGAGCAATCCCCACCACGTCGGACCCGTTGTCTTCATGCCAATCGATAACGAGCGTAATCTGTTGACTATCCAGTAACACAGTCGAGATGTGAGGGCCCATCAATCCGAGAGACCATCTCAAACGTGGGGACGTATTTCGAAAGGCTATCGAAACGGGAACAGTACGGCACCTGGCTCCCGTACGCCCCAGGGCAGGCTCAGATGCGTAAGCACTCATCAACGGAACTACGAGAGGTTATAACCGGCAGCAACGTTTTGATCAAGGGCCTGGTATTAGAGCGCATGTCACATACTAACACAGGGGCGGAATCCACCGCCTCCGCGACCACGAACGTCGCGATGGTCGATCCCCGGGCACCACGGTTCGGGCAACTCATGACGATGTCGGTACTCCTGATTGGGATCGGTCTGCAGGAGCCGCTATTGATCTTGGCCATCGCCGTCATACTGAACGCGGCGGTTCTGTCCGGTTGGCGGATCACGGTTTACGGCGTGCTCTGGCGGCGGGGCATCGTCCCGTTTGTTGGCAAATCCGAAGAAACCGAGCCAGCTGCTCCCCACCGGTTTGCCAAATTGATGGGCGCCGGTTTGAGCGCGATCGCCGCGGTGCTGCTGTTCGGGGGGTCCATCGTGAGCCTGCCCATCCTCACGTTGGCGGGCTACGCCGTGGCGCTGGTCCTTGCATGCGCGGCCGCCATCGGCGGTCTCGGTGGCTACTGCCTCGGGTGCCGGATGTACCAGCAGGTCGCGTTCTTCCGCCGGCTTGGTGTAGTCTAAATCTGATCGATTCCTTCCGGGAATCCACTGTGGTAAATTCGCCATGATCTATTGGGTAAGCCTCGTTTGGAGTTCCTCAAGGACTTCCCACACGACTCGGGCGGGTTCCTTGCTTCCGAACTGAAACGGCTCATAGGAATACGGATCGCCATTAGACGCGCGTTCCTGGTAGTGACCCCACCCTTCGACATGGTCCTGCTCGTGGTGATGCCATCCACAGTCGAATCCTGATTCATCAGCATAGTGAAACACGAATCGAGGGGGATCACTCGGATTCCCGACGAACCATCTGACCGTCAACGTTCCGCTGGGCGGCTCTGTCCCCAGATCCAACGGTTCAACGTCAGCTCTGAGTTCCTTGTGCAGGGTATCGTGTGGTACCCCTTCGGCATTCGTGATTGTTGGGTGTCTGGAGAGTTCCTCACGGATTTGTCGAAGTGCCTCGTGAGCCGCTCTGCGAGCCTCGTGCCCACCGTCAAACGCGCCCATTCTACGCTTGGACGCGTTGATCGAGGTTCGCGTACTCGGTGTAATTGTCGATGGCGTCGTTCACGACTGAAAGATGGTACAGTGCGAGTTCCCAATCGCTGGCATCCGTGATGAGGTCCATCGTTTCCGCTGCCGACTCGGTGTCCGCGGCCCGTTCGCGGAGGTCGGTTGGCGAGTCCACGCCGTATTGTGCTTCTAACTCCTCGATTTCGAATTGGAGGTCGGACTTTCGTTCGAGGAGTTCCTCGTGCGTGTGATCATCAATGAGCTGGCGAAGCGTTCGGAAGCGAGCGTAAAGCGGGTCGGGCTCGTACTGCGTTGCATTCTCACCGTCTACCGTCCGGAGGATGTTCATCTCCACGAGCCGTTTGAGGTGCTCGTGTGCTGTGGTTTCGGAGACCGCTGCCTCTCCGGCGACGTATTTCGCCGTTCGCGGTTGGTCAAGGGTTTGCGCGATTGACCGGACTCTGTCGAACGCGGTCGTGTGTTCTTTCCACGTGTTCACCCCGAGGTTCGATTCTTCCATACACATGGCTCTCATTCCAATTCCAATAAAGTTGTTGCCAGTCCAAATAATTGTAGTATAGAAGCAAGTGCACCTCAAGATCAAAACTCGTTCGAGAGCCTACTCATTCACTTTCCCGACAAATTCCGCGAGCTGAGCGAATTTCATGGAGAGTGACTCACTGAACCGTTCTATATGTAGGTTGTAGCGAACTGCCCCTAGTAGATACAGAGAGGAGGAAGGTACGTAAGTCTACCACCGGACGAAAACTCAATGACCAATTGACTAACTTGCTCCTGCACCTCACACCTCGATAGGTGATTTGGATGAGCGGCACTCACATTCTCCTTGAAGGGGTTGATCCCGAGGAAATTGACGAAGCAACCTTGGACGGGATTTTTGACGTACTGGCGGCCCAGGGGATCGATGTCGATGGGATATCGATTCTTCGACCAAACGGATATGATTCATCGGTATGAGGTCTTCTCGACGACAGCTAATGGGGCTGGGTTCAACCATGCTCATCCCCCTGAGCGTTTCTTTACCCCGATCCAGGGAGTTAGAACGGGAAACAGACGAATGGTTCTGGATTTGCGTCCGCGCTGCAATTTACAATCATCCAACCACCGCAACTGATGATAGTCGAAAGTTGCTCATGAAGTACTGCAATTTGCAGGTGTTGACGCGTCGGGAAGCCCTTAGGGTGATCGAGAAGGCGTGGAACGGAGAATACGACCTTGGCGACTTACCGTCGGGTGTGGTGGATGTCGAAACCCGGGTTATGCTAAAAGACGACAGGGACCGATTACGACGGGACTTCCCGTATATAGGTCGGCGGGCTTCGCGGCCTCTTCGAGCTGGCTCGTGTTCGCGCTAACCAGTCCGATGTCCATTAGGTGGGCTCGAAATTGCTGTATACTAATGCTTTGCTCCGCTCGTCGCGGCTTTTAGGTCTGAACGGGAGTCATTGACGCCTCGCACAAGCACGAAGAAATCGGGCCAAACCTGGTCCGACCGGACTATCTCGACTTCGCGAAAGACGTCGCTCGCGGGTCTCGGTCGTGCAGGGCATCAGCCTTTTTCATCCGCTTGTCTGTGATAGAAGCACGTGGAGGGGTTTTCCGGAAGTCTGGCATAATGTAACCCAATATGGGAAACTTCCGCAATCTGTGCTTCTCCGAAAGATACGCGTCGATTCCAAGTCGTCCCAGGCGTGACGACGCAACTATTGACGAACGGTAAGTCTATGGAAAGAGAACACAACAATTCGGAAATCGAGAGTGTTGGGCCGACGTAGTTATAGGGGTTTGGGACCTCATCCGCTCCTCGAGTCATCGGCGCAATCATCGTGTGAATCACCGACGTCTAGCCACCTGAACCGAGGATGAATCCATTGCCACTCGCGATCCCTGACCCTCCGCTCGATTTCCCGGAGTGTGGAGACGCTCTCTTTTCGCACCGCATGGAGGTGAATATGGTCGTCGCCGGAGAGATCGACTCGTTCGATGATGTGCATCCCGTCATCGAGGATCACTGCCTCTTCGTTCGGTTCGATCCCGATCATCGCCCGAGAGCCGCCACAGAAATTGTCGAGCATGAGCTGGGCCTTCGGGACTGCTTCCTGCTGCCCGTTGGTATCCGCAATCGCGACGGCGAGCTCTTCCTGGAGGTCCATATCCCACACAGGGTGATGGCAGTTTGAACTCGGAGCCAATGAGGGCGACACGAACGTAATCGGCCGTTGTGTCTCCCACCCACGTCGGCCGGTCTGATGTACTGTATTCGGAGTTCGAGACAGATCCCTTGCAAGGAAATCCCTCAGTGTCGGGACGTGTACCATTACCCCACGGGTGAAAACTTATCACGGCACCGCAATAACCGCTGTTTAGTTCATAATGGATTTGAACAATTCAAGACAGATAGACGTTACGCGGCGGGGATTACTCGGCAATGCGTTGACCATGTCGGCGGCCGTGGGGACCGGCCTGGCTGTCACCACGACACAGGCGAGTGCAAGAAACAAGGCAGAGCTGATCGACTCCATCGCGTCCGAAGCCGACATCACCAAGGCGGACGCGAAGAAAGCCCTGGATGCGTTTATCGATACGACGACGAAGGCACTCAAGAAGGGCAACCGGGTCGCACTCCTCGGGTTCGGATCCTTCAGCGTCTCGAAGCGGTCGGCCCGGAAGGGACGGAACCCCCAGACCGGCAAGGAGATCAAGATTCCGGCGAAGAAAGTCGTCAAGTTCAAACCCGGCGCCAAACTCGCCGCCGCCGTCGATCTGATCCCAGGGGAGGGTGACGAACGCCGTCTTGCGGCTGGAACGCTCAGTCGGCGCCGCGGGACGGGAGATGACGATCATCCGATACCCAATTCGGACGGCAGCGACAATGGAGGGAACAACCAAGGCCAGGGCCCGCCCGTCCTGATCGACGCGGAGGCGCTCGCCCGTCAGGATGGAGAACTGTTGAAGGCGGATGCGAAGAAAGCCATTGACGCGTTCATCGTCGTGACGGCGGATAAGATCAAAAAGAAAAAGCGCTCCGAAGTCGCCGGATTCGGGTCTTTCAGCATCTCGAAGCGGTCGGCCCGGAAGGGACGGAACCCCCAGACCGGCAAGG
>CAZAYR010000146.1:0-6410 GCA_964489365.1 uncultured Salinarchaeum sp.
TTCTTCCGGACCAAGGAGTTCCTCTGGCAGGAGGGCCACACCGCCCACGCCGACGCGGACGACGCTTGGGCGGAGACGATGCGTCGGCTCGAGCAATACGAGCGGGTTTACGAGGACGTCCTCGCGATGCCGGTGCTGCGTGGCCGGAAGCCCGAACACGACAAGTTTCCGGGCGCCGACACCACCACGACGGTCGAGGCCCTCATGCCCGACGGGCGGACGGTCCAGGGCGCGACGAGCCATGACCTCGGCACCACTTTCGGCGAGGCGTTCGACATCACCTACGCCGACGAGGACGAGACCGTGCGCACGTGTCATACGACGTCCTGGGGGATCTCCTGGCGTGCCCTGGGGGCACTTATCATGACCCACGCGGACGACCAGGGGATGATCATGCCGCCAACGATCGCGCCAACCCAGGTCGTGATCGTGCCGATCTGGTCCGAGGGGACGAAGGAGACCGTCCTCCCGTTCGCCCAGGAACTCGAATCCGAACTGGCGGCGGACTTTCGGGTGAAACTGGACGACCGCGAGGAGCGCAACCCGGGCTTCAAGTACAACGAGTGGGAGCTCAAGGGCATCCCGCTGCGCATCGAAGTCGGTCCGGCCGAGGTCGAGGACGATGTCGCGACGCTCGTCCACCGCCCCGACGGCGAGCGTGTCGAAGCCGATCGGGGAACGATCATCGAGGCGGTGGACGCCGCCCTGGATACGATCTACGAGAAGCTCTACGACGCCGCCCAGGAGACCCTGACCGGGAACATCCGGGAGGCGGATTCGCGCGACGAGATCCTCGGCACGATCGGACGACACGGCGGAATCGTCCGGGCCGGCTGGTGTGGGGACGAGGCGTGCGAAACCGAGATCAAGGACGAGATCGCGGCCGAGATCGTCCTCATCCCGCTCGATCCCGAGGAAGCGGCCGTGGCCGAGACCTGCGCCGTCTGCGGGTCGGATAGCCAGACGACCGCACACTTCGCGAAGACCTACTGACCGGACGCGTCGCCGAACAGGGCGATCGGATCGGTCCGTTGCCCGCGATCGCAGACCTGAATCCTGCCGTCACCGGTGACGAACACCTGGAATGTGAGGTATTCAAAGCTGAATACCCGGGCGTTCTCGCCTTCCTTCCTGTCAAACAACGTTCCCAGGACGTCGAGGTCGACGATCTCGTAGAGCGGGGGTAGTTCCGTGGGGTCGGCTTCCGCCGCGGCCGCAATGGCATCGACGAGGGCCTCGGAGAGCGGAGGACCGTCGACGGGATCGAAACGTGCGTCCTCGATCGGACGACACCGGCAGTATACGACGGATTGCTCCCCGGGCATTGGTAAGTCCACCACACGGGTGTGCCCATAAGCCTTCGGTGGGGCCCTCTCACCCGGCCTGGCGGATCCGGCGGATCCGTTCGGGGATCGGGGGATGGGTGTAGTGAAACAGCGCGTAAATTGGGTGAGGAAACGGGTTTGCAAGGTTCTCGCGCCCGAGCCGCGCAAGGGCGTCCACCATCGGGTCCCCGTCGTCCATGACGTCGACCGCGAACCGGTCCGCCTCCCGTTCATGCGCGAGCGACACGCGGTTCTCGAGGGGCGCCGTCCATTGTAAGACAGGGAGAACAAAGAGCACGCCGACGAACAGGCCCGCGTACGTCGCCGACGTCGGCAGGGCGAAGAGCTCGTACAGCCATGTACCGGAAAGCAGGTACCAGAGGACGAGCAGGATCCCGGCGATCCGCACGCCCGAGATGCCGAGGCGTTTCCAGATGTGCCGGAACCGCCAGTGGGCCAGTTCGTGTGCGAGGACGCTTTGCACCTCGGGGAGTTCCATCCGGTCGAGGAGGGTATCGAACAGGACGACCCGCTTAGTTCGGCCGAAGCCCACGAAGTACGCGTTCACGTGTCGGGAGCGTCGGCTCGCGTCCATCTCGTAGAGGTCCTCGCAGCTAAAGCCCGCCCGTTCGAAGACGTCCTCGACCGCCTCCCGGACGTCGCCGGATTCGATCGGTTCGAAATCGTTGAACAGGGGGGCGATGAGACGGGGGTAGAGCACCTGCATCACGACGGAGAATGCGAGGAAGAACAGCGCACCGACGGCCCACCACCAGGTGGGCAGGAACTCGATGATGGCCATGATGACGCCGACGACGACGGCGGTGAGTGCCACGGAGATCACAAGCCCGACGACGGCATCCCGGAGCCAGAGCCGCGGCGTCTGCGTGTTGAAATCGAACAGCTCCTCGACGACGAACGTGTCGACGAGGTCGAACGGGGCCGAGAAGATCTGGACCACGACGGCGAGTCCGACGAAGAATACGACGCCCCCGGCGATCGGCCCGAGTCCGAACGATTCGATCGCCTCGACCGCCTGGGAAAACGCGCCGGTGTACAGGAGCACGAGCAACAGCGCGAGCCCGATCCATGATTGCAACTGGGAGAGGGCAGTTTTCGTCCGATTGTAATCGACGAGCTCGGCCGGGTCCTCGATGTCGAGTTCCTCGGTCAGCCATGCCTGCTCCTCCTCGACCATCCGCGCGCTGTACCGGACGTTCGCGACATCGAGCCACGTGAAAAACGCCTCCGTGCCGACGAGCAACCCCACCAACACGACGTGGAGCCGCGGATCGCCCGGAATCATGCCGGAACCGTTGCGCTGCGGCCCCGAAAACCGTTGCGAAGCTACGGGATCGTGCGACGAAATCGCGCCGGATCGTCGTGGAAACAATCCCCGACGACGACGGCGTCCGCGCCGGCCTCGAGGATCTCCTCCGTTTGCGCGTTCGAGGCGATCCCCCCGCCATACAGCAACGTCGTCTCCTCGAGATGGGCGGCCGCGGCCGCCACGTCCCCCGGTCCCCCGTATCGGCCGGAGTACTCGAGATAGAAGACCGGGAAGCGATAGAAGGTCTCCGTCGCCATCGCCGCCCCGGCGACTTGCTCCCGGGTGAATGCCTCCCCGACGCCGGCGACCGCCGCCGCCCGGGACTCGAGGTTCTGAATGACGTACCCTTCCGGGACCAGCTCGTCGACGAGGTCGTCGACGGCGGCCTCACCCCGCGCTTGGAGCCGCGAGCCCACGAGCGGCAACCCCGCGCCGGTGATCTCTTCGGGGGCTCGCGCGAGCTCGGTGAAGAACTCAAGATGCTTGCCTCGGAAGCTCCTGTCTTCCCCGTTGTAGACCGCCGGGACCGCGACGCCATCGACGAGGGCGGCCGATTCCCGGGAGACGTGATTGCTGCGATAGGGCTCCTGGAGCAGCGGCATCACCGGATGGGCGTCCACGATCCGCTCGATCGCCGCCAGGGCGTTTTCCTGGGTGACGTCGTCCGAGCCGCCCACCATGACGAGATCAGTTCCCGCGAGCACGCTGAGGTCGTCCGGCAGCGGCTTTGCGGGGTCGACCTTGGTGATATGCGCGATCGAGCCCCATTCGATTCCCATGCTGTGGGGTACCCGCAAGTCCATTTTGCCTTTCCGTTCCCGCATCCGACCGATTATATAACGGGCACCAGAATCCCGCAGCATGTCCGCGAAATCCGTCTGGATTCAGCTCCCCCGGCATGTAGTCGTCGGCGAGGGGGCGCTCGATCACGTGCCGGAGGTGATCGAGGATCTGAATCTCGGGGGTCGTGGTCTCATCGTCACCGGCCCAACTCCGAAAGCGGTGGCGGCCGACGACATCGCCACGTCGATGGGGGTGGTCGACGTCGAAGTCATCCACGGGGCCGACGCGGGGTCGATCGACGCGGTCATGAACGCCGCCGACGACGCCGACTACCTCGTGGGTGTCGGGGGCGGCACTCCCATCGATATCGCGAAGCTCGCCAGCGAGCGCCTCGACCTCCCGTTCCTGGCCGTGCCGACCACCGCGAGTCACGACGGCATCGTGAGTGGCCGCGCGTCGATCCCGGACGGGGAAACCCGCCATAGCATCGCGGCGGCGCCCCCGTTGGCGGTCGTCGCGGATACGGCGATAATCGCCGAGGCGCCCTGGGAGTTGACGACCGCGGGTTGTGCCGATATCATTTCCAATTATACCGCCGTGCGGGACTGGCGGCTCGCCCACCGGTTACGGAACGTCCCCTACTCGGAGTACGCAAGCGCGCTCTCCGAGATGACCGCGGAGATGCTCGTCGAGAACGCCGGCTCGATCCGACCGGGGCATCCGGATTCGGCCTGGATCGTCGTGAAGGCACTCGTCTCTTCGGGGGTCGCGATGTCGATCGCGGGCTCGTCACGTCCGGCCAGCGGGGCCGAACACCTCATCTCCCACCAGCTCGATCGCATCGCGCCGGGGCGGGCGCTGCACGGCCATCAGGTCGGGGTCGCCTCCCTCGTCACGTCGTACCTCCAGACCGGGGAGGGGGAGGACTGGCGACGGATCCGGGACGCCCTCGAGCGGCTCGACGCCCCCACGACAGCGGCGGAACTCGACCTCGAGCGCGCGGAATTTTTGGAGGCGCTCACGTCGGCCCACCAGATCCGCGATCGGTACACGATCCTCGGTGACGGCATCGAGGCACACGCCGCCGAACAGGCCGCGACCGTCACGGGCGTCGTCTAGGCCCCGAGATATTTGGGCTCGCTGCGCGTAGCGCGAGTGTGCACTCCCGGCACCGTTTCGGCATCGCGGCGGGGATCACGCTCCTCGCCGCGATCGTCGGTGGCATCGCCACCCCCGAGCTTCCCGCTCGTATCGTGGTCAACTGGGACGCGCTCGGGTCGCCTCGGGGCACGATGGCGCGAACGACAGGGCTCGCCGTGCTCCCCGGACTCATGATCGTCCTGCTCGCGCTCTTTGCGCTCATCCCCCGGATCGACCCCCTCCGCGAGAACATCCGGTCCTTCCGGCCGGCCTACGACTGGTTCGTGGTGTTCCTCACAGGATATCTCGCGATCGTCCACATGGGCATCGTCGCGTACAACCTCGGATATACGTTCGACTTCACACTCCTGGTGCTCGCCGGCACCGCCTTCCTGTATTATTTCGTCGGGATGGTGCTGGCCCGGGCCGAGCGGAACTGGTTCGTCGGCGTCCGGACGCCGTGGACGCTCAGCGACGACGAAGTCTGGGACCGCACCCACGCGCTGGCGGCCCCGCTGTTCAAAGTATGCGGCGTCCTCGCGGCGATCGGGCTCGTCTTCGGGGAGTTCGCGATCTACTTCGCCATCGTGCCGGTGCTCGCCACGGCCGTGTTCACCGCCGCGTACTCGTATTACATCTACGAACAGATCGATGGGGCCGACCCGGCGAGGACCTGATTCACTCGGCGCAAAGATCGACGAAGTTCTCGAGGATGCGGAGGCCGACCTCCCCGCTTTTCTCGGGATGGAACTGCGTGCCGACGACGTTCCCCCGCTCGTTTGCGATGGCCGCCGGGAACCGTTCGCCGTACTCGCTGGTTGCGACGACGGCGTGCTCGTCCGCGGGGACGGCGTAGTAGGAGTGGACGAAGTAGGTGTGTCCGCCATCGACGCCCTCGAAGACGGGGTGGTCCCGCTCTAGGGCGAGCTGGTTCCACCCCATATGGGGGACCTTCCGCTCACCGGAAAACCGGACGTTACGCCCAGGAATCAGCGAGAGGCCGTTGACCTCGCCCTCGCCCGCACGGGTGGCTTCCTCGCTGCTGGTCAGCAGCATCTGCATCCCGAGACAGATCCCGAAGATCGGCACCCCGTCGGCGGCGGCCTCGGCGAGGACATCCCGGAACGGCCCGGCGTTTTCGACGCCCTCCCGGAACGCCCCGACGCCGGGGAGCACGATCCCGTCCGCCGACGCGAGGGCGTCCGGGTCATCGACGAGGTCGACCTTGGCGCCCCCCCGCTCGAGGCCCCGGGTGGCACTTCGGATATTGCCGAGCCCGTAATCGACGATGGCGACCTCGGCGCGTTCCTGTGCGAGGGGATCGGCGGTGGCCTGACTCATATCGAGGTGATGGGGGGATGGTGCGTGCTGAGGCTCGCCGGGAGATCCGACGTCCCGGTCAGGTAGGCGTCGATCGCCCGGGCCGCGTCCCGGCCTTCCCCGATTGCCCACACGACCAGCGATGCGCCACGATTGGCATCCCCCGCGGCGAACACACCTTGGGCGGTCGTCATCATGTCTTCGTCGGTTCGGAACGACCCGTCGTCGGCGCGTTCGACGCCGAGTTCGGCAAAGGGGTCGGCCTCCGGCCCCGTGAAGCCGATCGCGATGAGCACGAGATCCGCGGGGATCTCGAGGTCGGACTCGATGACATCCTTCGACACCCGCCGACCGTCCTCGTTGTAGGACCAGATGACCCGTTCCGCCTCCAGGGTGTCCACGCGCCCGTCGCCGTTCGTGTCCCGGAACGCCGTCGTGTCGACCTCGAACTCCTCGTCGCCGCCCTCCTCCTGGGCGTAGGTCTTCTTGTAGGTCTTCGGGACCTCGGGCCA
>CAZAYR010000147.1:0-6397 GCA_964489365.1 uncultured Salinarchaeum sp.
AGCCGATGATGGGGCCGACACATCCCCTTCCGACGGAGGGACAACGGATTCGCCTACCCAGAGCGAGCCCGAAGCCGAGCCAGCGACCGACGAACAGGACGCCGATAACCCGACCGACATGGAGCCACTGGCCGATCACCAGATCGAGTCACTCCGAGCTGAGGTCCAGGCGCTACATGAGACGGTCACCGATCTCGAACAGCAGCTAGCTAAATCTACCCGGATTGAATCCGAACTCGACTCGCTGGGGACGGACCTCGCAGAACACCTCGATGAGATGTCTGCGCGGATCGGCCACCTCGAAGAAGAAGTCGAGCGCGGTGCACGCTGGCGCACCAAGGTCCAGGAGTCGCTGGCCTTCGAACCGGACGGAAACTGACGAGCCAGCCAGCCGATATTCACTCGACGACCGGAGTCCCGTAGGCCACCTCAGCCTGGTCGACCCCGATAGCTGCCCGGTGGCGAAGCACGCTTGCCCCGCCGTCATCGTACCCATACGATTCAGGATTCCGGAGGAGGCGGCGGACCTCAAGCAGGCGGTCCACGACCTGGACGAGCAGTTCGTTCGCGCGAACCCCCTCGCCCGCCGCCGCCACCTCCGCGGCCTGGAATGCGTCCTCAGCGGCCGCCGAGAACTCCATCGGTATGGCGACCGCTTCGTCCGTCTCCCGATCCGCGGCGAGTTCTCGGGCTTCGACGGCCGCGTCCTCAAGTCGCGAGCCGAGCGCGCGCGCCAGCGCCACCTTTCCCGTCTCGAACGGTGGGATCGGTTCACCCTGGAGCTCCCGTGGGTCGACGCGAACCACCCCACGGACACCGGCCTGGTCGACAATCTCGACGGTGTACTCCCCCTCGAGATGGACCGGAACCGTGAACCGATCGTCCTCGTACGGCTGGCCATCGAACACGGGGCCGGCGAAGGTCTCCGTGATGCGCAGCCGACTGATGCCCGTCGAGTTCCGTCGGTCCAACCGAAGCAGGGTCGCATCCTCATTCGCCACGAGCGACACCCGACCGTCCGCCCCTGGTCGCGTCGTCCCGCCGGTGTGGTCGAACCGTTGAGCGACCGGCGCGATACCGGGTCCATTGACCACGAGGCCATGCGTGCCAGGCTCGATATCGACGAATCGGAAGACGCCGCCGGCCGTGGGCACGGCGACAGGGTCGCTCTCGAGGAGGCAGACGACCTCGACCGGTAACGGGAAGCGAGAGACTGTGACGAACGGTTCGATCGCCTCGCGGTCATCGGGATCGACCGCGTCGAGAGCGCCACCGGGACGCCCTTCGAGGATCGACACCACGCCGATCACCCGATCGGCCACTCCAGGGGTGGACTCGCCTCGAATCGCTTGCCGATGGGCTGGGTCGGTGATGTCGGCCGTGGGTTCGTCGTATCGATCAGCATCCCACGGGCGTTGGACCGTCGTGATATGGGACGCATAGAGCTCCTCGGCGAATCCCGGGACAGTGAACTCGAAGCTGAGCCGTGGCCCGGTGAAGTCGTCGATCGCCTGACGGACCGCTTCGAGCGGCTGGAGCTCGTAGATGGCGTCACCAGTCACCTGACTCCCCGGGGCGGTGAGCACGGGGCCGGGTTCACGGGTCGGGAGGGCACTCGGGGGACGGGCCAGATCACCCCACGACCGGACGGTGACGTCAGCGGGCATGAAATCGTCGAGGTCGACGCCGTCGAGCGCCGGATGCTCGGCGAGCGAGACCCCTTCGTACTCCGGGAGGACGTACGGGAGTCCGAGGCCCTCTCCCCGAGGTAACCCGTAGGCGAACGGCTGGTCGGACAGGGTATCGAGCGGCCGGACGCCACCGTTGGTAACGTCCGGGTTGAGTGACTCAACCCCCAAGCGCTCGAAGCTAGGCCGGCGTTCGTTCACGTCGGTCGCACTCGAGTGTGACCCGACCTCCGACAGGACGACCGGTCGACCGGCCTCCCCCAAATCAGGGTGGAGATACTCGTTGTTGGGACACCGTCGGGCATGCGAACTCGCGACGAGAAGGCGCACCGCAGCCGTCTGCGTGTCGACGAACACTTGCAAGAGTTCCCAATCGTGCCAGTGGAAGTTAACGGAGAACTGGTCGAACACCGAGTAGAACCAGTACTGGAGGGCGACGACCGAGTCATCCACCGGGACGACACGATAGAACACCGTCGGCCGCGGCGGGCCGCCAGTCGATCGAAACTCGCGCGAATACCCCGCGAGCGCATCGAAGCCATCGACGACGGTACGGCCATCGGTCACGCTCGTGTACCGTCGCGGGTCAGTCGGGAACCACCGCTCCCGTCGACCGAAGTAGAGGTCGGGGGCGTAGCGTCTGATGATCGACGGAACCCGGTCAGTCTCGGTCTCGATCGGGGACGGCGTATTGGTCGCCGTCGGCTGACGGGTCGTCGCGGGGGAGGCCGTTGGAGGGGTTGCCGCATCATCGCCCCATGGCCAGAAGGCGACCCCAACGCCGGCGACACCAGCGAGCCCAGCGAGCGCTCCATAGATAATCGCCCGCCGGCGACGGTCGACGGAATCGTCGTCCGCCGACTCGATGTCGTCGGTCACGATGATCTCACTGGTTCCTGCCGTCGCCACCAGCCCCTATAATCGTTGTCGGGGCCGCTCGAAACCCATTCGCGACCGGCCCAGGCGGAATACGCGGCCGGCTCATCCCGGGGGACTCGAGTCCGCTCAGGAGGAGGGAGACCGGGCGTCCTCAGCCGCGGCGATCGCAGCGGATTCCTTCGCTTCGCGGTCACGTGCACGCAGCGCCTGCTCCTTCATCTCGTCGATTCGGGGGACCTCGGTGACGTTCGAGAACAACACGACGGCCGTGAGCTCGGACGACCGCTCGTGGGGCTCGTCGCCGGCCATGACCTCGACGGTATCGGCCTCCTTCTCCAGCCAGTACCGACCGCTTTCGAATCCTTTGCGCGAGAGGGCACGGGACGGGCCCGAGAGCAGGATCAGGGCACGTTCGGCGCTCGAAACCTCACAGGGGAGGGTGAGCTTCGAGAGGGCACTTCGGCGGACGAGCCGGTTGATCTTTACCGCGTCCGTCTCCGGGCGGTCGTCTTTCTCGTCCATGTCGGATGACCCCCACGGCAACGAGAGGCCGCGTAACCAGTCGACGATACTGAACGACCGGGGGACATCGGTGGTCGCGTAGCCGATTGACGCCAGTCCGCCGGTATCGAGCGTCCGCATGATGTCACTCGGGTCCATCCGGTTCTCGGCCGGTGACGGGGGGTCGAACTCGCCGGCCGCGAAGAGCGTGACCACCCGGTTCGCCAACTCCCGGTTCGCCTCACCGTAGTCCTGCTCCGGTGTCCCGTCATCTTCGCGCCAGGCGTCATTGTCGAACCCGATGACGCTGTCCGCCTCGGCCACGAACGATTGGAGCGATCGGGTGGCGTTCAACGCTCGTTGGCTCCCCTCCTCTGCGCCGGGAAACGTCACGAGGCCGTACACGGGCTTGTCACAGATGGCGTCGAGCTGTTCGATGACGACCGGGCCGGCCCCGCCGCCCGTTCCCCGACCGAGACCGGCGATGACCAGCAGGCCATCGACGCTCGTGAACTCGATCAGGTCGAACGCCCGGCGGATCTCGTTGAGTTCCTCTCGAGCTACATCGGCGCCGAGGTCGGGGTCACCGTCGACGCCCTTGCCGCCGAGCTCCGGATGGACGTCACCGATCAGGAGCTTCCGCTCCTCGGGCACATTGCGGGCGGCCGTGAGGGGTGGCTCGGTCGTGTTGATGAGCGCCACATTCCCCCGTGAGAGGTTCCGCCCGGTTCGACGCTCGACCGACAGGATTTCGTCAACGATCCGGCAGCCAGCATCTCCGACGCCGATGACCGCCAGCCGCATCACCGCCCTCCAGGTGGCGTCCGATTGAGCCGACACAAAAATGCGACCACGGTTCAGATGACAGGGTCGATTTCGCCGTCGGCATCGGTGATCAGTTCGGTGATCTCCTGCTCGCGGACGGATTCCTGCTCGGCGATCTTGTCTTGGGCTGCGACGGCCTGCTCCTGGATGGCGTCGATGCGGGGCGTTTTCGTCACGTTCGAGAGCAGGACGACCGCCGAGAGGGCGGAGGCGTCCGGACGCGGATCGTCACCCGCCAGCACTTCCACCGTGTCAACCTCCTGCTCGATCCATTCCCGTGCGCTCTCGAGGCCCTTCCGGGAGAGTTCGGATGGGGGACCCGACAGAACGATAAGCGCCCGGTCGGCGCTCGAGACCTCACACGGGAGCGTGAGCCGTGAGTTCACCGCACGGCGGACGAGGCCGTTGATCTTCGCGGCGGAGGTTGCACCGTTCTCGATCTGGTGGTCCTCGCGGAAGCGAGCGAGGAACCCGTCGTTCGAGCGGTCGACCGAGGTTGCGGCGTATCCGATCGATGAGATGCCGTCGGTATCGAGCGTCCGGATGATATCACTCGAGTCCATCGCGTTCTCGGCGACGGTCGGCTCGTCGTACTCGCCAGCACCGAGGAGCGTGACGATGCGGGTCGCCAGCTCCCGATTCATCCGCTCGTAGCCCTGCTCGACCGACTGTCCCTTCGACCGCCAGGCGTCGTTGTCGAACGCGATGAAGTTATCGACGTTGCTGACGAACGACTGGAGCGACCGGGCAGCATTCAGCGCCGGTCGGCCGCCTTCGTACTTGCCGGGCAGTACGCCGAGCGCGTACACCGGCTCGTCGTACATCCGCTGAAGCTCGTCGATGACGACGGGGCCGGCACCGCTGCCAGTACCACCGCCGAGCGACGCGCACACGAGGATGGCATCGACCTCGTGGATCTCCACGTCGTCGAACGCTCGACGGATCTCGTCGATGTCGTTCTTGGCCACTTCGGCACCGACATCGACGTCCCCGCCGACGCCGTGGCCCTTCGCCTTCTGGTGGGTGTCACCGATGAGCACCCGGCGGTCATCCGGAATGTGATCGGGCTTGGCCAGGTCCGTCCTCGCCGTGTTGATGACGAGCACGTGACGACAGAGGTTTCGGTCAGTGAGCTGTTCGAACTCGACCATCTTGTCGACGATCTTGCTGCCGGCATTCCCGACGCCGATTGTTCCGAGTTTCATGGTTCAGCTGAGCGTAGTTTCGTGCACAGGGTCGTTAGGCAGGGCGGAGCACGATTCGGCCGGCTCGCTTGCGTGGTCGCCGATGCGTGTCCGTATTCGTTCCCGGATGTGGAAGCGGTCGAAGGTTTATAAAATTATGCCCTCATTGTCTTAAATGAAAGGTCCGATCGGACCCGTCTTTATATACCCTTACGGCGGGTGATCTCCGCTACCGGCGCTGATTTAATGGGTGCTTAACCACCCGTGGATTTGCACGGGCGTCCACCCAAGGGCCCACGGGAGGCGGTAGATGTCCGAGGGTGTGATTCGAGCCACTGGTCGGACAGCCGTCTGACTCAGATTCAAGGTTCTCGAGCCCTACACGTAGAGATATGGCCACTTCCGACCGCCCCATGGGGGGCGACCTCGGCCGCGTCAATTCATTATTGATCGCCGCGACATCCAACCGTGAGTCGTTGAGCACCTCCCTCGCCGAGACCCTCTCGGCACGGGCGGGAATCGCCCCGACACACGACTCGCTACAGCTGTTCGATTATATCGATCTGGAGGCGCTCGACCGACTCCACGAGCATACCCAGCGGCACGGAAAGGCCGACTGGACGCTCGAATTCGACGTCGGCGATGAAACGGTCGAGGTTCACAGTAACGGCTTCATCCAGTTCAAACCGTAGCGCTCCCGGGGCCTACCGCCGCCGGAGAACCCCTTTTCGGTGATCCGCTACTCCGTAGAGGCAGATTCCTGGGCGCTGAGCGCTCGAACGACCGCCCGACGCCGGGACTCGGCAGCCTCGAGGTCGGAGGAGAGGGCCTCGAGGTCAGCCTCCAGGTCGTCGACACGTGCAGCGACCGGCTCGATTTCCGATAGCCGGTCCTCGAGATCGGCTGACGTCGAGCGGTGAGCGTTCCGAAGTGACTTGAACCGATCGCGTAACCGCTCGGTTCGAGTCGAAAGCTGCTCGATGGACTCCTCCATAGTATCGAGGCGGTCCGCCGTTCGGTCACGTTCGGCCGCTGCCGTCTCGAGATCGCGTTCGATGACCGACACGGTGGATTCGAACGATGCTAGGTCATCCCGGATATCGGTGAGGAACGCCTCCGGCGGTCCGTGGACGTCGATGATATCAGCGAGCGCGTCGACGTAGGCGTCGAACTCTGCGAGCTTCGATTCCAGCGCCTCGACCCGGGCCTCGAGGCTTCGAGGCGTTCGCTCTTCGAGAACCGAACCGAGGGACTCGGCGAGCCGACGGCGCTGCTCATCGGTAAGCTCGTCGCGCTCGAGCTGGTCAATGAATCGCCCGA
>CAZAYR010000148.1:0-6377 GCA_964489365.1 uncultured Salinarchaeum sp.
GGGATGATCATGGGTGACAAGGACGCCGAGTACGTCCGGTTCCACCGGCTCAAGGGCTTCGAGGAGGCCGATGTCCAGTCCTTCGCGGCCCGGAACAACCTCCTCCCCCTCGTAACCTACCTCCCCGTCATGATCGTCGCGATGACCGGCGGGCTCATTCTCATCGAGGTGGTGTTCAGCTGGCCGGGCATCGGGCGGGAGCTGGTCAGCGCCGTGAGCCGGCGGGATTACCCCGTCGCCCAGGGTGCCTTCTTCCTGATCGCCTGGGGCGTCGTGACCGGCAACCTGCTCGCGGATCTGGCCTATTCGTATCTGGATCCCCGGATCAGCCTCGGAGGGGAGAACGATGGCTAGTCGCAACGTGGGGCGACGCACGTACCGCCGCGGCCGAGCGGTGTTCAAGGAACTCCGGAACGCGCTCGGCCCGGTCGTCGAGAGCCGACTCGGGCGGGTCTCCGGGACCATCCTGTTGGTCTACGTCGCGATCGCGGTGCTGGCGCCGTACCTTCCACTCCGGGAGCCATTCGTCACGCAGCGGACCGCCGGCGGTGGCGTGGCCCGGAGCCAGGCTCCGAGCGTGGAGTTCCCCTTCGGGACGACCTCGCTCGGCCAGGACGTGTTCGCCCAAGCGGTGATCTCCTTCCGGACGTCGGTCCTCGTCGGGCTCGCCGCCGGTGCGACCGTGGTCTTCGTCGGCGTCAATATCGGACTGATCGCGGGCTACTACGGGGGGTGGGTCGATACGATCCCGATGGCGATCGCGGACCTGCTGTACGGCCTCCCGTTGTATCCCTTCGCGATCGTCGTCGCCGCCATGGTCGGCCAGGGGACGTCGGTGATCGTCTTGGTGATCGTGATCCTGCTCTGGACGACGATCGCGCGCGTGACCCGCTCGGAGACGATGTCCCTCAAGGAACGGGAGTTCGTGAAAGCCGCCCGGGCCGGGGGTTCGAACGACGCGAAGATCATGTATTTCCAGATCCTCCCGAACCTGCTCCCGCTCGTGGCGGTGTATTTCGTCTTCGGGGCCACCTGGGCGATCCTCCTCGAGGCGGGCCTGAGCTTCCTGGCACTCGGGGATCCGAACGTCATCAGCTGGGGGCAGATGCTCCGTAATGCCTACAACCAGGCCGCCTACACCTCGGCCTGGTGGTGGGTCGTCGCCCCCGGCGCACTGCTCTGGTTCCTCATTATGAACCTCTTCATCATCGCACGCCTCATCGAGGACGAGGAGCGCACGAACATCCGCTCGCAGCAGTAAACGCTACGCGTGGCCGGTGACCGGAACCGGTTCGTAGGGTTCCTCGAGGTAGGCGAGATCGCTTTCGGCGAGGTCGATCTCCACGGCTTCGACCGCGTCCTCGAGGTGTGCGATGCTCGTCGTGCCCACGATCGGCGCGTCGACGGGGTCGCGATGGAGCAACCACGCGAGCGCGATCTGGGCCATCGTGACCCCGTGTTCTTCGGCCAGCTCCTGGACCCGCCCGTTGATCTCCACCCCGCCATTCGCCCGGTAGGCGGCGCGTGTCTCGGCGAACATGCCTTCACCTTCGAGTTCGCCGCGGGTCGTGCGATCCGCCTCCTCGTCCGGCCGGGCCAGATAGCCCCGTGCGAGAGGGCTCCACGGGATCACCCCGACGCCCTCCTGTCGGCAGAACGGGAGCATCTCCCGTTCCTCCTCGCGGTACACGAGGTTGTAGTGGTTCTGCATGGACACGAACCGTTCGAACCCCCGACGGTCGCTGGTATGGAGGGCCGACGCGAACTGGTGTGCCCATTGCGAGGAGGTGCCGATATATCGGACCTCGTTCCGTCGGACCGCATCGTCGAGGGCGCCGAGCGTTTCGGCGATGGGCGTCGCCGCGTCCCAGCGATGGGTCTGGTAGAGATCGATCGTGTCCATGTCCAGCCTCGCGAGGCTCCCCTGCAGGTCCTGTTCGATGGCCTTCCGCGAGAGGCCGCCACTGCCTTCCGGACTATAGGACTCGGGCGACCAGGCCGGATGGGTTTTCGTGGCCACCACGAACTCGTTGCGGTCGTGGTCGCCGAGCACGTTCCCGAGCACGCGCTCGGACTCGCCCATGGAGTACGCGTTCGCGGTATCGAAAAAGTTGATGCCCAGCTCGATGGCCCGCTCGATGATTGGCCGGGCGTCCTCCTCGTCGAGCACCCATTCCCGCCAGTCGCTCGAGCCGAAGCTCATACAGCCCAGACAGATGCGGCTGACCGACAATCCCGTATCACCGAGGGTCGTATACTCCATAGCCTCTTCCTCGGCGTGTGGGACGAAAAAGGGGGAGGATCGGACGTCCTCAGACGTGTGAGAGCCGCGAAGCGGCGAGGATGATCACCAGCCCGCCAGCACCGAGGACACCCAACCCCGGGAGGAAGCTACCGGTCAGATCGCGCAGCGACCCGACGATGAAGGGACCCAAGAACCCGCCGATCTCACCGACGGCGAAGATGAAGCCGACCGCGGTGCCGGTCAGCCGTGCGCCGAGGCCCTCGAGGGCGGGCGGGATCGCGCGGAGGAGCGGCGAGATGCCCCCGATCCCCATGCCAGCGACCACGACCGCCGCAAGCACTGGCGCCCCGAGATCGCTGACAACCAAGAGACCGACCCCGATCCCGACGGTGGCCCCACAGGCCATGATCGCCCCCCGACGTGCCCGCAATCGATCCGCGATGACTGGTACCGAGAGCGTACCGGCCGCAAGCGCGACGACCAAGATGCTCGTGGTCCGGCCGGCTCGATCCACCGGCATCCCACGGCTTTCGAGGAGCGTCGGAAGCCATCCCTGGAGTCCGTGGGCGAGGAGGAGATACATCGTCCCGATCACGACGATCAGCTGCAGGTCGCGGTGATGGAGGACGGTCCGCAGGTCCTCGAGCATCCCTTCGGGCGAGTTTTGCTCCGCGGCATCGACGACTGCGTCGACCCGTACGATCCACACAAGGAGCAACCAGGCCGTGCCGTACACGAGCGCAACAAGCCCGCTCCAGAAAAACACCCCCCGCCAGCCGCCGAGCCGGGGGCCGAGCACGGACCGACCGACCGCGAAGACAGAGGCGGTTCCGGCAGACGCGCCGAGCAGGTACAACGCGGAGGGGGCACCGGTCCGGTTGGGCGGGAAGCGGATCGCGACCAGTTTCGGGAGCCCGAAGGTGATCGTGGTCGCCCCGACGCCGACGAGCACGGTGCACGCCAACAGTGAAGGGAACGTCCCGACGAAGCTCCGGCCGAGCTGCCCGAGGCCGTACGCGAGGACGCCGGCGCCGATGGTTCGTCCGGGGCCCACCCGGTCGACCGCCAGCCCCGTCATGAGGGCGAGCGGGATGTACGTCAGCGGCACCGCCCCGACCAGGATCCCCGCCTCGGTGCCCGAGAGGCCGACCTCATCCGTGATCGGCGTCAGGAAAGCGGCCAGCGAGAACCAGATGAACGTCAGGCAGGTGTACGTGAACGTGCCGGCCGCGACCAGCCCCCAATCGCGCCGCCGTCCCATCGTGGCGGAGCGACGTCATCCCGGGTGTTACGCTTGTCGTTCACCGGACGCTGGCGTAGCATCTATGCTCCGAGCGCCGAAGCGATCAGACATGGACGTGTATTTCTTTCACCTCATGCCGTATCAGGACTCGAACGACCCCGTCGCCGTGCCGTTGACCGACGATCGGTTCGACCCCGAGGTCGGTTCGGCGCTCTACGAGACCTACGTCTCGCAGCTCGTCTACGCCGAAGAACTCGGGTTCGACGGCGTCGCCTTCAACGAACACCATTACCGGGGGTTCGGACTGATCCCCGCACCGAACCTGTTGGCGACGGACATCGCCGGCCGGACCGCCGAGGTCGATATCGCCCTTTACGGGAACATCCTCCCCCTGCGCGGCAATCCTGTCCGCCTGGCAGAGGAACTTGCGATGGCCGACAACCTTAGCAACGGCCGGCTCATCAGTGGATTCGTCCGGGGACTCCCGAACGAGTACGAGGCTTACGGGATCGACTACGACGAATCGCGCGCCCGCTTCGACGAGGCCTGGGACCTGATCGTCCGCGCGTGGACGGAGCCGGATCCGTTCGACTTCGAGGGCGAGTTCTACGAGTACGAGGACGTCTTTATTTGGCCCCGACCCGTCCAGGACCCACACCCTCCACTCCGGCTACCCGGCAGTAGCGAGGCGTCGATTCGCAATGCGGTCGAACGGGATGTCCCCACGGCCCGGGTGTTCTGCTCGACGGAGTCGATGGCCGAGACTTTCGACCTGTACCGCTCGATCGCCGCGGAGGAGGGATGGACGCCGGGTGACGAGCAGTTCGAGGCCGCCCGGCTGGTGTACGTCGCGGAGACGATGGAGCAAGCCCGCCGGGAGGCCGAGGAACACGTGGAGTTCTTCTACCGAAACCTGTTGACCTCGGCCTTCCGGACGGCGGCCGTCCACCGGGTCGGCGATGACCGGTATCAGGAAAGCCATACCGCACAGTACGAGGCGGCCATGGCGGAGATGCTCCCACCGTACGGCCAACAGTGGCTGCGTGCGGATTTCGACGAGCTCCAGGCGTCAGGCGAGATCATCGTGGGCGATCCGAGCTATGTCGTGGGCGAACTCGAGCGCCAGTACGAGGCGACCGGGGGCTTCGGCACCCTGATCGCGCTGATGCAGTTCGGGACACTCCCGGACGAGCTGACCCGCAAGAACCTCGAACTGTTTGCCGACGGCGTCCTCCCGGCCCTGCGCGGTCACTAAGTCCGGGGAATCGCCGAGCCGGGATTGAGAATACCCTCCGGGTCGAACACGTCCTTGAGTCCTTGCATCAGTTCGACCTGTCGCGGCCCGTGCTCCACCGACAGGTACCGACGCTTGCGCCTCCCGATCCCGTGCTCGGCAGTGGCGGTGCCCCCGAGGGCGATCGCCTTCTCGACGATCCGTTCGGCCGCCTTCTCCCCTCGGGTGACGTGGTCCGGATCGTCGCGGTCGACGAGGATGGTGTAGTGGACGTTGCCGTCCCCGGCATGGCCGAAACACGGGATCAGGAGGTCGTGCTCGTCGGCGAGGTCGTGGGCGTATGCGATCATCTCCGGGTAGACGCTGATCGGCACGGCCACGTCCCCCACCGTGAGCATGGCGAGGTCGGGGTCGTAGGCGGTCAGCGCGTGGCCGATGTCGCGGCGGGAGGCCCAGAGCGCCTCGAAGGCGTCCGGTTCGCCGGACACGTCGAACGCGTTCATACCGTGGCCTTGGAAGATGTCGCGACAGAATTCGACTTCCGCATCGATGCCGTGATTGGCATGAATTTCGAAGAACACCATCGGCTCTTCCGGCACCCCCGCATCCCGGTAGGCGTTTGCGATCCGGATGCTGAGTGGATCCATGAGCTCGACGGTCGCGAGGTCCGTCCCGGCACTAACGGCGTCAGCCACCGCGTCGGCCGCGGCGGCCGTCGTGGGGAATGCGGCCCGACCACCCCGGATCTCGGCCGGACGGCCCGCGAGTTCGAGGGTGGCCTGGGTGACAACGCCGAGCGTACCCTCGCTTCCGACCAGGAGGTCCTTGAGGTTGTATCCGCTCGAGGATTTCCGCGCCCGACTCCCGGGCTCGATGACCGAGCCGTCCGTGAGGACGACCTCCAGGGCGCGGACCCACTCCCGGACCTCACCGTACTTGACGGTCCGCATGCCGCTCGCGTCCGTGGCGATCATCCCGCCGATCGTCGACATATCCCCCGAGGATGGCAGCGGGGGAAAGAAGAGCCCGTCTTCCGCGACCGCTTCGTCGACGGATGAGCCGATCACACCCGCCTGGACGTCGATCTGGAGGTCCCCGGGCCTTACGTCGACGATGGCGTCGAGGCCGGTCATATCGAGCGTGATCCCGCCATGGTGTGGGACGGAGTGGCCTTCCGTGCTGGTGCCCGCCGCGTAGGGGGTGACGGGTACTCCGTGGTCGTTCGCGGCTTCTAATACCATGGCGACATCCTCTCTGGATCGCGCCGCGACGACGACATCCGGCCGGGTCCCTTCGTCCTCGAGTGTGCCGTAGTCCGTGGCGTACTGTTCCCGACGCGCCGCCGACCGGTCGATCTGATCGTCCGCGAGCCCGAGATCGTCCAGGAAGGCCAGCGCCTGCCCCATGGAGGGCATCGATCGGAACGTGCGATAAAGGTGTGGTGGCCGCTCAGCGATCGACGAACACGGTCCCGTCCTCGACGACCACGTCGTAGACCGGCACGCGGATCGATGGTTCCCCGATATGCTGGCCCGTCTCGAGGCGAAACGGCCAGCCGTGCCACGGACAGGCGACGATGGGCGTATCGTCGTAGGTTTGCTCGACCCGCTTGCCCGTTTCCTCGAACTCCCCGACGAGTTCCTGATGGATCGCGC
>CAZAYR010000149.1:0-6297 GCA_964489365.1 uncultured Salinarchaeum sp.
TCACCGACATCTCCGGGCCGGAGATCATGTCGAAGTACTACGGGGAGTCCGAGGAGCAGCTCCGCGAGGTGTTCGAGGAGGCCGAGGAGAACGCCCCCGCGATCATCTTCATCGACGAACTCGACTCCATCGCGCCCAAGCGCGAGGACGTCACCGGCGAGGTCGAGCGCCGCGTCGTCGCCCAGCTGCTGACGATGATGGACGGCCTCGAGGCCCGCGGCCAGGTCATCGTCATCGCGGCGACCAACCGCGTCGACGCCATCGACCCGGCGCTGCGCCGGGGCGGCCGGTTCGACCGCGAGATCGAGATCGGCGTGCCCGACCGCGAGGGCCGCAAGGAGATCCTCCAGGTCCACACCCGCGGGATGCCGCTGGCGGACTCGGTCGATCTCGACGTCTACGCCGACAACACCCACGGGTTCGTGGGCGCGGACATCGCGAGCCTCGCGAAGGAGGCGGCGATGAACGCCCTGCGACGCATCCGTCCCGAACTCGACCTGGAGGCCGAGGAGGTCGACGCCGACCTCCTGGATTCGCTCCGGGTCACCGACGAGGACTTCCGCCACTCGCTGAAGGGCATCGAGCCCTCGGCGCTGCGGGAGGTCTTCGTCGAGGTGCCGGACGTGACCTGGGACCAGGTCGGCGGCCTCGAAGAGACCAAAGAGCGGCTCCAGGAGACGATCCAGTGGCCGCTCGAGTACGGGCCGGTGTTCGAGGCGATGGACCTCGACGCCGCCAAGGGCGTGCTCATGTACGGGCCACCCGGCACCGGGAAGACGCTGCTGGCCAAGGCCGTCGCCAACGAGGCCGACAGCAACTTCATCTCGATCAAGGGCCCAGAACTGCTCTCGAAGTGGGTCGGCGAGTCCGAGCAGGGCGTCCGGAACGTGTTCAGTAAGGCGCGCGAGAACGCGCCGACGGTGGTGTTCTTCGACGAGATCGACTCGATCGCCACCGAACGCGGCCGCCAGACCGGCGACTCCGGGGTCTCCGAGCGGGTCGTCTCCCAGCTGCTGACGGAACTGGACGGCCTCGAGGAGCTCGAGGACGTCGTCGTCGTGGCGACCACGAACCGGCCCGACCTGATCGATCCGGCGCTGCTGCGGCCGGGCCGGCTCGACCGGCACGTCGACGTTCCCGTGCCGGATCGGGACGCCCGGCGGGCCATCTTCGAGGTCCACACCCGCGAGAAACCGCTGGCCGAATCCGTCGATCTGGACGATCTGGCGGCCCGCACCGAGGGCTACGTCGGGGCGGACATCGAGGCGGTCTGCCGGGAAGCCTCGCTCGCGGCGACCCGCGAGTTCATCAATAGCGTCGATCCCGACGAGATGGAGGAGAGCGTCGGCAACGTCCTCATCGGGGACGAGCACTTCGAGCACGCCCTCGAGGAGGTCGGCCCGAGCATCGACGAGTCCACCCGCGAGCGCTACGAGGAGCTCGAGGAGGAACTCAACCGGGATCGCGGCGAGCGCGTCCCGGCGGACGTCAGCCGCACCTTCCACTGAGCCTACTCGACCGGCTCGGCGGCCCCGCGTGACACGAGGGGCTCGGCGTTTTTCGTCGGTAACGACACGATATCGTCGGCCGCGAGGTGGTAGGTGCGCTCGTCGGTCCCGACGATCTCCCCGAGATCCTGCGTGATCCGGACGGTCGTGCGTTCCTCGGCGGATTCGCCGTCGTCCTCGGCCGGGTCAGCGGATTCGGCTTGCGCGGTGCCGTCCCGGGTATACGCGTCGGCCGCTTCGGCGTCGGCCTCGGATTCGTCCACCGGATCCGGCGAGATCGTCGAGAGCACGCGATCGCGGTTGTCCCGGATCCGCTCGACGATCGCATCACAGAGGGCCTGCTCCTCCGTCGTGAGCCCCTCCCGCTCGGCGGACATGTCTGCCGCCTCGAAACTCGCGAGTTTGACGATCTTGCCGACGCGCCGTTCGTAGACGGCCTCCACGATCCGTTCGGCGGTTTGGAGCTCGTCGCTGAGCCGACGCACCTCGGGATCGTCGAAGGGGTCAGCCGCCTCCGCGGCGGCCGCGTCGCGGTCGGCGCGCAACTCCTCGAGGTACGTCCCGACCGCGCTGTAGAAATCGTCCGGCAGGTGCTGGAGGCTGTCCTTCTCGCGTTCCCGATCGCGGATCCGCCCCAGCTCCTCGATATCCATGGTGTGCCGCGGCCTTCGGATGGGTGATACGCCGGCGGGCATATAACGTTGTACGCCCTCACCGGACGGGCTCGGGCACCTTCCGCGCCCGATCGGTGATACAGAGATGGATGCCCACGAACTCGAGGACCGTGGTCACCCCCGCCTCGAGCTCGTGGCGGGTCCCCCCGAGTTCGACGTCGACGGGCGCGTTGACCTCGATGGCGATCTCCTGGTCGCGGAACGTCTCCGGGATGGCATGCGCGAGGGGGTCGAAGAGTTCGAGGGTCTCGCGGGAGATCGGTCGGACCACCAGCCCGCTCCCGCCGTGGAGGCTCCCGGGAAGGCGGATCAGGCGGTTGATGTCCGTCGTGACGGGTTCGTCGATGGCCGCCCCGTACCGTCGGGTCGCCCGTTCGGCCACTCCTTCGACGAACCGGGGAAACGCGGGATGGACGTCGATGTTCCCTCGTTCGATCTCCGCGCCCGCTCGCTCGAGCGCCTCGTAGATCCCGGCGGCGCGCTGTTCGCCGATCCCCTCGTAGGTCCGCAACCGCTCGATCGCCTCGTCCTCGGGCAGGTCATCGAGCTCCTCGATGGTCGCCCGGAGCGCCGCATGGATCCGTCCGCCCCATCCGCGGTCGGTCGAGAGCTGCCGGCGCTCGGCCGGCGTACGGCGTCCGAAACTGCCGTGACTCCGTTCGCGTTCGACCAGGCCCGCAAGCTCGACGGCCTCGCCCCGGACGTAATCGGCGATCTCGCGCCGGGCCTCGCGGCCGAGCTCGCGGACGTCCTCGCGACGGACGTGGACGTGGTATCCCCGGTTCCCGGAAAAAACGATCGCGAGGTCCTCGAAGCCGAAATCCGACTCGAGGATCCCGAGGAGGTCGTAGAGCTCCTCCTTGCACCGTGCGAGCATGTCGGGGTACGGGGTATCCTCGGTCACGCCGGGGAGGTGGTCGGCATCGAGATCGAAGACCAGATCGGCACCGGTCCATCCCTTCCCGGCCATCGCCGGTGCGGCCGGCTCCTCGTACCGCCCGGCGGAGTGGTACACGTGACGGGGGTGTGTTTCCGCGAGGAACGCCCCGAGCGCGCCGAGATCCCGAAGGGACCGGTGTCTGACCATGGCCGTCCCGTCCCGGCCGTTCCACGGAATGTACGCCCACTCCCGCCGGTGGGCGCCCGGCGGATTCGCGAGATCGCCCCGCCGATAATAATCCCGGAACCGGCCCATCACGTATTGGCGCGTCCGGGAATCCATGGCGACCGGCTTCGGCGAGCCGGTATTTAGGAATGACGCTACCGGAACAGCCGAATCAGCCGGGACGTGATCCCCTCGATATCGCCCAGCCGGAGGTAGTAGGCGTCGCCGCCGTCCTCGTAGTAGCCGTCGATCCGGCGCACGATATCGAAGCCCAGGCTCTCGTAGAACTCGAGGGCCGCTTCGTTGGACACGCGGGCGTGACAGGTGATCTGGTCGTGTTCCTCGGTGACCGCCCCGACGAGTTCCCGCCCGAAGCCCATCCCCTGGTAGTCGGGATGGACCGCGAGAAAGAGGAGGTATCCGCCATCCCGCGTACACGAGAACCCCACGAGGTCGGTCCGATCGCTGGTATGGATGACGTGCGTGGTCGCCTGCCGATAGGCGCTAAAGAAGAAGCGTCGGCGCTGTTTGAGGACACCCCGCTCCTGACGGATCCGTTCTTTGAGATCCCAGGCGGCTTCCACGTATTCGTCGTCCCCCGGGGGGACGATCGTGGTGTCCACGCTGACGCTCACGGCGTAGGATTCACCCGCGACCGATTTAACTGCACCGCCGGGAACCCGAAGGCTTTCGCGCCGTTCGGCCCGAATTCGGGCACGGATGCCCTATGAGCTCCGGGCGCACACGGCGGATGTGGCTGTCCATGCGACGGGTGACACCATGGGCGACGTATTCGCGGCGGTCGCGGATGGGATGGCGTCGGCCATGTCCGACGGCTGGCCGGACGCCGGCGAGCGGTTTCAGGTCCGCGTGTCGGCGGAATCCCGTGAGGGCCTCCTCTTCGATTTCCTCGACGAACTCATCTACCAGCGCGACGTCCGGAACGTCCTGCCCGTCGACCACGAGGCGACGGTGTCGGACGGGAACGGGGGATGGATTGTCGAGGGACGCGCCCGCGGGGTCCCGCTTGCGGAGATCGATGCCCGGGAGATCAAGGCCGTCACGTACTCCGAGATGGAGCTTCGCCGGCGGGCGGATGGCTGGGAGGCGTACGTGGTCTTCGATGTCTGAACGGCCGCCGTAACTTATTCCCAATAGAATCGCCCAGGGGCAGTATGACCACCTTCGAGGCGGGCGAATT
The DNA here is from genome assembly GCA_964489365.1 of uncultured Salinarchaeum sp. Taxonomy (GTDB): domain Archaea; phylum Halobacteriota; class Halobacteria; order Halobacteriales; family SKNY01; genus SKNY01. Next base: position 4,489 of record CAZAYR010000149.1, read on the forward strand.
CACGCTCGAGCAGGTCCGCGAGCACGTCTGGGAGCTGCCCATGACCGGGGATATGCGGGTCCCCGGGCGCGTCTACGCCAGCGAGGCGTTACTCGAGGAGATCTCGGAGGACGACACGCTCCATCAGCTTCGCAACACCGCACACCTCCCCGGCATCAGCAAGTACGCGATCTGCATGCCCGACGGGCACCAGGGCTACGGGTTCCCGGTCGGTGGCGTGGCCGGTATCGACGCGGAGGATGGGGTCATCTCGCCCGGCGCAGTCGGGTACGACATTAATTGTCATCCATTTGATACTAACGTTTTAATGGAATTCGGGAGGCGGCGGCAGATCGGTGAGTTACGAGAGAGCTTCGAACACGAACAGGCGGTCATTCCGGCCGACAATTCGGCGACTTCCGACATTCAGTTATTTACCGAGTCTGGAGTCAAGCCTCTCTATAAGGTTGAAACCATCACCGGTGACGCGGTTCGTGCTACCGCCGATCATCCGTTCCTGACACCAGAGGGTATGACCCAGCTAAATGATCTCGAACCGGGAGATACTGTGTTCATCCACCCATTCAAAGGAATTCCGGATGAAACACCAGAGGAGTTCACCGTTCTTTCCAAGAAAGACTTCGCTGACGAGGACCCTCAACTGGTGTCTTATTTGAAAGAAAACGATCTTCTTCCATTGAAAACCTCTGATGATGCGTTTAATCGATTGCTGAAACTAGTAGCGTTTCACACGGGGGACGGGACGTTCCGTGGGCAACAAACCTGGTTCTACGCCGAACCTGAGGACCTCGAACAGATACGCGAAGACGTTCAAGCACTCGGCTTTACCCCGTCGCGGATTTACTCCCGGGAACGCCATCACGAATTCAACGACCATGAGTTCGAACGAACCGAATATAGTGTGAAGGTGGGTGCCCACGGATTCAAACAATTGCTCCTTCGGCTTGGCGCGCCGGAAGGGTCGAAAGTGGATTCCGACTTTACCACTCCTGACTACCTGACTCGATTGACCGACTGGCAGAAGGCGCTGTACCTTTCTGCGTATTTCGGTGCGGAAATGAGCGGCCCTTCGGCGCAATATAACATGAACCTCTACTGTCCGAAGGTCTCTCAGAATCGAGCAGCATTAGTCGCAGATGAAGGCGAACAATTCATGCGAGAAATTGCTGAGTATCTAGCCGATCTCGGTGTCGAGACAAATAGAATTGAGCGGTTCGATGCGGATTCGAGTCGAGGTGGAATGAAGCGGCTCCGTGCCGGCGTTAAGAACAACTCCGAAAACCTCATTCGATTCTTCACGAGAGTCGGGTATCGATACAACCACGAAAAGCAAAAGAAGGCCATCGTTGCTGCACAGTATCTCAAACTCAAGGAACGCACTATCGACCACCGGGCGCGTATCGCTGAAGATGCAACCGCGATGGCCGACGGCGGTTCACCTATCAGTGATATTCTCGATCGCCTTGATATCGAGGAACACTTCATTAGGAGCTCGATTCGCGGTGATCGAAAGGGTCAACCGCGCCCTCCACAGGATTTCCCGGGGTTCGAAGAATTCCTTGAAGAAATCGAGGTGCGGGACGATTTGACCGTCGAGGTAGAGATCGAGTCAATTACAGAAGCTGGTGAAGAACCCGTCTATGACATCGGGGTGGCCCACGACGCGCACAACTTCCTCGCGAACGGGTTCGTGGTCTCGAACTGCGGCGTGCGGATGGTCCGGACGAACCTGACCGACCGGGATCTTCGCGATCGCGAGGAGGAACTCGTCGATGCGCTCTTCGAGGCCGTGCCGTCGGGGCTGGGCGG
>CAZAYR010000150.1:0-6239 GCA_964489365.1 uncultured Salinarchaeum sp.
TTTCCGTTCAACGCGCTCATCCTCCTGTTCGGCACGGAAGCGAACGCCGCCTACCACATCGGCCGTCGGGTCTATCAGCAGATCAGCGCCCCGCTGTATCGGGCGCTGGGGACGGTGTCGAGCATCATCGTCGGGCAGGCCCTGGGCGAAGGGGATCCCGAACGCGCCCGGTTTTCGGCCCGGGCCATCCTCGTCCTGGGGATCGTGGTCATGAGTGGCGTCGGCGTCCTGCTGTTCGTCGGGGCGGAACCGATCGTGGCCATCTTCACCCAGGACCCGACAACCAGCGGGTTCGCGATCGCGTTCACCCGGGTCTTTGCCATCTCCATGGTGCCCTTCGGGATCTTCTTCCCGCTGGCCGGGGCGCTTCGCGGGGCCGGGGACACCCGGACGCCGTTCTACGCACGGTTCGTGGGTACGTTCGTGTTCATGCTGGGGGGTTCGTACGTGATGGCGGTCCCACTGGAGTTCGGCATCTGGGGCATTTACGCGGGCATTGCGCTGGCCTACGTCTGCTGGGCGGCGATCGTCCTGTCCGGATATTGGTGGGGCGGCTGGACCGAACAGGCCGCGGAGATGATTGCCGAACGGGCCGAGGCCAAACAGGGGGAGTGACCGCCTGTCGTACCCGCTATACTCTTTATTCACCGGAAACACTGCGCCCGAGATCGCCAATAACGAGGCCCTGCACGGGCGGGTCAGGGGCCTCAAACCTCCACGACCGATGTCACCGCATCGACCAGTTCCGGTTCCGTAATCCCGTACTCGGTATATCCCTCGGGTTTCCGCTCGTGCGTCGCCGTGACCGCAGTGTCTCCGTCGACGTCGAATCGCCATTCCTCGTCGAGTCCAGGGGCCCCGCATTTCACGGTAATCTGGATGTCATAACGACCCTCGAGCTCTTCGATGACCTCGTAAAGGATCGCCCCGTCGGCCAGTCGTGACGGGCGATACACGCGGAGGTCGTACTCGGCGAACTCGAGGACGAGATCCCGCCACCAGCTCGGGAGGGCGTCGAGGTCGTCATAGACCGCGAACGGGTCGGTGACGCGATCGGCAGTAGCCAAGGCGGCGATCCCTTCGTCGTCGTTCGGGGGAGTGTCAAACATGGATGACCTACGAGTTCGAGACGGGGGCCCCGGGCACGTCCGGGAGCTCATGGCGCACGGTTAGATCGTGACGATCAGTTCTCCGTCCTCCTCGCGCACGGGAAAGGAGGGGAGCTCGATGTCCGCGCGGGAGAGGTTGACACCGTTTTCGAGATCGAACTCCCAGCCGTGCCACGGACAGACGAGGACGCCATCGTCTTTCGTCCACTCGTATTCCATCTCGAGGGTCTCACGGTCGAACGAGGCGGTCTGTCGGCCCGTGAGGGGGCCTTTACACATCGGACCGCCCTGGTGAGGACACCAGTTTAGATACGCGCGATATTCCCCGTCGATCCGGAAGATCCCCAGCTCCCGGCCCTTCACCTCGACCAACAGCCGCTCGTTCTCCTCGAACTCCTCGACCGTCCCGATTGGGCGCTCCGGCATGGGTAAAGTGGACTCCGGTATCGACGTGAATTACACGCCGAGCCCGAATAGATCGCTGGCGTTCCGATACATAATCCTCTCGACGTCCTCGTCCTCGAGCTGTCCGAGATAACGGTTGATGACCGAGAACGGATCGTCGAAGTCGTTGTGGGGGTGGTCGGTAGAAAAGAGGATGTTCTCCGGGCCGATCATCTCGATGAGGTGGGTGAGATCCTGGTTGTCCTGGGGTTCGGGGAGCGGCTGGGTCCCCCAGTAGAACTGCTCCCGGATGTATTCCTCCGGCGCCTTGTCCAGCAACGGCACCTCCCCGGGGTTCTGGACGGTCTCGCGGTTGAGCCGATACATGAGCAATGGGACGATGGAGAGGTCCTGCTCGAGGAAGACGTACTCGAGATCGGGGAACTTCTCGACGACCTGATTCATGATCAGCGAGGTGGCCGTCGTGATGTTCGCGAAGGGGTGAGCCAGCATGTGCAGTGACCCGTAATTTTGCAGGTCGTTGTAGAAGAACGGGAACCGACGCGAGTTCGCGTACCCAACCGAAGAGCTATGGAAGCATACCGGGAGGTCGTTGTCCTCGGCGGCTCGCCACATCACGTCGTAGCGGGGATCCCCGAGTGGTTTGTCCGAATCGCCGTTCCCGATGAGTAGCCCGACGATGTCCGGATGTTCGGCCATGCGATCGATCTCCCCGGCGGCCGCCTCGGGGTCCTGGGTCGTGAGCATGGCCAACCCCGAGAACTCGTCGTGCCCCTCGAGGAACTCCTCGACGAACATGTCGTTGACGGCGCGCATCTCGCGGACGGCCCGCTCGCGTTGGGGCACGAGATCGAGTTTCACCAGCGAATTCAGGACGGCGACGTCGACGCCGAAGCCCTCACAGAGATCCCGTTTGATTGCTTCCGGCGAGTTCGCAACGACGTCTTCCGTCGTACTCTCTCCCTGTTTCGGGAAGGAATCCCGCGGATAGGCGCTGTAGAATAGCGACTCGTCCATCAGGTACGATCGATAGGGTTCCTCCAGCCGCTGGGCGGTGTTTTCGCGGATTTGTGGCGAACGGTAGGCGATGTGCACGTCGATGTCCACGACCGTTTGCTCGGCCTTCGCCTGCTGGGTTGCCATATTGTTGCTATGCTAGGCGCTAGCAGCGTTTATAATTGACTACCGGAGTCCGATCGCCTTATCAACACTCAAAAGCACGAAGGATCACCGTCGACATGGAGACGATTCGCCTCCTGTGTCCTCAATCTCTGCCCTGAATCGTGCGATCACGGATCTGACGAGCGAGGGCCGGGGGCCCATGCTGTTTGCGATCGCCTTCGGGTGGTTTCTTTCGATTAGCGTGCGGATGATCTATCCGGCGTTGCTGCCCCTGATCCGGGCGGACTATGGCCTGACGTTCACGACGTCCGGGCTCCTCATCACGGTGCTGTGGATCGCGTACGCCGGCGGCCAGCTGCCGGGTGGGATCCTCGCGGATTGGACGGGCGAACGGATCCTCCTGATCGTGAGTTCGTTCCTCTCGACGGCGATGCTCACCCTCGTCGTGTTGGCCGACTTCGTCGTCGTGGTGTTCGTGGCGACGGCCCTGTTCGCGTTGGGCACCGCGCTGTACGGCGTCTCGCGATTCACGATCCTCAACGAGATCTACCCCGACCAGTTAGGCACCGCGACCGGGGCCACCATGGCGGCCGGGGATCTCGGCAACGCTGCAATGCCTCCCGTGGCTGGCGCCGTGGCGGCGCTTGCTGGCTGGCGCTTGGGGATCGGCTTCACGATCCCCTTTTTCGTGCTTGCTGCCGGGGGCCTGTGGATCACGTTGCCGCGCGTTCCGGGCCGAAGCACCGGCGGCCCGGCGATTCCCCGCCCTGGCGACCTCATTCCCACGGTGCGTCGTCCGGCCATCTTCCGCGGAACGCTCCTACTGGTCCTGTGGGCGATCATGATCCATGCGTTCCTGGGATTTTATCCGACCTACCTGGTCGACATCAAGGGCATCCCGGGACCGCAAGCGACGACGCTGTTCGGATTCTTCTTCGCGCTGGGCATCGTCATGAAACCCCTGGCCGGCCGGGCGTACGACCGGATCGGGGTCCGTCTCCCGCTGCTTGTCCTCGTGGCTGTTGCGGGCGTGGGACTCTTCGCCCTGCCGTTCGCAGCGGGGATGGTCGTCCTGATTCCGGCAACCGCTGGTGTCTCCACGTTGCTCGGTTACGAGACGATCCTGATCTCCGATCTTACGCGGCGATTGCCGGAAGAAGCCCGGGCGACCAACCTCGGTGCGCTCCGCACGATCTACATTTCTATCGGCGCCCTCAGTCCCGTGGCGTTCGGGGCGGTTGCCGATCGGGGATATTTCGACGAGGGGTTTCTCGCGGTCGCCATGCTCGCCGGGGTCGTGTTCGTCGCCATCTTCTTCTGGATCGATTACTGACCCGCTGGGGCGCGTGAACAGTGTTGCGCATGCGCCCGTGGCCCTTATCCTTGGAGACACCGAGGACGAGTCATGAACAAGCGGCAGGGTTTCGTGCTCATCCTCATCGCCCTGTTATTCGCGCTCTCGTGGATGCTCGTCCGCCCGTTTCTCCAGTATATCCTCATGGCGCTCCTGCTCGCATACGTGCTACAGCCGCTACAGGTGCGCCTGGAGCCACGGCTCGGGCGGGCCGTCTCGGCGGGCTTGTTGGTGATTCTCGGGACGCTGGTCATCCTGCTGCCGTTCCTGTTCCTCATCGGACTCATTGCGAGTGATTTACGGGAGATGGCGTCGGGCTTGAGCACCGACGACGTCCCCTTCAGCCGGGTCGAATCGGAGCTCGCGTCGCTCACTGGCATCGAGGTGGACCTCTCCGCGCGGGCGAGTAGCGCGGCCGAACGGGTCGCCGAAATCCTCGTCGGCTTCGCCCCTGACGTGGTCGGGGCGCTGGTCCACGTGATGATCGGCGTCGGGGTGACGGTGTTTCTCCTGTACTACCTCCTGCGGGATGGCGATCGGTTGGTTGCATGGATCCGCAACGTCTCGCCGTTGCGCGGCGAGATCGAGGACGACCTCTTCGACGAGATCGACCGTATGGTGTGGGCCGTTCTCGCCGGACACGTGCTGGTGGCGATCGTGCAGGGCGTGTTGGCCGGGATCGGCCTCTTCGTCGTCGCTGTCCCAAACGCCATGTTCTGGACGGTGGTCATGGTCATACTGGGCGTGATCCCGCTCATCGGCACGTTCCTCGTATGGGCTCCGGCCGCGGGCTGGCTGGTGCTCACCGGCGCGACGCTGCCCGGGGTGGCCCTGTTCGTGTACGGCACGGTCGTGGTCGGCATCTCGGACGATTTCCTCCGACCGATGATCGTGGGCCGGGCCACGGTCGGGCCGAGTGTCATCATCGTCGGGGTCGTGGGTGGCATGTACGTGTTCGGGTTCATGGGCCTGTTCGTCGGGCCGATCATCGTGGGGGCATTGAAGGTCGTCCTCGAACTGTTCGCCGAGCACTACGACGAGCTGTAACGAATCGGCGAGCCAATCGGTCGGGTCGGATCCGTCCGCCCGAACAATTATGCCCTAACGACGCGGCCTATTCCGCATGGCCCAGAGCCAGGAGAGCGCGGAGGAACGCCCCCTCGAAGATCTTCGCGTCGTGGATCCGGACGTCCACATCATCGCGCAGGACCCGAAAGTGGCGGGGATGATCGCCGACCGGGTGGAGGGTCCGTATCGAGAGTGGACCGACCCCGCCGACGGCGGCCCGTTCCCGTTCCCGGGGACCGCCGGGACCGGCGCCCGTATCCCCGGGAAGATCTCGGTCTTCGGCGAGCACACCCTGACCGACCCCGAAGAACATATCGAGGGACAGCTCGTCGGGGAGATGGGCGTCGATCACCCGATTCTCAACATCACTCCGCTGTGGGATCAGTATCCGGACACCGAGTTCGCGAAGGCGGAGGTCCCGGCGACCAACGATACCATCGTCGAGGAGTTCCTCGATTACAGCGACGACTACTACGGGATGATCTCGGTCCCGATGCGCGAGCCCGAGATCGCGGTCGCGGAGATCGATCGATTGGCAGACGAATCTCAGATGGTCGGCGTGATGGTCCATCCCGGCGGCCAGGAGCGTGGACTCGGCGACCCCCGGTACGATCCCGTCTGGGAGGCGTGTGATGATCACGGATTGACCGTGGCCTTCCACACAACCGCCACCGGGTTCATGTGGCAGATGCCCGGCCTCTTCGGCGAGATGGCGACCATGGTCGAGTCCCACGCCCTCTCGCACCCCTGGACGATGATGTGGGCGGTTACGAGCCTCATCATCAACGGGGCCCCCGAGAAGTTCCCCGACCTCGATTGGGTGTGCCTCGAGGCGGGGATCGCTTGGCTACCGTATCTGATGGCCCGACTGAATCGGCAGTACGAGAAGTATCCGGACGATATGCCGCTGCTCAAGAAATCGCCGGAGGAATACATCCGGGAGCGCTTCCATCTCTCGACCCAGCCACTCGGCGAGTTCATGAAGGTCGCCAGAATGCGGAAGGTCATCGACGTCCTCGGGCCGGAAATGATCATGTTCTCCTCGGACCATCCACACTTCGACTTCGACAACCCCGATTCGATCCGGGCCTACTTCGACCACTTCGACCACGAGGACCAGCAGGCCGTCTTCGGGGACAACGCCATCGAAGCCTACGACCTTCCCCTGTAACCATGCTCAC
>CAZAYR010000151.1:0-6182 GCA_964489365.1 uncultured Salinarchaeum sp.
GTCAGAATACGACACGATCGTCTTGGCAGAGAACGAACAACGACGTATCGTCCTAAGCGACGGAGAGGCGTTCGAGAACGTCCTGATCGACCAGACCGCGCCGGGGTCGATGCTCTCGATTCTCGTCGATGACGGAGCGAACGATTGGGCCATCCGGAACGTGGGCTGGAAGGGTCTCGCGCCGACCGGCGCCGATCGGCAGGATACGGTCCTCAGACGTCGGTGGCATCTGGACGTATTCGGACAGTCACCACGGACATATCGAATGTCGTCACAATTTCATTGCCGGGTGTGGGAACAACGCCTCGTACGCATCCGGCGATGGCTGGGAGCGGAACGCCGCGACGGGGACGATCGAACACTACCGGAGCTATCACCGCGATAACACCGTCTCGAACTTCCGACCTGGTCGACCCGAGTGTTACGTCCGAGAGTGTGTCTCGGTCGTCAACGACCCGACCGGGACACGCGGGTCGTATCCGGGATCGGATTCGCAACTCTCGCGCGCCATCTGGGCGTGGCACAACCCGGAGATCTACATGGTGGACTGCGCGATCTGGCACGACCCCGATGACGTCCAGCCGGCGAAGCCGTTCTGGGCGACCTGGCGGGACGGGAGTCGCTCGTCGAGTGGCGACTACTGCGAACTCAACGTCGTCGACTGTGACATCAATGCGAGCTGGGACGACGAGTTGGTCCCGTCGGGACACGGGGGTGACGACTCTGACACGCGCCGGGTCACGTTCGTGGGGCTCGGAAACGACCCCGACGTCTCGGTGCTCGGGAGCGGGGTTCCAACGACGCCCGAGATGGCTGCTTCGGGCGAACGACAGTTGCCGCCCGCGTTGGGCACCGCCCCGAGCGGTGGGCAAGGTGTCGATGACGACGGTGACGAAGAGACGACCGAGGACGGGAACTCGGAGGAGGACGCCACCGATGACGAGGAGAGCACCTCCGACGATGAGGACACCGAGGACGACACCACCGACGACGAGGACACCGACACCAACCCCGGGAGTGACAGGGGCGGAGAAATGCGGAATCCACGCGCATGCGGGAGCCGGTGACGATGACCACGAGCGGGCACCATCGACCGTCTGAAGCGATCGCCGCGAACGGTGCGGGTGAAGGAAACGGCCACCGGAAGGACGTGATTCGAGATGTCACCCAATTCCAGTAACGGCGACGAGCGATTCCCGATCAAGCGCAGAGCGTTCGTCACCTCGGGGCTCGGAGGTGTGTTGGTCGCGAGTTCCACGTCGATGGTCTCGGCCGCGACGGATTCTCAGTCCATCCGGATCGAAGGTACTGGGACTCCCACGAGCTACCACCTCTCCGTCTCTGGAGACCTCCGGGTCGATCGCCAGGCAAGGGAGGCAGGCACCGTCTCGTCGGGCAGTCATGCCGCCGGGACGGTCGCGGACGAGGTCCATGCGTACCGCTATCGGGGGGTGTTGACCGACCTCCGTGTCGACGGCGGGGCGCGGCTCTTCCTCTCCGGGGGCCGACCGGGGGCAAGTGCGTTCGGCCCGCCCGGATCCATCCGGCTCGTCAGATCGGGGGGACCGACCAACTACTCGATCACCGCCTCGGGTAACATTGCCCCCGCGGCGATCACCACTGACGACGTCTCGGACACCATCTCCGGGCGGAACGCCGAGGGGACGCTCGCGGATCGCCCGCATCGGTATCGGTTCGACGGCCAGGTCACTGACGTCCGGGTCGATGGCGACGCGGTCATCTACGTGAACGGGGACCAGGCGTTCGCCTAGCTGACCCGTTGACTGCTCCATCCGGACTCGAGCCGCTGATCCCCCGTTTCACGTTCCCACGCTCACCCTATACGCTGAGTGACGGTGACACGCACCCCCGGGATCAAGCGCTGGCCTCGGGTGTCTGGGCGGACGGAGACGGCAAGATCGTCACGAAGAACAGTTACGAATTGTGATACTTGCCACATCAGGAGCCTTGAAAACGATCCTCGTTCATCGATTCGACAGGCTGAGACACGTGTTATGATCGTCGGTGCGCCGAAGGAGGCGGTTGCGGAGGAAACTCGGGCCGCGTTGACCCCGCCCATCGCGGAAGACCTCGTCGATCGCGGCTTCGACGTGGTCGTCGGGGCAGGAATTGGGCAAGACGCGGGCTGGACGGACGAGCGGTATCGAGACGTAGGCTGTCAGGTCCTCGAGGAGAGACCGACCGTGTTCGAACGAGCGGATGTCCTCCTCCAAGTTCGAGGACTCGGCACCGCGCCGGACGTTACCACGGATCCGTATGCCAACGGACAGACGGTCATCGGCTTGCTGGGCCCATACGATCTCGGCGACGAGCTGGCAGACCTCGCCGACCGTGAGGTGGACGCCTTCGCGCTCGAACTGGTTCCCCGGATCAGCCGGGCCCAACGCATGGATGCACTGTCCTCGATGGCGAGTCTCGGGGGCTACAAGGCCACGATCGTCGCCGCGGAGGTGCTCCCCAAAATATTCCCGATGCAGATGACCGCTGCCGGGACGATCAGGCCTGCGGAGGTCTTCGTCGTGGGGGCCGGGGTCGCCGGACTCCAGGCGATCGCGACCGCCCAACGTCTCGGTGCGACGGTTCGGGCATACGACATTCGACCCGAGGTGAAAGAGGAAGTCGAGAGCCTGGGGGCCGAATTCGTCGAACTCGACCTCGAGGCGGCCGACGCCTCCGACGAGGAGGGCCACGCCCGCGAGCAGGACGAAACGTTCTACCGGAAACAGCGGGAGATGATGCACCGCGTCGTCGCGGACGTCGACGTCGTCATCACGACCGCCGCGATCCCCGGCAAACCGTCCCCGGAGCTCGTCACCGCCGAGATGATCGGGGGGATGGACCCCGGGTCGGTGATCGTCGACCTCGCCGCCGCCGGGGGCGGCAACTGTGAGCCGACGGTAGCGGACGAACGCGTCGAGCACGACGGCGTGACCGTGCTCGGGCCCACGAACCTGCCGGGAACGGTCCCGCGGCACGCGAGCCAGCTCTACGCGACCAACGTTACCAACTTTCTTGAACACCTGCTCGTTGACGACGAGGTGTCGATCGATCCGTCCGACGAGATCGTAGACGCCACCCTCCTGACACACGAGGGAACCGTGCGGTGGTCCCCAGACTCGGACGGAGGCGACGAATGAGGGGGTCGCGGCGATGACCGGCTTCGTCGAGAACCTCACGTTGTTCGTGCTGGCAGCGTTCCTGGGCTACTCGATCATCACGAAGATCCCCGCCACGCTGCACACGCCGTTGATGTCGGGAGCCAATGCCATCACGGGGATCACGCTCGTGGGGGCGGTCGTCGTCGCTGGGTCGGGAGCGACGACCCTCTCGACGTGGTTGGGGTTCCTGGCGGTCGTGCTCGCGACCGTCAACGTCGTCGGCGGGTACCTCGTCAGTCACGTGATGCTCGATAGCTTCGGCGAGCGGGGAGGTGGCTGACCCGTGGTCGCCGAGCTGTCCGAGTCGGCCCTCACGCTGGGGTACCTCTTCGCGGCTATCCTGTTCATTCAGGGGCTGCGAGACATGACCCATCCGCGAACGGCCACGCGGGGCAACCTGATCTCCGCAGGCGGGATGTTCGTCGCCGTCGGGCTCACCGTGGTCTGGTTCGAGCTCCTCTCCCCCCTCGTGCTGATCGCGGGGTTGGTCGTGGGCGGCTCGATCGGGGTCGTGCTCGCCCTTCGCGTCGAGATGACCGAAATGCCCCAGCTCGTCGGGCTGTTCAACGGCTTCGGCGGTGGCGCGTCGGCCCTCGTCGCCGGTGCGCAGCTGATCGAAGTCCAGACCGCGGACGGGATCGGGGCCTTCCCGATCGAGATGGCCGCGATGGCCGCCGCGGCCGGGATCGTCGGGGCGGTGACGTTCTCCGGGAGCCTCGTGGCCGCTGGCAAACTGCACGGCCTGGTGACGGGGGATCCACTCCGTTATTCGGGCGAACACGCCGTCAAGCTCGGCCTGTTGGTGGTGGCGGTCCTGTTCGGCCTCTACCTGGTCGTCCAGCCAGACCTGTTCGCCGCGCAACTCCAGGGCACGTGGGCGCCCGCCTTCTGGGTGCTGATCCTCGCGTCCCTGGCGCTCGGTGTGCTTCTCGTCATGCCGATCGGCGGCGCGGACATGCCGGTCGTCATCGCGCTGTTGAACGCCTACTCCGGACTCGCTGCCGCGGGCACGGGCTTCGTCCTGAACAACAGCGCCCTCATCATCGCCGGGACGCTGGTGGGCGCCGCGGGGATCATCCTCACGGTCATCATGTGCGAGTCGATGAATCGCTCGCTCGCGAACGTGCTCTTCGGGGGGTTCGGCGAACATGCCCCCGCGGGCGAAACGGACGAGATCTACGAGGGGAACATCACGGAAACCTCTCCCGAGGAGGTCGAGATGCTCCTCGATACAGCCAGACGAGTCGTCATCGTTCCGGGCTATGGCATGGCCGTGGCACAGGCCCAACACGCGGTCGCGGAACTCGCCGAAGCGCTCGAAGCGAACGGCGTCGAGGTGTTCTTCGGCATCCATCCGGTCGCCGGCCGGATGCCGGGGCACATGAACGTGCTCCTCGCGGAGGCGGACGTCCCGTATGACATGATGAAGGAGCTCGAGGAGATCAATCCGACGTTCGCCCAAACCGACGTGGTGATCGTTACCGGGGCCAACGATGTGGTCAACCCGGTCGCCAACAGCGACGAGTCGAGTCCGATCAGCGGCATGCCGGTCCTCAACGTGGACGAGGCGGGGACGGTCATCGTCAACAAACGAAGCCTGAGCCCGGGATTTTCCGGCATTCCGAATCCGCTGTTCGCCAACGACAATACCCTCATGCTCTTCGGCGACGGCCAGGAAATGATGCAATCGTGCGTCCAGCGGTATACGGAGAATCACTGAGCCCGGTCGGCGGCACCCCAGCCACCGGATTCGCGACCGGGACCGTCTTCCAAAGCTCTAAGGTTAGATTCGATCAAAACCCAGCATGAACGGGGCGGGGCGATCGCGCTTCCGGCGGGTGGCCTGGGTCAACGTCTTGGGCAACGCCGCGAAGATTGTCGTCGAGGGGAGCATCGGGCTCCTCTTCGGCAGCGTCGCGCTCCTCGCCGATGCGGCCCATTCCGTCGCGGATCTGATCGCGAGTATCGTGGTGTTGCGCTGGGGAGACAGTCGGTTCGTCCCGGCTGACAGCGATCACCCACACGGTCACGGGCGCTTCGAGCCGATGACCGCGCTGGTCGTCGGCGGTACGATCGTCCTCATGGGTGGGGGACTTCTCTTCGAGTCGGTCGAGGGGCTCCGCGTGGGCCCCGCGGCCACGTTCAGCTACGCGTTGCTCGGGGGGCTCGCCTTCGCCATCCTGCTCATGGCCGCGATCTATCGATACACGACGGTCGTCAATGCAACGGTCGAGTCGACCGCGCTGCACGCACTCGCCGCGGACTGTCGGAACGACGTCTTCACGTCCCTCGCCGCGCTCGCCGGGATCGTCGGGTTGATGCTCGGCTATCCCGCGTTCGACCCGATCGCCGGCGGCGTGGTGAGCCTTCTGGTCGTCGTCCAAGGCGTCACCATCGCCCGGGAAAACCTGACGTATCTCCTCGGTTCTGCCGCGCCCGACGCCACCCAGGGCGAGGTGCGCGATGCACTGCTCGACCACCCCGACGTCGCCGGCGTGCACGATCTCGTGGTTTATCACGAAGGCACCACGCTCGAGGTCGAAGCCCACGTCGAGGTGGATGGGGACATGGCCCTCCGACGCGCCCACGAAATCGAGTCCGAGCTCATCTCGCGCGTGCGAGGGATCGACGGGATCGGCGACGCCCACGTGCACCTCGACCCCTCGGGAATTGGCGAGTGGAAGGACGCCCCGGATCGCGGACCACGCGACGGGGAGTGAGCGGCTCGATCAGTCCTCTGCCTCGACCGCGCGCAAGGCCGATGCGAGCTCGGGATGCAGCTGCGGCCGTTCTTCCTCGTCCCGGTGCAGCAGGGGCGGACCATGCAAGCGTTCCTCGAGGGTCCCGACTCGTTTGCGAACCGTTCGCTCGGTGTACCCGGTGTTCTCGGCGAGTTCAGCGCTCGTCAGTGGGCCGTCTACCTCCGCGAGCGCGAGGGCAATATCGATCTCCGACTCTCGATACTCGTCGTGCATCTTTCTGACCAGGTTCACCAGCTCCTCG
>CAZAYR010000152.1:0-292 GCA_964489365.1 uncultured Salinarchaeum sp.
ATCCCGGTCGTCGCCTGCCTCCCGGATGTCGTCGTCTCGACCCGCGACGCCCGGGAGGTCGTCCCGTCGACGGCGGGGATGTCGGACGTCGTGGATACCGTCGGGCGCGCGGCAACCTTGACGGTGGGCATGCTCAGGGACGATCCGACCCTGGTCGGGCAGGGCATGGAGGATCGGATCGTGACCCCCGAGCGCGCGTCCCTCATCCCGGGCTACGAGCCCGTCCGGACGCGTTCCCTCTCGGCGGGGGCCACGGGCGTGACGGTGAGCGGCGCGGGGCCGACGGTTATCG
>CAZAYR010000152.1:302-6112 GCA_964489365.1 uncultured Salinarchaeum sp.
TTATCGCCGCCTGTCGGCACGAGGATCAACGCAGGATCGCGAGCGCCATGGTCGATGCGTTCACGGATTTGGATATCGAAGCCCGCGCGTACCAGACCGCGATCGGCGAGGGCGCGACGGTCCATTACACCTGAAACGTGGGGGGTTCGGCCGCCCCGTTGACCGCAAGGACGACGACCAGTCCTGCGACGATCAGCCCGACCCCGAGACCACTCCCGACCGCTTGCCAGAAGGCTTGTGACCCGCCGACCCGCAGCACCGCGAGCGACATTCCCACCCCAGGCGGGATGCCGAATACGAGGGCGTATCCGGCGATGCGGCGGTCGATGGCCACGGCCTAAACGCCCCGGTGCTGGAGCTGCTCGGTCTCCTCGAGGTCGGCATTGGCCTGGCCGGTCATGCCGCTGCCGACGTTCTCGCTGATCTCCGCGAGCCGTTTGGGGTCATCCCAGTGGGTCACCGCTTCGACGATCGCCCGCGCCATGTGCTCGGGCCGTTCGGCCCCGAAGATCCCGCTCCCCACGAAGATCCCGTCGAGGCCCCGGTACATCATCAGCGCGGCGTCCGCGGGGGTCGCGATCCCGCCGGCCGCGAAGTTGATCACCGGGAGCCGGCCGCGTTCGGCGACCTCGTGGACGAGTTCGGCCGGCGCCTCGATGTCCCGGGCGTACGCCGTCCGCTCCTCGTGGTCCATCCCCGCCAGCCGGCCGATCTCGCCCGCGATCGTCCGCTGGTGATGCACGGCCTGGTTGACGTCACCGGTCCCGGCCTCGCCTTTGGTGCGGATCATCGCGGCGCCCTCGTCGATCCGGCGGAGGGCCTCCCCGAGATCGCGCGCGCCGCAGACGAAGGGGACCGTGAACTCGCGTTTGTCGATGTGGTAGGCGTCGTCGGCCGGCGTCAGGACCTCCGACTCGTCGATCATGTCCACCCCGATGGCCTCCAGGATCTGGGCCTCGGTGGTGTGCCCGATCCGGGCCTTGCCCATCACGGGAATCGAGACGGCCTCGATGATCTCTTTGACGTCGGCCGGGTCAGCCATCCGCGCGACGCCCCCACGTTTCCGGATGTCGGCGGGCACGGCCTCCAGGGCCATCACGGCCACGGCGCCGGCCTCCTCGGCGATCCGGGCCTGTTCGGCGTCGACCACGTCCATGATTACCCCACCTTGCTGCATCCGGGCGAACCCCCGCTTGACCAGATCCGTCCCCCGACGCAGCTCGGACAGATCGAGTTCCTCGCTCATGGCCCGTTCTGTGCCGGCAACGGTGGTATGTGTTGCGTTCTGCCGACAGGGCGGCCTGGCGACCGTCAGCACTATGCCCGGGACCGGTGGAGGTGCGGATATGGGCCCGGGGCTCGAGATCCGGCCGACCGCCCCGCTGCCACGCCCGATCGAGAACCTCGCGCTCCGGCTGGCGTGGCCGATCGCCCTCGTCAACCTCATCGGGACCGGCTTCGGCTTCTGGTACTACCGCTTTCAACTGGAGTCGACAGCATGGCAGGTCTGGCCCTGGGTCCCGGATAGCCCGCTTGCCACGCTGTTCATGGCCGCGAGCCTGGCGCTCTGGCAGCTCGACCGGAACAGCGAGCTCGTGAACATGCTCGCGTTTTACGGGAATATCAAGCTCGGCCTCTGGACGCCCCTCGCGCTGGTCCTGTTCCACCAGGATTTCCTCGCGTACCAACATCCCGCAATGTACGCGTTCCTGGTGGGTAGTCACCTCCTGATGGTCGCCCAGGCGTTCCTGATTCATCGGTACTCGACGTTCCCCCCGTGGGCGATCCTCGGGGCGCTCGCCTGGTACACCGTGGATCTCCTGATCGACTACTTCATCCCGATCGTCGGCGGCCCGCACCATACCGTCATCCCGCGGGTACGCGATGCCGAGATGTTCCTGAACGCGACGGCCTTCGATCTGATCGCCGCGGGCGCAGTCTGCCTGACCGTCTGGATCACCGCCTGGGCGTTCCTGACCCGGCTCCGGCTCGATCACTTCTCCGTGTGAGCCCGGACCCAGAGCTCGCCGATCCGGGAAAGCCTGGTCCGGTGGGACTTGCCCGCCGACTCCTGCTCGATGTAGCCCTTGCCGTTCGGCCCCAATCTGTCGACGTTGTAGAGGACCTTCGAGCGGAAGCTGTCGGTGAACTCCTCGTTGAGCTCCGCGGCCAGCGCCTCGGCCAGCTCCGAGACGCTCTCGAACTCCCCGGCCTGGCCGAGCTTGAAGAGGATCACCTCCTCGAAGGGCTTGACGTTCGAGAACGAGGCGACCGGGAACTCGAGGATGTGCCGCCCGTCGATCTCCTTCGCGCCGATGGTGGTCCCCCGCTCGTCGAACTCCGCGAGCAGCGACTCGACACTCTCGAGCCGGGCCTCGATCGCGGCTTCCTCGACCTCGCCGGCCAGTAACGCCTCCAGAAGCTCCCGCTGCTGGCGGAGCTCGGCGGCGAGCTCGGTCTCTAAATATTTCTCGGGGGCCGTGTAGTACGTGTGAATCCGGTGGCGGTCGCCCTCGCGTTCGACCGCCAGGGAGTGGGCGGCCGTCGCGACGGCAAAACTCACCGTGCGCGGCATTGCACTGACGTTGACCCAGACCTCCCGTCCCGCCTCCAGTTCGGTCTGGATCAACGCGAAGGCCTGCTCGAAGGCCGCATCGTAATCGTACACGTTGTCGATGGTCCGACGTTCGGTGTCCGCGCCGAGGAGGTTCGCGAAATCGGCTTCCAATTTCCCGACGAGGTGGCGGGAATACTCGACGTTCTCCTCGCTGCCGACCGCCCCCTGGAGGAGGATCACCCGGTCGACGTCCATGCGGTCCCGCACCAGCGGTGCGATGAGGCGGTCGTAGTCGAACCCGACCGGGACCACGTGGGTCTGCATACGTCCCAAGCCAGGCGTGGGCCCCTAATGAAACGACCGAACGCATCGACAGCGATTACTGTCCGCGCTGTCAAGACGCGCATATCGAGAGGACGGCACCATGGACGATCCGGCCAAATACCTGATCCACGCCACCGTCACCGCCAACGGGGTCGTCGAGCGGAGCGACGTCGTCGGGGCGGTCTACGGCCAGACCGAGGGGCTGCTCGGCGACGAGATCGACATCCGCGCCCTCCAGGAGGCCGAGCGCATCGGCCGGATCGAGGTCGACATCGAAAGCGCCGCCGGGCGATCCTCCGGAGAGATCACGATCGCCAGCGACATAGACCGGGTCGAGACGGCCGTCCTGGCCGCCGCCCTCGAAACCATCGAACGGGTCGGGCCGGCCCGGGCGACCGTCGCCGTCGAGCGGATCGAGGACGTCCGGGCCGCCAAGCGCCGGGCCATCGTGGAGCGGGCACGCGAACTGCTCTCGGATGGGTTCGAGGACGTCGGCCTGGCGGGCCGGGATCTCGTCACCGCCGTCCGCGAGGCCGTCACGCCCGTCGAACCGATCGAGTACGAGGGTCTGCCCGCCGGTCCCGACGTCGAAACCGCCGAGGAGATCGTCCTCGTCGAGGGCCGCGCGGATGTGCTCCGGCTGCTGGAGTTCGGCATCCGGAACGTCATCGGCGTGGAGGGGACCGACGTGCCCGATCCCGCCGTCGCCCTCTCCCGCGAGCGAGTGACGACGGCGTTCTTCGACGGGGATCGCGGTGGGGACCTGCTCCTCCTGGAACTCGCCCAAGTCGGCGACGTGGACTACGTGGCCTTTGCCCCGCCGGGGCGAAGCGTCGAGGATCTCACGATGGCCGAGGTCCATGACGCCCTGTCACGCAAAGTCCCTTATGAGGACTCCGAACGGCCCGTAGACGTCGAGGATTCCTCGGAGGACACGACCCCCCAGGCGCCGGAGCCGGGGGCCGGAGTCGGCGACCGGATCCGGGAGCTCATCGGGAGCTCGAACCGGACGGTGCTGCTCGACCCCGACGGCGAGCAGGTCGCCGACGGCGACGCCAGCCAGATCGAATCCATCCTCCGGGAACACGCCGACGCCGACGTCCACACGGTGATACTCGATGGCACCGTCGACCAGCGACTCGCCGACGTCGCCGCGGGCTGTGGGATCGGCCGGATCGTCGCGGCGACGAAGGGGGAGTTCGTCAAACGCCCCGCGGACGTCGCGATCGTAACGGCCGAGGATCTCGGCCTGGGCACCGCCGAGGCGGCCGTCGGGAACGAAGCCTGATCACCGCCGCCCCGCCCTCCGGCGGAGAGTCAAAGAACAGAAGCGTTTTCGGGGGATCCGTTCGTCCCTCCGGATAGAGATCGATCAGGAGATGGCATCCCAGTCCGGCGAGGTGATGGTGCTGGTTGCTGCGTCACCCACGCTCCGCGAGACTGTCGAATACGCGGTCAATACCGCACTCGAGCGGGCCGAGGAGCCGCCGGCAACCCTGCGGTTCGTGTCTGTGATCGGCTCGGTAGGCGTCGATCCGTCCGGCGAGCCGACCGCGGAGCGGACTGCTGCCGGCGAGCTCCTGGATCGCGTCCGGGGCTGGGCGGCGGAAGACGCCGACGGGGCCGCCCTCGAGATCCGCACGGCCTACCTCGGCGAGGATCGCTACATCTCCACTCCCGCGGATATCGCACGCTCGTTGCTCAGCAAGGAATGGCACGACGACGTCGAGTTGCTCGTCCTCGATCCCGGCTACGATCCGGCGATCGAAACGCCCGTGATCCGCCCGCTCCGCGTCGAGCTCGGCCGGATCGCCGGGATCGAGGTCGAGGAGGCCCCGATCGTCAGGACCGTCCGCCGCACGCCGATCCTTCACCGGACAACCCCCCGACGGATCGCGGGTATCGCCGGCCTCTCGTTCGTCTTCTATCAGCTCCTCGTGGGCGGGTTCTCGGCCTTCGACCTGGTGACCGGCGCGATGACGGCGGTCGTCGTCGCGTCGGTACTGTCCCACGTGACGCTGAGCCGGGATCCCGATCGACGGACCGCCGGGCGGATCGGACGGCTGATCCTGTTCGTCCCGTATCTCCTGTTCGAGATCCTCCGGGCCAACATCGTCGTCGCCGCGGTGATCCTCCATCCTCGCATGCCCATTGAGCCGAAACTGACGCGGGTCCACACGCTCGTGTGGGGCGGGCTCCCGATCACGACACTCGCGAACAGCATCACGCTGACCCCGGGCACGCTCACCGTGCGCGTCGACGGTCGCACGTTGCTCGTCCATACGCTCGTCCCGAGTGCCCGGGAAGCGCTCTTCGATGGGGCCCTCGAGCGGGCGGTCCGGTTTATCTTCTACGGCCGGGCAGCGACGCGGATTTCGACGCCGCGTGAGCGAGACGAGGCGCGGGTCGTCGCGCCGGACGCCCCCCTCCACGAGGACGCCACGGCCGGGGGTGAGCGGGAATGATCGGCATGGGCTTGGTGCCGGAGATATTCTTGCTTGCCGCGGCGCTCTTCGTCGCGCTGGCACTGGCGATGTTTTACCGGGCGCTCCGGGGCCCGACCATGCAGGATCGGGTGCTGGCGGTGAACGTCCTCGGCACGAACACGGTGGTCATCCTCGGCCTCCTCTCGGTCGGGCTCGACGAGCCGTCGCTGCTGGATATCGCGATCGTGTACGCCCTCCTGAACTTCATCATGTCCGTGGCGATCTCGAAGTTCACGGTGGACCAGGGAGGGGTCATATGATCGAGTCGCTGCGCGTCGGCGGCATCGCCTTCTTCGTCGTCTGCGGGCTGTTCTTTACCTTCGTGTCGACGGTCGGCGTCCTCCGGCTCCCGGACATTTACACGCGGGCCCACACCGCCTCGCAGGCGGACACGCTCGGCGCCGGATTCTCGCTTGCCGCGATCGCGCTGGCGATCGGGCTCG
>CAZAYR010000153.1:0-5958 GCA_964489365.1 uncultured Salinarchaeum sp.
CCGGAGCTCACCCGATCACGCGTCGAGCCGTGAATCCATGAAGGTCCTTCAGCTGATCACCTCCACGCGGTCGTTCTTCGAACAACAGGTTCGCGTGCTCGAGTCACGTGGTGTGGAGTGCACCGTCGTGCGCGTCCCCGGCGAGTATACCGCGGACTCCCCGCGGACCCCGATCGAGTACCTCCGGTATTATCCACGCATTCTTCGGGCGGTTCGGCAGGACCGATACGACCTCGTTCACGCCAATTATGGACTCGTCGCACCGTTCGCCCTCGCGCAGCCCCGGCGGCCGGTGATCCTCACGCTGTGGGGGACGGATCTCATGAGCGAGATGGCGTGGCTCCGCCACCTCAGTCGGTTCGGCGCGCGATTCGCCGACGCGACGATCGTTCCGAGTCCCGCGATGGCGGACGCCCTTGAGACCGACCACGACCTCATCCCGTTCGGCGTGGACACCGAGCGGTTTCGGCCGATGTCTCGCGACGTGGCGCGAGAGCGCGTTGGCTGGACGACGGATCGGCCCGTCGCCCTCTTTCCGTACGATCCCGCCCGAGCCGAGAAGAATTTCCCACTGGCACGACGTGTGATCGACCGTGCCGCGGTCGACATCGAGTTGCGCACGGTGACCGATGCGCCCTACGAGGACATGCCCTACTACCTGAACGCGAGCGACGTCTTGCTCCTCACGTCTCATCGGGAAAGCGGGCCGATGGCCGTCAAGGAGGCGGCCGCCTGCAACCTGCCGATCGTCGGAACGGACGTCGGGTTCGTTCGTGAGACGATCGACGGCGTCGACAACTGTGCGGTCTGTTCGGAGGCACGCGCGTTCGTCCGGGCGGTCGAGGACATCGTGGAGGACGGTGGCCGGTCGAACGGGCGGACGGCCGTCGACGGGCTCGGCCTCGACGTGATGGGCGATCGCCTCGTTTCGGTGTACGAGCGGGTCCTCGAGCGGGACCCCGGCCCGACCGTGACCGCCCGCAAAGAGGACGTCACTCATGGGGTCTAACCGCCTGTCTGGGGGTCGTTCCGGGACCATTCGATTCGACGTGCTCGCGGCCGTGCTCGGCCTCGTCATTGCCCTCCTGCTGGTTCCCCTCCGCTTTTTCGCCGCGCAGGTGTTCATCAAGACGATTCCGCTCTTCCTGGGGGCGGCGTGCGGGCTGTACCTCCTGGCGGTCTACCGGGACGAGTACCGGAACACGTTGCCGGGGGTTCCCTCGGCGGTCACGTTTTCACTCCCGAGTCTCGTGATCGTCGGCTTGACCGCGATGGTGCTGCTGGTCGCCCAACAGGGCGTCCGCTCTGTCGGGTTTTTCGCGCTGGGGGCCGCGACCGGCTCGCTCGTGATCCTGCAGATCTTGTTTGCCCGAGAGCGTGACTTCCACGCCGGGATTCTCCTGTTTCAGATCGTCTGTTTCGCCTTCGTTTTCCGTTTTTCCGCGTTGTACGCCACCCCCGGCCTCATCGGGATCGACATCTGGACCCATGTCACCGGGCTCGCCGATCCGATCTATCAGGAAGGATCCCTGCAGGCGATCGCCGACAACAAACACTATACGTCACCGTTTTATCACCTGCTGGTCGTCGCTGCCGCACATCTCTATGAGGTCCCGTTGCGCGCCGGGCTGTACCTGTCTCTCGGCCTCGTGATGCCGCTCTCGATCCTCCTGGTCTATGCGACCACCAACCTCCTCGTCCCCGGGCGGTGGGCAGTGCTGGCGGCGACGCTCTATGCGATCGGCGATTACGTGATGCTGTGGGGCATACATCTCATCCCCACGAGCCTGGGCCTCGTGTTCTTCCTCGCCATCCTTTACGTCCTCGTGCGGATCATGCGGATCGAGTTTGCCGGCCGTGATTTCGCTCTCCTCGTGCTCCTCTCCGTCGCGGTAATCTTGACCCACCAGGTGAGCACGTTCATCATGTTGGTCCTCCTCGGTTCCGCGTTCCTCGCGCAGGTGGCGTTCAAGCTCGGTCCCTTCGGGTTCCATCAGCTCAACCCCGACGTCTATCGGGCCCAACGGCCGGTCAACATAATCGGGCTCGTGGTGTTCGACTTCGGGTTCACGATCTTCATGTGGTCGCTCACCCCCTTCCGTCGAGATACCTTCTTGGCCACCGTCCTCACGTGGTTCCAGGAGACGCTGGCCGAAGGGGCCGGCTTTCTAAACCTGGCAAGTCCCGGGGCCACGGGTGACGACGGGGGCGGGGCAGCCGCCGGACCAACCGTGCTGGACCAGGTCGTCCAATACCTGGACGTGATCGGGTTCCTCCTGCTCCTCGGATTCACCTTCGCCGGCTGTTTGTACGTCATTCACAGAGAGCGGACTCAGCAGTCCGTCTTTACCCTCTTGCTCGCCACGGCCGTCATGCTCGTGTTCGTTCTGGGGTTGCCGATTTTCGGGATTCGGAACTTCATCCCCGGACGCTGGTTTGCCTTCCTCTATGCCCCGATGGCGATCCTCGCGGTGATCGGCGTCAGGCACTTTGCCCGCCGGCTCGGGACTGGGACGGTCCTCGCGTGTCTGCTGGTACTCGCGCTCGTCTATCCGGCGGGGATGGTGTTTGCCTCCCCCAGCAGCCCGGACAATCCCGTGTTCTCGAATCATCACGAGCAACTGGCCTACAACGAGGCGGAACTCGCCGCCGTTTCGACGATCCGGGAGATGACCGGGGGGCCGGGGGAGGGCGACATTCGGCCCGACCAGATCCTCTATACGGATCACCCGTATCAAACCGTCTTTCGACGAACCGGCACCCACTACGCCGAGGCGGCGACGATCAACGAAAGCGAACCGGTCGACCACCGTGTGACGGTCTACCGATCCGCACAATCGACCGAGGCCACCTATTTCCGAGACGAGTCGGGCGTGGGGAGAATCCGAAACATCCAGGAAGAGCGGATCTGCCGGCCGGTCCAAGCGAGCGTGTACGCGAACGGAAACGTGGCGATGTGCACGGCCTCACCGGTGATGAACTGACGCCGCCGTGACCGGGCGGTCCTGGGAGATCCGCGCGCCCGACGATCGACGGAGTTCGTCCGGTCACGAACAGCGTTCGGCACCGAATTCCCTTCCCCGACTCCGTCGCCCCCACGACATCTAACACTCCGTTAAACGGGGGACGGCGACGACCTCAAAACGTCGCAGCCCTTCGAAGTTCTTGGCGTACCTTATGGACACTATTAGTAAGTATCGCACGCGTCATGATCTGCTGACATGGGTTACGACGCATCTCGACGACGGCTGTTGCTGACGCTGGGCGCGAGTTCAGCCGCGCTCGCGGGCTGTTTTCATGCGGACGTCGATCCCAGCGGCGGCGATGTCCCCGGCGACGATGACGGCGGGGGGGACGACGGGAACGAAGACGACGGGCGAACGGTGAACGATGAGGAGGACGGCGAAGAACCGAGCGAGGAGATCAGCTGGCCAGCCATCGAAACCGGTGAACTCCTCTCGGATTTCCGAGAAGAGGACCCGTGGGAAGCCATGCGCGGCTCGATCGAACGATCTTCGGACGAAGCGCTGGTCGGGTCCGAGGCGCTCGACGTCGAGGTCGACGACGACCAGGCCGTGTGCAGACTGTTCTTCCCCGACGGGCTCGACCTCGAGGGGTGGGATGCCTCGATGGCCGTCAAGGCGGAATCCATCGATCGCATCGCGATCGAATTTCTCATGCCAGAGTTCGGCCACCATCTCGCGAGCTTTCGGGTCCTTCCCAACGATCACGACGATTGGCTCCGGGTGGACTTCGGGTATACGGAAAAACAAGGGGATCCCGACCGGTCCAATGTCACCGAAATCCGTGTCTTCGGGTTTGGCCCCGAGGACGGGCCCACCCGGTTCGTGATCGATGACCTCCGGCGGACGGAAGCGGTCGACAACGGGAAGGCCATCCTCGCCTGTTATGGCGGGCTCGATTCCCACTACGAAATTGCGGGGGAGCTACTCGATGAGCGCGGATGGGCCGCTGCGGTGGCCATGGATCCGCGGCGAATCGACGGCGGTGGCCGCATGGGTCTCGACGAACTACGCGAGTTGCAAGATCGTGGCTGGGACATCTGCCCCGCTCCACGCGGCTCCGATGGGCTGTCCGGATTGCCCGAGGAGGACCAGCGATCGGTCCTCACCACGGCGCGGAATTCACTCGATGACCGCGGCTTTTCCGAGGGCGCTCGCCACTTCTTTGCCCCCGACTGGCGGGAGATGGATCCGACGAACGACGCCCTCGTGCGCGAACTCTTCGAGACCGGGTTCGTGTTCGGCGGCGGGACGTGTGGCTTGCCGCCGACGAGCCCACACATGATCCCCATGATCTGGGGACCCGCTCTGCACTCGGGCGTGCGTCGACACATCAACCTCGCGGACCAATTCCAAGTCTGCACGGTGCTCCGTATCCCACGGATCGTCGAAAACGAGGACGACGTCGATGCCAACAGCATGTCTCTCGAGGACTTCGAGCATCTCCTCAACCACATCGAACATCGCGGTCTCAACGTCATTACCCCATCCGACATCGTCGATGGGACGATGGACGGCGGCTCGCAAGCCGACCAAGACGTCGAGCGACCCGAGGGTACCATCCTCGAGGCGGGACAGTCACACTCCTTCGACGGGAGCGAGAGCGGGGAATCAGACGAGTTCGATCTCGAAGGCGGCGTGCTGGTCGGGGAGTTTTCTCACGACGGGTCCGGTGACTTCGGGGTGACGGTCACCCCCGTCGACGGCGATCTCCCCAATGATCTGTTCGTGCGGACCAGCGGCTCGACGTCGGGTGAGTCGCTCATCTTGGTCGGCGAAGGCAGCTACGGACTCGATGTCGAGGCGGACGGGGACTGGGAGATCGACCTCACGCAACCCGAAGTGCACAGCGACGATCTCACCGACCTCCCGCAGGAGGCCTCTGGAACTGGCTCGTCGTTCGTCGGTCCGCTCTGGACCGATACCGATCCAAGCCTCGTCGCGACACATCAGGGGGACGGCGAGTTTATCGTCGACGGATACGGGGCGGACGGCAGCTGGGAACAGATCATCAACCAATCGGGGGAATTCGACGGATCGAGATCATATAGCGCAGCCGGCACGTTCTGGCTCAACGTCGAGGCAGACGGCGAGTGGACCATCGAAATTAACGACTAGGCATCGCTTTGCTCGCGCCTGCCAGCCGACTATGTGTGCACCTTCCGACGTTCCAGTTCGACGACGAGCTTCGAGAGTGCCGCCCCTCGAGCACGTCTCTCATTCGGGGTCGGAGCGTTCGAGACGGGTCAGCCACCGATAGATATCCGCGGCGATCGGCGCCCCATCGTACAGCCACAGCACGAGGACGCTGAGCGCGAGGGCGATCTGAAACGTGACATACGGCGTGAGCTCGCCAGTGGTGACGCGGGCGAGGAAATGTCCGAAATACCAGAAGAAGTGATCGAGAAGACCTCCATCGAGGGGTAACGGGGGCGGGGTGGTGACCGGCCAGAGGACGACGCGGGGTTCGATCCCCCGTCCCAGGACGATGGGATAGAGGATGTCGCTTAGCAAGTGCGAGAGGTGCGCGATCGCGAACGCCGTAGCGAGACGGGGGTTCCCCAGCCGACGGGCCGTGAGGTAGCTCGCGAGGATGATCACGGGCGCGGCGAAAATCGAGTGGCCGATCGAGACGCCCGTCTCCGTGATGCCGAGAGTCCACGAGAGTGATTTGTCGATGAGATCGGGGAGCTGGGTGCCGAGCACGACAACGAGCGACTCGCGTCCCGTCGGAGAGTCGCGATACCGAAGGTTCGCGAAGAGCGAGTACAGCAGATAACCGAGTAGCAAGTGCTCCCATGGCCACATGCTCAGGAAACCTCGATGGGGAGTCTGAGGACGCGATAGGCGGTGTCCGCGGACGGATCATCGGGCGGTTCGTCCACGTAGAGCAATACGAGGAGTCGGAGCTCCTCGCCGGACATCGTCGGGGCAA
>CAZAYR010000154.1:0-5857 GCA_964489365.1 uncultured Salinarchaeum sp.
ATGCTCACCGTGTCGCCGGGTTCGAGCAAGGCTGGTGGATCGGCGTGGACGCCCACGCCCGCCGGCGTGCCGGTCGGGATCACGTCGCCGGGGTAGAGCGTCATCGACGACGAAATGAACTCGATCAATTCCGGGACCGAGAACATCATCTCCGCGGTGGACGACTCCTGGCGGACCGAGCCGTTGACGGTCGTCCGGAGCGCGAGATCGTCGTACTCGAGCGCGTCGGGTGTGGTCAGGTTCGGCCCGAAGGGGCCGAACGTATCGAAACCCTTCCCCCGATCGATATGGGGTGCTTCAAACTGGATGTCACGGGCCGAGACGTCGTTGAAGATGCTGAACCCCGCGACGTGCGCGAGCGCGTCCGCCGCGTCGATCCGGCGGCCTCGCTCGCCGATGACGACCGCCAGCTCGCCCTCGTAATCCAGCTGGCTCGTCTCGGGGGGATAGACGATGGGCTCATTCGGGCCGATGACCGACGACGGGGCTTTGAGGAAGATCCGGGGCTCTTCGGGGGCGTCCAGTCCCCCCTCGGCGGCATGATCGTGGTAGTTCAGGCCGACGGCGACGATTTTGCTCGGCGAGCCAACGGGCGCGAGGAGGTTGACCTCGGCCATCGGGATCGGCTCCCGCGACTCGACCGGGGCCCAATCGCCGAGGACGGCATCGACTGGGTCGGGTTCACGGCTCCGCGGGGCCGACCCGAGGCGGATCGGGACGACCGCGTCCCCGTCGATCAGGCCCACGCCCCGGTCGTCGCCATCGAGATACCGGACGAATTGCATACCCGCCCTGTGGGTGGCCACCAATAAACCGTTCCGGTCGGGACGACACCTATGAGGGCGTTCGCGGTAGTAACCGACCGCGACGAGGGATTCGGCGGCGGGTCACCGTTCGGAGACAACGTTCGAGAGCGTCCCGATCCCGTCGATGGTGATGGTGACTTCGTCGCCGTCCGCGAGGGTGATGTCCTGGTAGAGCCCCACGCCTTCGGGGGTTCCGGTCGCGATGACGTCCCCCGGTTCGAGCCGGACCCGGGTGGAGACGAACGCGACGAGCTCCGCCACATCCCGGATCATGAGGCCCGTCCCCTCGTCCTGCATGAGCTCGTCGTTCAGTCGGGATTCGATGTGGAGCTCGTCCGGCGCGGGTAGCGCGTCGGCGGTCGCGACGAACGGCCCGACGGGCGTACTCGACTGGAGGGCCTTTCCCGAGAACCAATCGAGGTATTCGGAGTCGCCGACCTGGACCCGCTGGATGTCCCGGGCGGAGATGTCGTTGAGGATCGTATAGCCGGCGACGCACTCGAGGGCGTCCGCCGGGTCGACGTGCCGCGCCGGTCGCCCGATGACGGCCGCGAGTTCGGCCTCGTAATCGATCTGGGTCGTCACCGACGTGTCGTACTCGATCGGGTCGCGGTGGCCGATCAACGATCGATAGGGCTTCAGGAAGATCCACGGCCACTCCGGGACGTTCGTCTCGTAGCCCTCGTCGATGTGCGATCGGTAGTTCAGCGCGACGGCGAAGACCGTGTTCGTCGGGGTCGTGGGTGGGAGGTAGTGGACCTCTTCACCGGCGTACGACTTGGCGTCGCTGTACCCGAGGGTGGCGCCGCCACAAAGGGTCTCCAAGGCGGCGTCGAAGGACCCGACGTCGGGCGTGACATCGTAGACCGCCTCGGTCTCGAAGACGCCCACGCGGTCCTCGCCCTCGACGGAGAATCGGCCGACATTCATGCTCGGCAGTGGCGATGGTGGGGCCGACTATAAATCATCAGCCCATGGTCGCAGAGGAGTGGGGGTTCACGCACGCCTTTCGGGAGACCGAACGGGTCCCGGTCAAATACCTGAAGACGGGCTGTTTCGTCGTGGTGGAACCAGGAGGGGTCGTCTCCGAGCGAGGGGAAGCAGCCCGATCGCACCGATGGCGAAGGCCATCCTGGCGATCCGCAGTGCGGTGAGGCGGCTCGCTGGCGGCTCGACGACAGCACTCGCCTGTCCATCACGACGAGTCACGAATCCTCGATCGCCCGACTCTCGCCTCGATAGTTGTGGTCGTACGGGAGCTATCCCGTCGAATTGATTCAACCGTTCCATCGCAACCTTTATCGGATTTAACTGGAATTGCTTACCGGTGTCATCACACATGACCTACGATAACATTGGTTCAGAGTCGACGCGGTCCGGGAGTATGACCGGGAACCGACGAACCTTTCTCCGATCCGTCGCGGGTGGGGTCACCCTCAGTACGGTGGGACTCGCTGGGTGTATGGGCGATGGTGGCGGCGGCGGTGGTGACTATCCCTCCGACTACGACGAACTCACCGAGCACGTCCAGGATATCGGGGAAGTGAACATCCTCAATATCGCGACGGGACTCGAGGACTATTGGGCCGGCCTCGAAGACGAATTCGGGATAACGATCAATGCCTCGCGGGTGTCGGCCGGAGACATCCTCCCGAGGTCGTTACAGGAGGCCCAAAGCGACAACGTCACCAACGACGTCGTGACGATGTCTCGGGACGATTACACGAAGGAGATGATCCAGGGCGGCGTCTGGGCGGAACAGCCCGACTATCTCCAGGAGAACTGGCCGGACCGCATTCCCCCGGCCCCGGACGACCCGGGCGGGAACCTCCCGATGGGGTGGTACATCATCGACGGCCACGTCATGCTGACCAATGAGGACACGGTCGACCCGGATGACCCGCCGACGACCATCGAGGAGATGTTGGACTACGCGCTGATATTCGATCACAGCATGCCCCAGATCCTTGCGGCGCTGCAGGACGTCCACGGCGAGGAGCAGGGCTTGGACTACGTCCAACAGATCGGCGAAATCGCCGACGTCGAGGGTTCGTTCTTCTCGACGGGCCAGGCGGTCGGGGCGGGGGACTACGACATGTGTCCCAGCCTCTCGAAGTACACCACCTACGACTGGGGCCAGAACCTCTTCATCAACGAACCCCTCCAACAGGAGTTCCCGCGGATCAGTTATGTCGCGTACGCGGGCGTCGCCGAAGGCGCGCCGAACCCCGGCGCCGGCGAGTGGGTCCTGCGGACGACGTGGCGCGACCGGGGACGCGGCGGGGACTA
This sequence comes from uncultured Salinarchaeum sp., assembly GCA_964489365.1. Taxonomy (GTDB): domain Archaea; phylum Halobacteriota; class Halobacteria; order Halobacteriales; family SKNY01; genus SKNY01. The sequence continues at coordinate 3,096 of CAZAYR010000154.1, forward strand.
CGGCAGCCTCGTCAACTTCATGAACGAGACCCTCGGCGACTTCCACCGGCCGACGAGCATGATGTGGAACGAGGAACTGGAGAACCAGGACGCGATGTACATCTGGGACCTCATGTCGACGTACGAACACGACGTCGAACAGCTCACCCAACAGTACCGGGAGGCCCTCGGGGCCCAGTAGCGGCCCGTTTCGATCGGCGGCCCCAATCCCGAGACACCCAGACATCACGGCGATAAGACCAGCAAGCCATGGAGAGCGACTCCGAAAGTTCAGTCACGGTCGAAGGACTGACGAAACACTACGACGAGCTCGTCGCGGTCGACGATATCTCACTGACGGTCGAGGCGGGGGAGTTGGCCACGCTCCTCGGCCCGAGCGGCTGCGGGAAGACCACGACCCTCAGAAGCATCGCTGGCCTCGAAAGGCCGACCGCGGGGCGGATCGCGATCGGCGACGAGACGGTGAGCGACACCCAAACCGGGGTGTTCGTCCCGCCCGCCGAGCGCGACATCGGGTTCGTCTTTCAAACCTTCGACGTCTGGCCCCACATGTCGGTGTACGAGAACGTCGCGTTCCCCCTGAAGTGTCAGGACTACCCCGACGACCGGATCGGCGAGAAGGTAGCGGAGATCCTCGAGATGGCGAACATCGGCGACCTCTCGGACAAACCTGCCCGGGATCTGAGCGGCGGCCAACAGGCCCGGGTGAACATCTGCCGCTCCGTCGTCTACGAACCCCAGCTCCTCCTGTTCGACGAACCCCTCACGGGGCTGGATAGGAATTTGCGGAAGCAACTGCGCTACGAGATCAAGCGCATCCAGACGGAGCTGGGCATCACGACCATCTACGTCACCCACGACCAGCCCGAGGCGATGTCGCTCTCGGACCGCATCTTCCTGTTCAATCTGGACGGCAAGATCGAACAGCGTGGCAGCCCCGAGGAGGTCTATTCCAACCCGGAAACGCGGTTCTCCTTCGACTTCTTCGGCGGCTCGGAGATCTTCCCCGGGACCGTTACTACCTCGGGCGGCATCGACTCCGCGATCGGCGCGCTCACCGTCGACCACGACGGTTTCGCGGTCGGGGAGCGGGTCCTTTGTGGTGTCCGGCCCCGGCACGTGACCGTTTCGGCGAACGGCGCGACCGGGGAGAACGTCGTGTCGGGGACGCTGCGGTCGGTCTCATTCCTCGGTGAGACCTACGAGCTCCTCGTCGACGTCGACGGGACGCAGATCCTGAGCCGCGCGGAGGACGTCCCGGACGGCGTGGCCGAGGGCGAGGCCGTCCGGGTTCAGATCCAGTCGGATCACGTCCACGTCTTCCCCGAGGGGCGCTGACCGCTGAGGTGAGACCGTGAGAACGACGCCTTTGATGATCCTCGCCTCCGTCACCGATCTCGTGCCCGCGAATCGGGTGGCAACGAGGGTCAAAACCGGCCTCCGATCGGCCACTCGGGATTCCCTCCTCATCCAGGGGTTCCTGGCCGCCGTCCTGGCCTCCCTCGTCGCCTTCCCCTTCCTCAACCTCGGCTTCCTTTCGTTCAGCGAGGAGTTCCCCATCCGGGAGGTCTACATCCCGACGATCGCGAACTACCAGCAGCTGTTCAGCAACCCCGATTTCATCCTCCGGGTCACGATCGATACGCTCATCTACGCCTTCTTCACCTCGGTCTTCGCGATCATACTCGGGACGTTCGCCGCCATCACGATCGTCAAATTCTTCCGCGATACCAAGCTCAAGATCTTCATCTTCTTTCCGTATACGATCCCGTCGGTCGCCGCGGTGACCGCGTGGGTCCTCCTGCTGGGTCGGCAAGGCGTGGTGAACGTCGCGTTGATGCGGGTGTTCGGCCTCGAGGAGGCGCCGATCGACCTCTATTCCATCGCCGGCATGATCTGGGTCGAGACCCTGATCACCGTCCCGCTGGCCTTCCTCTTCATCGCGCCGGCGGTCCGGTCGATCCCGGCGGCGATCGACGAGGCCTCGATCATCAGCGGCGCCTCGACCTACAAGACGCTCCGGGAGATCGTCCTCCCGCTGCTGACGCCGGCGGTGTTTTCGGCCTTCGTCTACCTCTTCTTGCGGAACATGGCGTCGGTGTCGACGCCCTCGGTCCTCGGCCCGCGCGGCGGCATCTACACGTTCGGGTCGCTGATCCCGATGTACTTCCTCGGGGGTGGCTCCTACGACTTCGGCCAAGCGATGGCGTTCTCGATCGTGCTGACGCTGCTCTCGGGCGTGCTCATCTACCTCTACATGCGGATTCAGGCCCAAGAGGGCAAATACGAGACCGTCTCCGGCCAGGGCGGCGCCGACCTCCTGACCTACGACGTCAGCAACCTCAAGCGGTACTCGCTGGCCGGCGTCCTGCTCGTCTACTCGCTGATCGGCGGGTTCATCCCCTTCTTCTCGCTCGTCTGGGACGCGCTCCTGCCCGGCGAGTACCTCATCCTCGCGCTCGATCCGTCGGTGCTCACCCTCGCGAACTTCGAGGCCATGATCGAGGGGTCGGCCGGCGGCGTCGGCAACTGGCAGCGCTCGCTGGTCAACACGTTCGCGCTGGCTATCATCGTCCCGTCGTTCGTCGTGACGACGGCCATGCTCGTCTCCTTTGCCAACCAGGGCGTGAAGATGCGGCTGGGGTGGCTGCTCTCGTTCGTCGCGGCCGTCACTCTCGGTGTGCCCGCCGTCGTGAAGTCCCTCGCGTTCCTCGTCTCGTTCATCACGACGCCGATCTACGGGACGCGGTGGATCATCCTCG
>CAZAYR010000155.1:0-5846 GCA_964489365.1 uncultured Salinarchaeum sp.
GCCCGGCGCATTGTTGTATCGGGGCGCGTATTCGTCGATGACCAGCGTCGCGTCGACGCGGTCCTCGAGGACCGATGCCGGTGGAAACAGGGAGTTGCGGCCGCACATGCCGACGACTATACGGCCCGGCAGTCGTCACAGACCAGCTGGCCGTTGATGTTCTCGAGGTCGGTCTTGAGCGTCCCGCAGACCTCGCAGACGCTCTGGCTCGACATCGGCTCGGGCTCGTCCGTCCCGCCCATGCCCGCGTCGTAGTCATCATCGAGGGCCTGCCCCGGCTCGGTCGTCAGGATGGAGGTCACCGCCGTGATCAGGTCGTTCTCCGAGAGGACGCCAAGCAGGCCGTTCCCACCGGTGACGAACACGTGGTCCGTCTCCGCGTCCGCGAGGATCGCCGCCGCATGCGCGAGGGATTCGTCCGGGTGGACGTCTTGGGGCGGGCGCGTCATGATCGAGTCGATGCGACGCGTTGCCGGATCTTCGTCGTCGAGGAGCGCGCCGAGCAGCTGCCGCGCCATCACGGATCCGACCGGCTCCTGGCCGTGCAGGACCGCCGCGGCGGCCTCGCCCTCCTCGACCAGCAGCCGCGCGACGTCCGCGACCGTGTCGGATTCGCTGACCCCCACGTACTCCCGGGTCATCACGTCCCGAACGGTCAGGTCATCGACCATGTGGAAGGGGAGGGACCCGGCGCGCTAAAAGGTACCTGCGCCACGCTTAACAGCCGACGTCTCCGATATTCGGGATCAGGCCGGCGACCGGCTGATCTCCACCGCCGACCCGTTCGACCGGCAGGTTTCGAGGGCGTGCTTGGCGGCCATGCCGGCGTCGTGGGCGGTCCGGCCGGACCCGACCCCAACCTTGAGCGCGACCCCCGTTTCCTCGGCGACGGACTCGATCGCCGCCCGGTAGGCCGCCTGGTCGAGCGCCGGACAGACGGCGATGATGTTGTCCCCGCCCACGAAAAACGAGAGCGCCTCGCATTCCCGGCGCATGTGCCGCATCAGGGTCGCATAGCCCTGCTCGATCTCGATGAACGTGTCGAAGGCGTTGATCTCGTCGGTGTACTGGCCCGTGGCGTCGTTGACGTCGAAGTGCGCGATGTGGACCTCGCCGTCCGCGGTCGGGACCGGTGCGTGTTCGTCCAGGCGCAGGATCTCGCGCCGCGAGCGGTCCTGAGCGCTGCCGGCATCCTGGAGCTGGCGAGTGGCCCGCTCGAGGGCGTCGACGGGCGAGGGCGCGCCCGCCGAACTGAGGCTCACCGTGACCGGATACCGGTTGCGGACCGTCTCCTGGAGCCGCTCGTGATCGGCCCGATCGAGCCCGTTCGTGACGGTGATCATGTTATCGAACCGGGTGAAGAAGGCGTAGCCGTCCCGGTTGCCGATGAACTGCGAGAGGTCGGCGTACAGCCGCGATTGCAGCGTCTGGAGGTCGACCTCGCGTCGCGGCGCCGGGTTCACCGTCCACGGCCCGTAGTTGTCGATCTGCACCAACGTCAGCTGCGTCCTGCTCACGTTATCCGACCGGTTCCCGGCGGATACAGTAAAGCGCTCCGTCCTGGTCCGACTACACGATGCCCTCGCCGAGCATTTCGCGGGCGATGATATTTTTTTGAATCTCTGTGGTACCCTCGTAGATCTGGGTGATCTTGGCGTCCCGGTACAGGCGGCTCACGGGCATGTCGTCGACGTAGCCGGCCCCGCCGTGGATCTGGACGGCCTCGTCGGCGGCGTCGACCGCGACCTGGGAGGCGAACTCCTTGGCCATCGACGCGAGGCCCGTCTGGCTGTCCTCGGCGTGCTCGACCGACCACGCGGCCTTGTAGGTCAGCTGGCGGGCGGCCTCCGTCTCGGTCCGCATCCGCGCGAGCTTGTGCTTGATCGCCTGGAACTCGGAGATGGGCCGGCCGAACTGTTCGCGTTCCTGCGCGTACTCGAGTGCGTGCCCGGTCGCGCCCTTCGCGATGCCGACGGCCTGGGCGGCCACCATGCTCCGGGTGTCATCGAAGAACTGCATGAGCTGGGGAAAGCCCATCCCGCGGGTGCCGACGAGGTGTTCCTCGGGAACCCGCACGCCGTCGAGGATCAGCTCGGCGGTGTCGCTGGCCCGGATGCCAAGCTTCCCGGTGATCTTCTCGGCCTCGAAACCCTCGCGGTCGGCCTCGACGAGGATCTGGGAGAAGCCGGTATACCGGTCCTCGATCTGCGGGTCGGTCTCGCACATCACCAGGAAGAAATCGCCGACGCTGCCGTTCGAGATCCACATCTTCCGGCCGTCGAGGACCCATTCGTCGCCGTCGAGCTCAGCCTGGGTGGAGATCGAGGAGACGTCCGAGCCCGCCTGTGGCTCGCTGATCGCCGCCCCCATGATGGCGTCACCGGCCGCGATCGGCTCGAGGTATTCCTCCTTTTGCTCCTCGGTGCCGAACTCAAGGATCGAGTCCGCGCCGAAGCCCGTCGAGGTGAGACAGAGCCCGATGCCCGGGTCGACGGCGAACAGTTCCTCGATGATCATCGCCATCTCGAGGGGGCCGTAGCCCACGCCGCCGTACTCGACGGGGATGTGGGCGCCGACGATGCCCAGGTCGACGGCCTGCTCGACGAGGTCGTGGGGGTACTTTTCCTCGCGGTCGTACTCCCTGGCCACCGGCGCGATCTCGTTTTCCGCGAACCGGCGCACCTCGCGTTTGAGCGTTTCCTGCTCGTCGGTCAGCGCGAAGTCCATGGCCGCGGATGCGTCGGCCCAGCCATCAAGGTTCCCCCTCGCGGGGCTCAACCGACCGTGACGTGGATTTCGGGTTCCAGCGGCGTCCGGCAGAGCGCGTGCAGGAAGCAGGTCTGTTCGGACATCTCGAGGATGTCCCGGGCGAAGTCCTTACCCTCTGGTGATTCGAGGAAGACGTGGGTTTCGACGGGCGTCGCTTCGGCGGGGGTCCCGAACTGAGTGTCCTGAACGAGGCGGTAGGCCTCGAGTTCCTTGTCCACGATGTCGGCGTACCGGCCGAACTGGGTCATAAAGCAGAACGCGATCCCGGCCGCGGCGTAGGTCATCGCGTCGGGGGCCCGACCCCCGCCGCCGTGCCCGACCGGCTCGTCGGAGAGTGCTTCGAAGATCGAGCCACGGGGGCTGTAGATGCGCTGGATGATCTCCTTGAGCCCGTCGTCCCGCAGGGTGCACGTCGCCCGGAGGTGGAGCACGCGGTCCTGTTCCTCCTGGAGGCTCGAGCCCTCGCCGGCGGTGTAGTCCTCGCGGTCCTCCGGGTATTCCTCGGTCTTTCGGCCGGTGTGACGCACGACCGGCTCGGGCTGGGTCGGCGGATCCCGGGGGAGCTGCTCGAACGTGTCCAGCGGATCGCTGGCGATGGGGGCGTCCAGCGGTGCGACGCCGTCGGGTTCGAGCTCCTCGCCGTTGAGCGCGAGGTTGAACAGGCTGGTGTGCTCGTCGTAGACCAGCCCCATGATCGGGGCGGAGGTGATGGCCTCCTCGACGAGGCGGTCGATCGTCGGTGCGTCGGCATCGCCCGCGACATTCACGTCGAACTCCGGAGGGAGCGCCCCGCCGGTCATGTCCCCGCGGAGCGCCGAACCCTGCATGGTGTAGAAGGTGTCCAGCACGATCTCGACCTCGTCGATGGGGACCTCCCGTTCCTCGGCGAGCTCCTCGATCCGGTTGACCGCGGAGCTCACGAGGCCCGTTAAGAAAAAGGAGAGCGGACACGGCGCGATGTCGTCGCCGTCGAGGTAATCGCCCTCGTCGCTCGCCAGCCGCCAGGCGCCGTCCGAGCGGCTGTCCGCGATCACCGCTTCCTTCTGCATCCCTTCCAGCGTGCGCACGTGGACGCGCTGGGCGGCATCAAGGTCTGACGACGGCGCGTCGACTGAGCTATCTTCAGTTTGGTAAAACAGCGGTTCGCCAAGTTCTTCGAGGGGCGAGACGATGGCCATGTGCGGAAGAATGGCACGGATCGCCCATAAAGCGGCGGGTCGAGAAATGGGAGATCGACAGCACGGCCGGAGCCGTTTCCCGTCGAACGATCACCCGTCGCCAGGACATCGAGCCGCCGCCCGCGCGGTCGGGAGGTCGTGTGCCACCAGACAGCCGGCCTCGGTCCCGATTGCCAATTATTAGAGCCCCCAGAAAACCGCAATCCCGGCCGTCGTGACGACGGTCAGGATCAGTTGCAGCGGCGCGCCGACCCGGGCGAAGTCGGTGAACTTGTAGCCACCGGGACCGTAGACCATCAGATTCGTCTGATAGCCGACCGGGCTAAGGAGAGGGGTGCTCGCGGCGAATGTCACCGCGAGCGCGAACGCGAAGGGGTCGACCCCGAGTTGGGCGGCGACCTCGAGCGCGATGGGGAGCATCAACACGATGCTGGCGTTGTTGCTCACCATTTCCGTGATAATCGCGGTCCCGAGGTAGAACGTCGCAAGCATCGCGATCGGTGGCAGAAAGACGCTTGCCCCGACGATCCCCGTCGCGATCAGATCCGCCGTCCCCGAGGCCTCGAACGCGATCCCAAGCGGGATGACACCAGCCAGCAGGAAGATGACGTCCCAATCGACGGCCTCGTAGGCATCTGCCGGGCGCAGGATACCCGAGAAAAGCATCGCGACCACACCGGCGAGGGCGCTCACCATGATGGGGAGATACTCCAGGGCCGCCAACCCGACGACGCCGGCGATAATCGCGAGGGCGATCGGAATCTGCTTGCGGTCGAATTCCTCCCAGCGGTCATCGCTGGAGACGACCACGTTGGGATCGGCCCGGAGTCGGTCCAGGACGGTGTCGTTGGTCTGGACGAGCAACACGTCCCCGGCCTGCAGGCTGACGTCCCGGAGGCGCTGGCGGATCACTTCGTTGCCCCGGCGGATCGCGAGCACGGTCGCGTTGTAATCACTCTCGAATCCGGCGACGCCATCCCGTGTCCTCGACCACGGGCCGGGCAGCAACACGACCTCCGTGAGCGAGGTGTCCGCCTCGGATGCCTTCCCCTCCTCTTCCTCGGTGGCCTCGCCGTCCGGGTCTGTCTCGCGGGTCGTCGATGGCGGATTCCACGCGTGACGCTCCGGCACGAACCCCTCGGGAAGCGGCTCCTCCCCGTCCTCTGCGGCACGCAGGAGTTCCGGAAGGAGTGCGAGTTGACTGTCCTCGATGACCTGTTCGAGGGTCTCCTGGCTGGCGCGGACCGACAGGACGTCGCCGGCACGGATCCGCTCGCCGGGGAGGCCGCGTACGATGGTACGGCCCTCGCGCACGATCTGGAACACGTCTAGGTCGAGGTCGCCGTGTCGCAGTTCCCGTACCCGCGAACCGACGAGGTCGGACTCCTCCCGGACGACCACGTCGGTCAGGTAGTCGGTCATTCCGAATTGGTCGGCCGTGGAGCCCTCCGGCGCGATGCGGGCGGGCGTGAGGTACCGGCCGATGGTCAGCAGGTAGACGATCCCGACGGCGAGCACGACCGCGCCGAGCTGCGTGAACTCGAAGAGCGAAAACGGCTCGCCGGTCGGGCCGATCTGCGCCCAGATGTCGCTCGCGAGCAGGTTCGTGGACGTCCCGATCACGGTGAGCGTCCCGCCCATCATCGCGGCGAACGAGAGGGGGATCAGCAGCTTCGAGGGCGAGGTATTGGTCCGCCGGGCGAGGTTGGTGACGGCGGGGATCAACACGGCGACGATCGGCGTGTTGTTGACGAAGCCGGCGGGGGGGCCGGCCAGCCCGACGGTCGCGATGAGCTGCCGGGATTCGCTTTCCCCGGCGAACGCCTCCATCTTCCGGGTGAGGATCTGGATGACGCCGGTCTGTCGCACCCCCTCGCTGAGGATGAACATCGCCAGCAC
>CAZAYR010000156.1:0-5694 GCA_964489365.1 uncultured Salinarchaeum sp.
GCCGGAAGCCGGGGATCTGCATCCCGGAGTTCTGGATCTGCTGGGCCGTCGCCTCCGGGCCCATGTCCGTCGTCTCGACCCAGAAGATCGCGAAGATCGCACCCCCCAGGATCATGAAGGTCAGGTCGACTCCGACCCGGAGGGCGATCATCCACACCGGCTGGGCGGCCCCCTCGGCGAGCCACCACATCCACTCCTCGCGCTGGGTAATCGGGTTCAGGTAATAGAAGATGCCGCTGACCGGCTGGCCCTGCCCGTCGTAGACGGCGAGGATGGTCGGCATCCCATCGCCCAGCTGCCGGTTGAGGATCCGGCCGATAAACTGGACGTTCATCTGTAAGGCACGCACGAGGATCATCGGCAGGACGCTCGCGTAGATCAGCTTGACCGGGAATCGGCCCCGTGCCCCGCGCACCCGGGAGTGGCTCAGCGGGATCTCGACGCGCACCGACTCGGCATACACGACGATGCCAAAGATCAGGATGGTCGTGATAATCGCCAGCAAGTGGCCCTCGCCGAGCAGGAGTTGTTGCATCCCCTCGGCAGTGAATAGTGGGGCCATATCGGTCCGCCCAGTGATCAGGTCGAACCAGCTCACGAGAATGCCGCGTTCCCCCAACCCGGGCCACGAGAAGATCCCCCCGAGGATCCGCTGGCTCACGCCGGCGATGATGAACAGCCCGATCCCGCTTCCGATCCCCCACTTGCTCACGACCTCGTCGAGGAACAGGATGATGATCCCGCCGATGAGCACCTGGGTGAAGATGATCCACTGGAGCAGCGCCGTCGAGACGCCGAGCGAGGTCGCCAGCGCGCTGTCCGGCGGGAGGAACCCACCCATGAACACCATGGGGTAGGCGGTCAGCGCGGTCATCACCACGACGAGGAGCTTCTGGAGACCCTGGTAGAGCACCTGATCGCGGGGGTCGTTCGTGTCGAGGCCCAGCAGGTTCGCGCCGCCGAGCAGCTGGAGGACGATGCTGGCGGTGACGATCGGGCCGATCCCCACCTGGAGGATCGTCCCCTGGCTGCCGGCGAGGATCGAGCGGAAGTTCCCGAAGATGTCGTCCCCCGTCGCCGCGCCGTAGAGGAAGACGTTCGTCAGGAAGAAATACACGACCAGGACGGCGGCCGTCCAGCCCAGTTTCCGCTTGAACGGGACGTGCCCCTCCGGGCGCTCGATCCCCGGCATCCGGGTGAGGACCGGCTCGGCGAGCTCCTTCCAGCCCATCGGGTCACTCCTCGTCCGGGATAATCGCCTCGCCGCCGGCCGACTCGATGGCCTCGATCGCCGACTCGGAGAACTCGTCCGCCACGACCGTCAGCGCATGCCGGACCTGCCGGCTGCCCAGGACCTTGACCCCATCGCTGTCCGCGTCCGTCGAGGCGAGCTCGCGGGCGTCGATCCGGTAGCCATCGTCGGTCTCCTCGGCCCGGCCGTCCGCCGCGAGCAGGGCGATGTCCTCGTCGAGCTCCTGAAGGTCGACCTCCGCGAACGCTTCGCGAAGCTCCGGCGCGCGGGTGAACCCGTGCTTGCCGAGCGGGCTCGACGTCTGATCGTGGTGTTTCTTCCGACCCGCGTTCCCCCGGCCACCCCGGTTGCCGGCGCCCCGGCGGTTCTTGTGCGTGCCGCCGCCGTGTGTCCGCGAGCCGCGGTTGCGTCGTTTCTTGCTGGTCATCCTTATCGCATCCCCTGTAGCAAGGCGTCTATTTCCTCCGGTTCGTGCCGGCCGATGACGCCGCCGTTCGCGCGGGTCCGTTTGAGCCCGTCGTGCCCGCCGCGCGGCGGATGCAGCCGCAAGACGGGCGACAGGCCGACCTCCGCGAGGGTCGTCTCCTCGGCGAGCAACGCGTCGGCGAGGGACTCGACGTCGTCGTACGGCGTCTCCGATGACACCCACGCGTCGTCGATGGCCTCCGAGCCCGTAGCGGGTTCGGCGCGCCGGCGGAGCAGCGTCGCCACCGTCTCCTCGCTCGGCGAGCCGAACGCGGTGACTTCGGCGACCTTCTTGACCATGCCCTCGTACGCCGGCGTCTCCGGCACGAAGGTGCAGTGGTTGACCCGCCCCAGGTTCAACATCTCGAGCGTGTCCTGGACGTCCTGGCTGAGGTTCACTTCGCCCCGGACCTGGACGACGGCCTGCATCATTCGGGCACCTCCTCGAGGTCGCGCGCGACGTGTCGCGCATGCTGGGGGACCCGCGACTGTGCGGAGTTCTGCAGCGCGTTGAACGTCGCCTTCGCGAGGTTCAGCGTCGTGCGTGTCTTGCCGTGGCTTTTCGTCCACGCGTCCTCGATCCCGGCGAGCTCCAGGATCGCCCGGACCGTCGGGGCGGCCGCGAGGCCGAGCCCGTTCGGTGCGGGGATCAGCTGGACGGTCACCGAGCCGGATTTCCCCTCGGTCCGCCGGGCGAGCGAGTGGGGCTCGTCGCTGCGATCCTCCCAGGAGCCGCTGCCCCGGTCGACCGAGATGATGTTCAGTTTCGCGATCCCGATGGCCTTCTGGATGGCCGAGCCGACCTGATCGTCGCGCCCCTCGGCATAGCCGACGTACCCGTCCCGGTTGCCGACGGTGACGACACACCGGAACTTCACCCGCCGGCCCGAGTCCGTCATGCGCTGGACCATGTTGATGTCCAGTACCTCGTCCTCCAGGCCCGGCAGGAGTTCGTCGACGATCTCGGCCTCCTTGAGCTGGAGGCCCGAGTTGAGCGCCTCCTCCATCGTCTCGATCTCGCCGGCCTGGACCATCCGTCCGAGCCGGGTCTTCGGCGTCCAGCCGAACTCGTGCTCCTCGGTTTCGCTCATGCGTCTTCCTCCATGATCCGTTCGCGTATCTCGTCGAAGTGCTCCGGCAGGTCGGTCGCGTCGAATTCACCGCTGTAGAGCGGGTCCTCCAGCTGGCCCGCGTACTCGGCGATATGTTCGCCGCGGGTGCGTGACCAGTCCGCGAACACCTCCTCGTTGTGGGGGACGTCGAGCCCCGCGTCGATGGCCCCCTCCTGGACGGCAAAGCGCTTGTTCCCCGGCGTGGCGGTGCCCAGCCCGATGTCGAGCACCGCGGCGTCGACGTCAGCCGCGAGCGCGCGCCGGCCCGCCAGGAGTCCGGTGAGATACGCGGCGGGGAGGTTCCCCGTCGGCGCCTCCCAGCCGTACTCGGCGAGGTCGCCCGAGTGGGCGCTCGCGAACGTCACGTCGCCCTGCGGGCCCGTGCCGATCAGCTGGACGGTCACGTGGCGGTTGCTGATCCGCGCGACGAGCCGGGGCTTGCCCGACTTGAGCAACCGCAGCCGCTGCTGGTAGTCGGTTCGCACTTCCCGGCGCCGCCGGAGCGGCACGCGGTAGCGTGGTCCTGTCGCCATCATCGATCACCGTATTCCTGTTCGATAAATGTCATCATGTAGCGGACGCTCCGGAATTCGCCGCCCGCGGCCTTTCGGTAGAGGTCCCGGTACTCGGTGGGCGTGAGCTCGCCCTCGTCCCGAAGCTCCCGAAGCTTCTGGCGCTGGGCCCGGATCGCGTTCTGCCAGGCGTCGCCCTCGTCCTGGCGGGCGCCGGCTTTGCCACGCCGCGAGCCCGGGCCTTTTCGGTGGCCGTAGGATCGCTTCGCGTTGCGTTCGCGGGTCCGGCCCCGGGAGTTGCCCTGTTTTTCCTCCGCCCGGATCGTGCCCACGTCGATCAGGTCCGCGATCTGCTCGCGCGTGATCGCTTCCGCGATCTCGCCCTGTTCGGCGGGGTCGAACCAGATGCGGTTCTTCCCCACGTCGAGGATGTCCGCGGCGAGGCGCCGCTGCGCGCTGAGATCGGTCATTCCTCGGTCACCTCCACTTCCTCGTAGGTCGGGTTGAGCACCCGGATGCCGGCTTCCTCGGCGACTTCCTCGATGCGTTCGCGCTTGCGGCCACCCACGCCGCTGGCGATCCGCACGGCCTGCCGATCGCCGTCGAGACCCTCGAGTTCCGCGGGGCGTTCGACGAGGACTTCCTCGAAGCCGCTGGGGTGGCGTCCGCGCACCGCCTTCGGGCCGCGATAGCCGGCTTCGACGACGGCCCCTTTGCCCTTGATCCGGCGGCGTTGCTTCGAGAGGTTCCCGCGCGGCGCCCGCCACGCGGACGGGATCCGCTTTTTCATGTGCTGGACCTGCCGGGTGAATGACGGCTTGGACGCGCCATCACGCGCCTGGAGCAGCTCGCGCTCGCGGTCGGTCAGGTCGGGGGTCTTGTCCGCATGACCGACCGGGCGGAGCTCGGTTTCGACGCCCTCGCCAGGTTCGGCTTCTTCCGCTTCAGGCTCGGCCGGCGCTTCGACATCGACCGTGTCGACGTCGGCCTTGATCCGCGCCGCGAGGGCGTTGCCGATCCCCTCGACGTCCGCCAGCTCGTCCTGGCTGGCTCCCTGGACGGCCTCGATCGTTTCGTAGCCTGCCTCCCGCAGCGCGTCGGCCTTCGACTCGCCGACCCCGCTGATGTCGGTCAGCTCGGTGAGTTCCGCCGCGTCGGATTCGGGTTCGGTGGCTTCGTCCTCGGACGCGTCCGCATCGCCGGCCGGTTCCTCGACCTCGACGGTATCGACGTCCGCCTTGATCCGGGCCGCGAGGGCGTTGCCGATCCCCTCGACGTCCGCCAGCTCGTCCTGGCTGGCCGCCCGGACGTCCTTGATCGTCCCGTAGCCGGCCTCGCGCAGGACGTCGGCCTTCGACTCGCCGACCCCACTGATATCCGTCAGTGCTTCCAGTTCTTCGGCCATTTCAGACCTCCTCCGTTGCGGGTTTCCGGGTGATGTAGACCCCGTCCTGGAACACGCGGGTGTCCTTCCGTCGGACCCGCGTGAGCTGTTCGATGTCCGCGGCCGTCTGTCCGACGGCCTCCTTGTCCGGCCCCGAGAGGACGAGCTCCTCGCCGTCCACGCGGACCTCGGTATCCCCGTGGATCCCGGTCCGCCGCGGGGCGCGTTCGCCGAGGAAGTTCTCGATGACGACCTCGTCGCCCTCGACGCGGACCTGCATGGGGAAGTGCGCGTAGTGGACTTCCATCTCGTATTCCCAGCCCGCCGTCACGCCGTGGAACATGTTGCGGACGTGGCTCTCGAAGGTGCCAAGCGTCGCCGTCGTTTTGGCATCCTCCTCGTCGGTCTCGAGCACGACCGCCTCATCCTCCACGGAGACGACGACGTTGGGGAACCAGAGGCGCTTTCGCACCTCCCCTTCCGGACCCGAGACGATCAGATCGAACCGATCGGTCTCGGCCGTCGCGTCTTCCGGTATTTCGAGTTCGATTCGTGGCATGGTCTTAGTAGACGTACGCGATCACCTGGCCGCCGATGCCGGCCTCCCGGGCGTCGTAGTGGCTCATGATCCCCCGACTCGTCGTCAGGATGAGCGCGCCGAAGTCCCGGGCCGGGAGGAATCGCTTCTCCCAGCGTTCGAATTCGTCGGCCGATACGGCATACCGTGGTTTGATCGCACCGCATTCGTTGATCGCACCGCGTAGTTCGACCTCGAAGGTCCCGGCCTTCCCGTCGTCGATGAACTCGAAGCCCGCGACGTAGCCGCGGTCGTAGAGTACTTCGAGGACGTTGCCGATCTCGTTCGAGGCGGGCTGTATCTCGTGGGACAGGTGTCCCACCTGCTCCGCGTTGTGGAGCCCGGAGAGCGCGTTACTGAAGGGATCGTTCGTCGTCATGGTTACTTGTACT
>CAZAYR010000157.1:0-5647 GCA_964489365.1 uncultured Salinarchaeum sp.
CGCGAGTCTCCAGGTCGGGACCGTCGGCGGAGGGACGGGCCTGCCGACGCAGCGGGAGGCCCTCGAGATGCTCGGGCTTGCGGGTGGTGGGGATCCGCCGGGGACCAATGCCGACGCCCTCGGAGAGATCGTGACCGCGGGCGCGTTGGCCGGCGAGCTCTCGCTCGTGGGGGCGTTGGCGTCCCGTCAGCTCAGCGAGGCCCACGAGGCCCTCGGCCGGTAGGGCTACTCGACCACGCGGAAGGTCTCGCCTTCACGGATCGCATGCCCGGTGTCGGTTAGCCGGGTAAGTACGTCGTCGGCCTCCGCGCGGGCGAGCCCGTGCTCGGCGACCCGATCGAGGATGGCGTCCCGAGTGGGTGTCTCGCAGGAGTCGATCGCCGCGAGGACGAGCTGCCGGGGCGACCGGTCACGGGTCCCGTCCGTTGTGGCCTGCGCGTCGATGGCCTCCTCGTCGAGATCGTGGGCGTTGAGGTACGTTGCGTCGGGGACCCCGGCGGCCTCTACATCCCCTTTGAGTTCGGAGAAGGCGGCCACATCGTCGCCGTGGTCGGCGCGCTCCGCCAACAATCGTGTGCGGGCATCACGGGCCGCATCGGCGGAGTCGGTTTCCGCGAGCGCGCGCAGCTTGTCCACGTCGTGGGTGCGCCCGCAACGGGGACATTCGGCCGTCTCGGCATCACCTTCGCGGATCCATAGTGCCCGGCAATCCGAACAGCCCACGACCTCGTACATCGTCGGCGCTGGGACCCCGGCCGTGGAAAAAGCCTCGCCTACGAAATCTTGTCGACGACGGCCTCGGCGAAATCGGTCGTGCCGACCTTCGTCCCGCCCTCGATCTGCCGTTCGAGGTCGTAGGTGACGACGCCATCGGAGATGGTGGCCTCGACGGAATCCTTGATCAGCTGGGCCGCGTCGTCCCAGCCGAGGTACTCGAACATGATCGCCCCCGAGAGGATCAGCGCGGTCGGGTTGACCTTGTCCTGCCCGGCGTATTTCGGCGCCGAGCCGTGGACGGGTTCGGCCAGACAGCGACCCTCGCCGAAGTTCGCGCCCGGCGCAACGCCGAGCCCGCCGATCTGGGCCCCACAGGCGTCCGAGATGTAATCGCCGTTGAGGTTCGGCATCGCGAGGACGTCGTACTGGTCCGTCCGCGTGAGGATCTGCTGGAGCATGTTGTCCGCGATGCGGTCGTTGACGACGACCGCGTCCGCCGGCGGTTCCCCGTCCCGTTCCTCCCATAGCGTGTCCTCGGTGATGACGTCCTCGCCGTACTCCTCCTCGGCGACCTCGTAACCCCAGTCGCGGAACGCCCCCTCGGTAAACTTCATGATGTTGCCCTTGTGGACGAGGGTGACGCTATCGCGGCCACGCTCGAGGGCGTAGTCGATGGCCTCCCGGACGAGGCGCTTGGTCCCGAACTCCGAGATCGGTTTGATCCCGATGCCGACGGGGCCGTCGTGGATGGACTCCGCGTAGCCCATCTCCTCGGCCACGAATTCGCGGACGCGTTCGACCTCGTCGGTCCCGGCCTCCCACTCGATCCCCGCGTAGACGTCCTCGGTGTTCTCCCGGAACGTGACCATATCCATCTGCTGGGGGTCGGACACCGGCGAGGGGACGCCCGAGAGGTGGTAGGTGGGGCGAACGTTCGCGAACAGATCCAGCGTCTGGCGGAGCGCCACGTTGAGCGAGCGGTAACCGGCCCCGACCGGCGTCGTCAACGGCCCCTTGATCGCGACCCGGAACTCCCGGATCGCCTCGACCGTGTCGTCGGGGAGGTTCTCGTCGTAGCGCTCCCGTGCGGTCTCCCCCGCGTAGACGCGCATCCAGTTGATGTCCCGCCCGGTGGCGTCCGCCGCCGCTTCGAGGACGGTCTGGGCCGCCGGGCCGATGTCCGGTCCGATTCCGTCGCCGTAGATGATCGGAACGATCGGATCGTCGGGGACCTCCAACGATCCGTCGGCGTCCGCGGTGATCCGGGTGCCGGACGACGGCACCGAGACCTGGTCGTAGCTCATGAATAATAGGTCGTTTCTCCATGCTCAGTAAAAGGTCTCCCATTTCGCCGAAGCCGCCTACCCGCGTCTGGCCAGGACGGCAAGGAGACACGCGAGGATCGCGCCCACTGGGCCCAGGGTGGGCAGGGGCCGGGGCTCCGAGGGGAGGGTGACCGAGACCGATTCGGACCTGCCCGGGGCCATCCGGGTGGTCGTCGCGACCCGGGTGGGGTAGCCCACGTGTGTCACCCGGAGCTCGTAGACGACCGCATGGCCGGGGACCGCGACCACGAGGTTTCCGTCGGAATCCGTCCTGGCCGCCGGCTCGAACGCGTCACCATCCTCGGGGACAACCCGGACTGTGGCGCCGGAGACTGGGGCGCCGTCGGGGTCGAAGACTTCGAGTGCCAGGGTCGCGCTACCCCGCAGTGAGACTCCGCGGTCGAGGTGCTGACCGGACCTCGGCGACACGGTTTCCCGTTCGAGCGCGTATCCGATCCGGTCGACGACGAGGGCGTACATGTCGCCCCCGGGGACGGACAGGCGTGCCAGGCCCTCCCCGTTCGTCGTGTTCGCGTATGTGCCCCGATCGCCACGGAGTTCGACACTTCCCCCCTCCAGCGGCGTTCCCCGGTGGTCGTCAGTGACCGCGACCGTGACGGTCGCATCGCCGACGAGTTCGGCCACGATGGCCGTCCGTCCGCCATGCTCCGGCGAACGCACCTCCGTCGTTTCTCGATATCTTTCGGCTTTCACATCGACCGCAACGAGCGACCCGGTTCCGGGAATCGCCCGCTCGAGGGACCCGTTCGCCGTCGTGACTGTGTCGGACCGTCCCTGCATGTCGGTCAGGGTGATCGTTGCGTCAGAAATCACAGCACCCGTCGCGGCATCGCGAACGTCCACGGCGAGGGTCGCGCTGCCCTGCATCGTGATGGCGGCGGTCGCGTTGCCGGTCAGGTGGAGCTCGTGTCCGACCGGCTCGTATCCGTCGGCGCGGACCCGGACGGCGTACGTCCGGCCATCGGGGATCGCCCTCGCCACGTACGTGCCACTCTCCGTTTGGTTGGCATGGTAGGTTCCGTCGGCCCCCGTTATCGTCACGTTTGCCAGCGGGATCGGCCCCCCGAAGCGCTCGCTCGTGACTTCGACGGAGAGCGCGCCGGCCCCCGCCACGGGGATCTCGAGCGTCGCCACGGTGTCCGGGGTGGGCGTGATCGTGGTATGTGTCGGCTCGTACCCCGGGGCCTCGACGGAGACGTTGTAGGTCAAGTTTCCGCGGAGCGAGCCGATCGTGAACGCCCCGTTGTCGTTCGTCACCGCGGTCCCGTGTGCCGGCCCCGTCACGGTGACCGTCGCGTTTGCCAGCGGCGATCCGGTCCGTGCGTCCGTGACCGTCCCGGTCACCGTCGAGCTGTTCGTGACGAAGGCAACTGCATCCGGCGCGTGGACGATGCCGTGGCCAAACCGGCTCCGTCGGTCCGCATCGGTGCCCGGCGGGAGTCTGGCCGTCCGGCGAAGGCCCGCCCGCAGCTCGGACGGGGAGAGGTCGCGGGCGGTACTCGCCTCCATCAGGGCGGCGATCCCGGCGACCTGCGGGGTCGCCATGCTCGTCCCCCGGGCGGTTCGGTACCCGCCACCGGCATCCGCACTCGTCACGCCGACACCCGGCGCCACCACGTCGGGCACGGTATAGGTCTCGGGCCAGCCACCGACCGCCGCCTCCCCCCATGCCTCCGCGGTCGCGACGTCCGCCCCGCCGGAAAAGGAGGCGATGCGACCGTCCCCGCGCGTCGCGCCGACCGAGAGGGTCCCGTAAAGATTGCCCGGCGAAAGGGTACGTCCGGGGCCGTCGTTGCCCGACGCGGCAACCACGAGGATGCCGGCCGCCTCCGCGTTCCGGACGGCCGCGATGTACACGGGCTCGTAGGCGTCGCTCCCGAGACTCATGGAGATGATCTCGGCGTCGTTGGCGATGGCCCACTCCATGCCGGCGATGATCCGATCGAACGAACCCTGACACTCGGCGGCATCACAATCCGTGAGGACTGCGCCGTGAAGCAGGTCCGCGTCCGGGGCGACGCCGATCGTCGTCCCGCTCGCGTTCCCGCCCGCAAGGCTCCCCGACACGTGGGTGCCGTGCCACCCGTAGTCGTGGGGCGTTTCGGCGGATGCGTTCCCGAAATCGCGCCATCCGGCAAGCTCGATATCCGGGTGGCCGGCGTCGGCCCCCGTATCGAGGACCGCCACGGTCACCCCCGCGCCACGGGTGTCCTCACGCTGCCACACGGTGGGGACTCCGATCGTGCCCATCGCCTCGGTGCCGTCAGCGGCCACGGCGCCGGACGCGCTCGTCCTCGCTCCGTCGCTCTCGATCGGGGCGTTTTCGTGAATGCCGGTCACGTGGGACACCTGAGCCAGGCGCGTCAGCGCCACCCCATCGGTGTCGACGGAGACGAGCGCCGCATTGGCGATCCAGAACTGACGGTCAACGGTGACGCCGGGCGTCCGTACCGCGAACGCGACGAACGGCCATTGGGTCTGGTTGGCGTGAGCCTCGAGTGAGTCGACCGAGTCCACCGGATCCGCCGGGCCCCCGAACATCACCATCACCGCCACGGTGCCGTTCGCATCGTCGAGTCCGGGGTCGATCGACGGCGCGTCGCCCGCCGCGACGGGTCCGGACAGGACGGCGAGCGCCACGAGCAGGAGGGCCACGGCGAGCAGTGGGGTGACGTGCGATCGGGACGGTCCCATCCGAGGATCCGTCAGCCAATCCCGGCATAGGCTTCGTGGTTGGCGGGCGGGCCCAGCGACCCCTCGGGGGCGCCGGGCCACAATCCCTTTCGCCATGGAACGCGCCGGCCCGCCATGGAGGTACTCGTGCACGGCGGCGCCGGGCCCGACCGCGAGAAACCCACCAGCAGGCTGGCGACGGCGGCCCGGCGGGGCGCGAACGCCGGGGATCCGGTGGCGGCGGTCGTGGCGGCGATCACGGTCCTCGAAGAGGACCCCGGGTTCAACGCTGGCATCGGGAGCGCCGTCCAGAGCGATGGGCGCATCCGCACGGACGCTGGCGTGATGAGCGGGGACGGGGCGGCCGGCGCGGCCTGCGGGATGACGGGGGTCGCCCACGCCATCGAGGTCGCCGCCGGGGTCCGGGCGCGGACACCACACGTGCTGCTGTGTGGACCGCAGGCGGTCGCGTTCGCGGCGGAGCTCGGCCTCGATGTCGAGGCGGACCTGTGGACCCCGAGAACCCGGGAACGGTGGGCGGAGGAGGAGCTGGCAGGCGCGGCCTTCGACACCCAACTCGCGGCCGTGCGGGAGCGATTCGGCGCGGGCCACGATACCGTCGGTGCGGTCGTCAGCGACGGGGATCGAGTCGTCGCGGGGACGTCGACGGGGGGCCGTTGGCTCGCGCTCGCCGGGCGCGTCGGGGACGTCCCGCAGGTCGGCAGCGGGTTTTACGCGTCACCGGCCGGCGCCGTCAGTACGACCGGCGCGGGGGAGGGCATCGCCCAGGTCACGCTCGCGCGGCTGGCCGAACGCGCCTTGGACGCCGGCGCGGCGCCGCTCTCGGCCGCCGACGAGGCGCTCGCGACGCTCGTCGAGCGCGCCGCCGGAACCGCCGGGCTCAGCCTCAT
>CAZAYR010000158.1:0-5597 GCA_964489365.1 uncultured Salinarchaeum sp.
CGTCTCCGTCGAGGACGGCGACGGGGACGGCGAGGTCGGGGTCCGGCTCAACACGTTCACGGCGGGGGCGGAGGGCACGTATACGGTCTTCGAGGCCGAGGACGCGGACGACGCGATCCTCGCCGTCGAGCGTCACG
Source organism: uncultured Salinarchaeum sp. (assembly GCA_964489365.1). Taxonomy (GTDB): domain Archaea; phylum Halobacteriota; class Halobacteria; order Halobacteriales; family SKNY01; genus SKNY01. The sequence goes on from CAZAYR010000158.1 coordinate 138, forward strand.
ACGGCGGCTGGTCGGGTCCCACACCGAGTGCGGACATCCTCGCCGGGGATGATTACCCGATCAGTGCGGTGGCCGGGATGGACCCGGATGCCGGCGTCGGTGACGTCGCGACGCTCGCCCTCCAGAACCGGTCGACCGACGCGAACACGGCCTGGATTACGCACGACGACGCCGACACCAGCGAGGCGGGTGCGATCCGGCGGCGGATCGCGGACGGCAACCTCACCCAATCGACCACCGTCGCGGCCGGGGACGTCCTCGTCCACGAGCTCGAAGTCAGCGGGATCGAGGGCGCGCTCCGGATGGAGCAAGTCGATCTGGATGCCGAGAATCTCACGGCCGCGTTCCTGAATCGGACCGCGAGCCGAGGCGCGGCGGCCCCGACGTGGGATCTCCGGTTGAACCAGACGAACGCGGGGGATACGCACCTCGACGTCAACCAGACGACCACCACGCTGGTCGCGGATCCGATGAACGACACCTACTACCTGATCTATGCCCTCTCCGCGACCAACGAACCGGAGGACGGCGACCAGTTCACGTCGGCGTTTTCGATCCTCGGTGCGACCGACGTGGCCCCGGCGAACGAGACCGTGGCCGCCGACTGGACCTTCGAAGCCGCTTCGGCGTCGCTGGACGCGGACACGACCGAGCTTGACGCGGCCGACAACCAGACCATCACCGGCACGACGAACGTCGCCCCGGGGACAGTCCTCACGATCCGTGTCCGGTGGACGGACGAGGGATCGCCGTTCGTCGAGCCGCTGGATGCGGTCGTCCGATCGGACGGGTCGTTCGCGGCGACCGGTAATTTTTCCGACCTCGATCCCGGCACCGCATACGACATCACCGTGCGTCGAGGAGGCGAGCGGATCAGCGTGCGCTACGAGGGCATGATCCCATTGCCGGAAGCCGTCCTCGAGCTCGGCGACATTGCCCACCAGTTCCCGGACGGCGAACCGGGCACGGACTACGGCGAGGTGACGGTACCGGTCGCAGAGCTGGATGGGGTCGAGACCGACAACCTCACGGTGCGTCTCGAGATCGTCGGCGAGGGCGCGGGGGTCGTGTTCACGGAGACGATCGACTCTCGCGAACTCGCGGGCGAGAGCGACGAGTTCGCGTTCGACGTCGGCACGATCGCCGCGGCCGACCAGTACACGGCGAATGTGACTGCCAATGCCGACAACGCCGAGCGTGCGGCCGTCACCGCCACGTTCGCCCTCGAGGAACCCCCGTCGTTTGACGTGACGATCCAGGAGACGAACGCGCCCGTCGTCGAGGGCGAGACCCTCGCGATCGACGTTCGCGTCGGGAATTCCGGGGGAGACGTCGATTCGCAGACGATTGGGCTCAAGAATCTCGCGGGCACGACTGTCGACGCCACCGACCTCACCCTCGGGGCCGGGGAAAACCGCACCGTGACGCTGGAGTGGCACACCACGGCCGGGGATGCAGGCAGCGGGGAAGTGCTCGTCGCGAGCGAGAACGACACCGCGACCGGGGCGATCTCGATCTCGGCGGATGCTCACTTCGAAACGGCGATCGAAGAAACGAATGCGCCGGTGACCGCGGGTGACGAACTCGAGGTGACGGTCCAACTGGAAAACACCGGCGACGTCGCCGGGAGCCAGGCGATCGTCTTACGGGACCTCGATGGAACGGTTGTCGACGAGCGATCGATCATGCTCGTCGGGGGTGAGGCTACCACGGTGACGCTGACCTGGCAGACCGGGGAGGGAGATGCCGATAGCGGGGAGATCACGGTGGCGAGCGCAGACGACAGCGCCACGACGGGGATTACCGTTGCAGCCGACGCCCACTTCGAGACCACGATCGTCGAAACGAACGCACCCGTGACCGAGGGCGAGCGTCTCGAGGTCACCGTCGAACTCGAGAACTCGGGCGGAGTTGCGGAGGCTCGGACCGTCCAGCTCGCGGGCTTCGACGGGACCGTCGTCGACGAAACGTCGGTGCACCTCGCGGGGGGCGAAACGGCGACGATCACGCTGACCTGGCAGACCGTGGACGGGGATGCGGGTAGCGGCGAGGTCGAGGTGACGAGTCAGGACGGGAGCGCCACTGCGGCGGTGACCGTCGCGGCACGCGCGCACTTCGACATCTCGGTGATCACCACGAATGCGCCGATGACTGCCGGCGATCCGGTCAAGGTCACCGTCCACCTCGAAAACACCGGGGATGTGGCCGACACCCAATCGATCGAGCTCGCGTCCTTCGACGGGACCGTGGTCGCCAGTACCGAGATGACGCTTGCTGGCGGCCAAACCACGACGATCACGCTCTCCTGGCCTACGGAGCCGGGCGACGCTGGGAGCGGGGAACTCCTCGTCTCCAGCGAGGACGAGAGCGAGGCCGTCCCGATCGAGATCCAGGAGCCACCCACCCCGGCGTTCTTCGGGGTGACGATCCTCGATGCCGACGCGCAGGTCACGGCCGGCGGGACGGTCGCCGTGGAGGCACGGATCACGAACACGGGCGACCGCATCGATGCCCGGACGATCACCCTCGAGGACGCCGCGGGTGCCGTAGTCGACCAGACGTCGGTCATCCTGGCGGGCGGGGAGTCCCGCACCGTATCGTTGACATGGCTGACCGACGCGGACGACGTCGGGGCGGGTGAACTCCGGGTCGCAACGGGCGACGACAGCGAGACGTCGACGGTGGCTATCCTCGCCGAGCCGGATCCCGCCGCGTTCGCGGTCGCAATCGCGGAGACGAACGCACCGGTGACCGCTGGCGAAGGCCTCCAGGTGACTGTGGATGTCACGAACAGGGGCGAACAGGCCGGGCAACAGGAGATCGTCCTCCGGAACTTCCGGGGTGACGTGGTCGAGGCGACGACGGTCCAGCTTGCCGGTGGAGGCACCCAATCGGTGACATTGGCGTGGGCGACGGGCGTCGGTGACGTTGGGACGGGTGAACTTACCGTCACAAGCGCGGACGACGCCGACACCGCCTCAGTGGCTGTCGTGCCCGCCAGGCCCACCCTCGAGATTGCGGGCTTCGACGATCAGTTCACCGACGGCGAGGCGGGGGACGACTACGGGACGGTCACGGTCACGGTTGCGGAGACTGCGGGCGTCGAGACGGAAGATCTCGCCGTCTCCGTCGAGATCGTTGGGGAGGAAACCGGCACGGCGTTCTCGGAGACCAAGGCGAACCGCGTCCTCGTGGACGAAAGTGAGCGCTTCGCCTTCGACGTCGGGACGATCGACCCTGCGGACGCGTTTACCGTGAGGGTCACGGCGGAGGCCGCGGGCGCGGAAACCGTCGAGGCCACCACGACGTTCACCCTCGCATCCGGCGAGCCGGCACCGATCCCCGCCCCCGACCCGCAGACGACCGTCGACATCGGCCCCTCGCCGGGCGCCGAGACCCGGATCGAGATCGACCCCGCCGGGCCGGACGAAACCGTCGAGCTCGCGGAGGACACCGCGCTGTCGGCGGTAGATGGCATCAGCGTCGATGCCATGACACTCGAGGTCGCCACCGGGGAGCCCTTCCGGATCGATCTCACGACCTATGGGGCCGATCTCACGCCGAGCGTCCCGGATACCGATCCGGCGACCGACGAGGCCGTCGCCCAGGCCGCGGCCGCCTTCGAAAACGAGACCGACACCGTCGCTGCGGGATACGTGGCCGCCGAGCAGGCTCCCGGGGACGGGGTGATTTCCGAGGCCAACGTCACGTTCAGCATCCCTCGCGCCGATCTCGAGGGCGTGCACACGGACCCCGGCGAAGCCGAGCTGTACCGCCGCGACCAGGAGACATGGCTCACCCGTCCGACCGCAACGGTCGGCGGGAACGACACCCACGTCCGCTTCGAGGCGAGTGTGTCAGAACTTGGCGTGTTCGCACTCGGGACGAACGCGAGTCGGACGGCCGTGCAGGGTGGGATGCTTGTCTCATCGACGGTCATGCAAGGGGACGAAGCGACGGTGCGGGTCAGTATTACCAACCGGGGGACAACCACGGCCAAACGCACCCTCATACTGTCGGCCGATGGATCGACCGTGGCGACCCGGACGGTCAGCGTCCCTAAGAACACGACCCGGGACGTGGCCCTCGCGTTCGCCCCGGACGCGCCGGGGAACTACGACCTCGCGGTTACAGGCCGATCGGTCGGCACGCTCACGGTCGAGGCTGTCCCCACTTCGGCGATCGACATTACCGGCGTCTCCCTCGCGATGGAATCGCTTGAGGAGGGCGAGCCCGCTGCCGTGACGGTCATGCTCACGAACACCGGCGACGCGGGCGGAGAGCGCACCGTCGAACTCGTCGCGGCAGGGGAGGTGGTCGACGAGGAACGGGTGACCGTCGAGGCGGGCGGGAGCGCGGAGGTCTCGCTCTCGTTCGTGCCCCCGGCACCTGGGGAGTATGCCTTGACTGTCGGGGATCGCACGGTCGGTGCCGTCAACGTCGACCCGCCAGGGGACGAGTCAACGGGTGGCGATACCGGTACCGGGGACGATGGAGCTGGGCCGCCCGACGAGGATGATAATGACGTCATCCCTGGCTTCGGACTCGCGGCGGCGATCGTCGCTCTCCTCGCCGGAGCGGCCACCCTCCGGCGACGGCCGTGATGCCAACGGTCGAGGGGCTTTCGAAGGTTGACGTGCTGGGCCCGACATGGTGGATGTGACGGTCCGGGAGGCGACGCCGTCGGACGTCGAGGCGATCCATGCGATCGCCGAGCGGTCCTGGCGGGCGGCCTACGGGTTCCTGCCGGCGGACGTGATCGATGCCGCGATGGATGCGTGGTACGATCCCGAGGACACCCGCGCTGCGATCGAGCGCGAGGACGTGATCTATCTCGTGGCGGTTGCCGATGGCGTCATTGGCTACCTGAGTGGGGGACCGAGCGACGAGGAAGGGCGGGCATACCTCGCAGCCATCTACGTGGATCCGTCCGCCTGGGGCGATGGTGCCGGGACGGCACTGTTGGAGGCCTTCGATGCCCGCTGTGCGGAACGGGGCTACGAGCGGATGGGCCTGACGGTACTCGCACAAAACGAGGTCGGGATCTCCTTTTACAAGTCACGGGACTTCGAGTTCGTCGAAGAACGCGAGGGGACGTTGTTTGGCGAGAATATCCTGGAGCGCGAATACGTCCGTCCGATCGGGGATGGTTGAACGACCAGCGAGAGACGGGAGTACCGTCGGCCGCAGGAACCGTCCACACCCTCATGCCGGAAATCGGGGACCTTACAAATACGGTAGAACCACGCCGATGGCGCATGCGGTACTGTCGACCTGTTCTGAACCAAGGTGTCGGCGGGAGTCTCCGCCGCTATCGATCTTCGATCGGTGGCAGCCTCCAAGGGGAAATCGAGCCAACGGACCGGGGATTTGGTCAGTGAATGCGGATCCTCCGCGTCGCCCAGAAGCTGTATCCGGAGGTCCCCGGAGGCGGTCCGTATCACGTCCATGCCCTGAGTC
>CAZAYR010000159.1:0-5579 GCA_964489365.1 uncultured Salinarchaeum sp.
TCTTCTGGTCGATGGAGATCGCCGGCGAGAGCCCCTCGACGGCCTCGACCTGGGGTTTGTCCATCTGGCCGAGGAAGTTCCTCGCATACGCCGAGAGGCTCTCGATGTAACGGCGCTGTCCCTCGGCATAGATCGTATGAAAGGCGAGCGTGGATTTCCCGGAGCCGGATAGGCCCGTCACGACGGTCAGCGCATCCCGCGGGATCTCCACGTCGAGGTCCTTGAGGTTATGTTCGGCGGCCCCGCGAACCTCGATAACGTCCCGGCTCATCGGATACCGATGTGGGCCGAATCCGTGAAATGCTGTCGGTTTCTGCGCCGCTCAATCGTCCCCGGTCGTCTCCTCGACGCCTGCCGGACCGGGTTGCCGTGGCGGGGTCTGGTCCTCGTCGTCGACGACCTTCTCGAGCCAGGTCCCGCGGACGAACCAGACGCCCGTGATCGCGGTCGAGAGGGTAAACGAGATCGCCACGGCCCACCAGACGCCCGTGACGCCCAAGTCGGCGATCGCCAGCAGGTAGTATGCAAGCGGGATCCGGATGACCCACAGCTCGAGGAACGTGAAGATCATCGCCGCCCTGGTGCTGCCACTACCCCGGAGGCCCCCGAGCATCATCCGCAGGACTCCCTGGGCGAGATACGCCGGACCCGCGATCCAGATATAGGCTGCCCCGAGGGCGATGACGAGTTCGGGGTTCCCGGAGCCCTCGACGTTGAGAAACACCCCAACGATGGCCTCGGCGTACGGGTAGGCCAATGCGATGATCACGGCATATCCCGCAACGATCACCGCGCTGCTCATGTAGACCGCGTGTTTGGCCCGCTTGAACTGGCCCGCCCCGATGTTCTGGCCGACGACGGTCTCGGTCCCGCGGGACAGCCCGAGGGCTGGCATAAACAACAGCGAAGAGAGGCGATGGAGGATCCCCCACGCCGCGACCGCGTCGTCCCCGGCCAGCGCCAGGATGATCGTCATGAACGCCATGCCGACCGATCGCATCAGGAGTTCCGCAGCGGAAGGCGCGCCGATCCGAACGATCTCCCGGATCGCCTCGAAGTCGAACCACAGGTCCGCGATGGTCGGTTGGATCCCGAGACGACCGGTAAACAGGATCACCACGCCGAGAACGGCGGCGAATCCGCGCGAGAAGACCGTCGCGATCGCCGCGCCCTCGACGCCCCATCCCGCAAATCCCGTGAGGTCAAATAGCGTGGCTTGCAGGCCCTCCAGGCCGATCCACACGAACAGCGGGTTGCCCTCGAAGCCGAGGATGAAGAAGGGGTCGACGGTGACGTTGATGACGACGCTGACCGCCACGAGATACATCGGCGTACGGGTATCGCCCCATCCACGACAGACTGCGTCGAACAGGAAAAACCAGAAGATGAACACGATGCCGATGAACATGATCCGCGTGTAACTGACGGCGAGCTCGTAGGGGTTTGTCCCCGGGGTCGCCCCCACGAGGTCGACGAGGATCGGCGAGCCGATGTACCCGATCGCCGCGAGGATCACGGCCAGCACCGTGACGAAGCTGAACGTCTGCCCGGCGACGTGGTGGCTCAACCGGAGGTTGTCGTTGCCCTTGTGCTGGGCGACGAGGACGGCCCCGGCGATCGTGAGCCCGATCGCGAGGCTCGCGACCATGAAGATGATCGCCCAGGCGTACCCCAGGGCGGCGACGGGATCCGAGCCCAGCCGACCCACCCAGAACGTGTCCGCCAGGTTGTATCCGACGTTCAGGACCTGACTGGCCACGATCGGCGCGGAGAGAACCAACAGGGGCTTGAAGAGTTTACCGTCGACGACATTGACGGACCGATCCCGCGGGGCGCCGCGGCTCATGGCAGCCTCCGCGATCGCGATCCGCTACCGTCCGTCTCGGCGAGCACCCCAACCATGCTCATTCCTCGGCGAGCTCCTCCCACCGCGCCGTGCCCGCCTCGGTCAACAGATCGCCGAGGACCTGCTCGTACAGTTCGTCGAGGGTTTCCCGCGTGTACTCGGGCTCGCCGAGCGCGATCCCCTTGGTGCGGGCCCCGTCGGCGGCCGCGATCAGGAGCTGGGCGAACCCGTCGGGATCCGCCATCTCGCTGAACACGCCTCGGTCGATCCCGTCCCGCAGGATGTTCGCCGTTTCCTCGGTGAGGATCTCGTCGGCGCGTCGGAACCGTTCCCGATACCGTTCGTTGTACGGTGCCTCGCCGCGGAGTTCGGCCAGGGCGATATGGAAGGACTCGCGGTCGGTCTCCTCGGGATAGAGCGCGTAGAGGTCGAGCAGTTCGTACAGCCGCTGCACCGGATCGGCCCCCTCGTTTTCGGCGAAATCCCCGGACAGGCGATCGATCACGTGATCCAGGAACGCGACCAGCAGATCCTCTTTGGTATCGAAATGATAGTGCAACAGCGAGGTGCTGGTCTCGGATTCCGCCGCGATATCGCTCATCGTGAGGTTCGCGTATCCGGTTTCGATGAGCGCCCGGTAGGTCGCGTTCATGATCCGCTCGCGGCTGTCGGGCGATGCCTCCTCCGCCATCCTGACTGATTGATCAGTCAGCGACGGTTAAATGGCTTGCGGTCTCGGGAATCCCGCCAGTTAAGGGTCGATCGTCCCCCCGATGGGCCATGGAGGTCTATGCCGGCGTCGACCTGGGCGCATCGAAGATCAAGGTCGCCGTCGGGACCGTCGATGACATCCATGCCATGGAGCGTCGCCCGACCCCCCAGGGCCCCGGCGGCATCGACGTCACCGAGGGGGTCCTCGAGACCGTCCGGAGCGCGTGCGATCGCGCGGGGGTGGCTCCCTCGTCGGTGCGCGCGGCCGGCATCGGCAGCATCGGGCCGTTCGATCTCTCGGACGGCGCGGTCGTGCGCCCGGCGAACTTGCCCGCGAGTATCGACCGGATCCCGCTGACGGGACCGCTGTCGGCGCTGATCGACTCCGAGGACGTGTATCTCCACAACGACACCACGGCCGGCGTGATCGGGGAACGGTTCGTCGCGGCGGAAAACCCCGACGACATGGTGTATCTGACCATCTCCACGGGGATCGGGGCGGGGATCGCGGTGGACGGGCACGTGCTCGCGGGATGGGATGGAAACGCCGGGGAGGTCGGCCACTTCACCGTCGATCCCGAGGAACGGATGCGATGTGGCTGCGGACGGCGCGGCCACTGGGAAGCCTATGCCTCCGGCGGGGCCATCCCCCGATACGCGCGATTCCTGGCCGATCGCCTCGACGTATCGACCACGCTTTCCCTCGAGGACGAGACGTTCTCGGCGGCGGACGTTTTCGCCGGCTACGGGGACGATCCGCTCGCGACGGAGGTGATCGACCGCGTGGGCCGGTGGAACGCGCTGGGGCTCGCGAACGTCGTCCATGCGTACGCGCCCCTGGTCGTCACCGTCGGCGGGTCCGTCGCCCTGCGGAACGAGGCCGCGGTGCTCGACCCGATGCGGGAGGCCCTCGAGGAGCTCGTGCTGACGAACGTCCCGGAGGTTCGCCTCACCGCACTCGGTGACGATGCGGTCGTCCGCGGCGCCGTCGCCAGCGCGATGACCGCGGGTACCGGGGACCGAGGGCGCGTGGCCGGATGACCGCGTTCGAGTACGCGACCCGGGACCGCGCGGCGTACTTACCGGGGGCGAACGCGCTGGTGATCGCCGATCTTCACTTGGGGCGCTCGCGCTCACCGCGAGTGCGCATGGCGATCGACGAGGCCGTGGATTTCCCCGGGCGGATCGCCGACCTCCTGTCGCATTTTGGCGCCGATCGGCTGATCGTCGCGGGGGATCTCCTCGATGCCTTCGACACCGTCCCGCCCGGAGTCCCCGATCGGTTCGCCGCGTTGCGCCGGGCCGTGGCGGACGCCGGCGCCGACCTGACCCTCCTCGAGGGCAATCACGACACCATGCTCGGAAGCCTCTACGAGGACGAGATCACCGACGTCGTGACGCTCGGCGAGACCGTCGTTTGTCACGGCCACGAGATCCCCGAAGAACGTGGCGCCGCGTACGTCATCGGGCACGAACATCCGACGATTCGGATCGAGGGCATCAGGCACCCGTGTTTCCTCCACGGTGACGACGTGTATGCCGGTGCGGACGTGCTCGTCCTCCCGCCCTTTTCCCCGCTGATCCGGGGCACCCTCTTCAATCGCCGCGACGGGCCCCACTGTGTGTCACCGCTGGTCCGGGAGACGCCGATCGAGCGATACCGACCGATCGTCCCCGAGACGGATGGCGACGATCAGCACACCTTCCCGCCGCTGGGCACGCTCCGGGAGTTTCTCTAGGGGTTATGAGCGTGCCGCGTCCTCGGGGTCAACCTCCATCTCCTCGACCTCCTCGACGAGCCACTCGCGGAACCACTTGACCCGTTTGAGCCGCTCGTGGGCGAGACTCTGGGCCTTGTCGCTGCGGACCCGATCGACGGCATCGCGGCCGCGGTCGAGGACGCGCTCGACCATGGTCGCGGCGTCCATGTGGGTGCGCGCCTCGTAGCCCATCCGCAGCAGGATCAGCGCCGTCCCGTTGGCGCCGACCTTATCGAGGAGGTCGGCCTCGATCAGACTCCGCAGTTCGGGCTCGACGTCGGCGAGCTCGCCGTCGTACGTGTGATTCCGGATCGTCTCGCAGACCTGCTCGACGAACGGCTCCGGGTAGCCGTCCCGGGTGAGGAGGTACTCCCGGGCCACGCGGGCCCCCTCGGCGGCATGGACCTCCTGGTCGGCATCGAGCTTGGCGACGTCGTGGAAGAGCGCTGCTACCCGGACCACGTCCACGTCCGCCCCTTCGGCCGCGGCGATTTCCTCCGCGAGGGATTTGACGTTCAGCGTATGGTTGTACCGGTAGTCGGCCGAGTGCCACGGATACCACCGCATGCGCCCACCCTCGTCCTCGTTCTGGATGCTCGCATGGAGATATTCGTAGACGAATTCCTGCATCGCCGCGATGTCACCGTCGGTGACACCCGGATCCGTGATCTCAACACCCACCGAACCACCACCGGATCCGTGTCGTCGCGTTCATCGTATGTCAGCACACGTGGGAGTCGGCCTTGAGCCTTTTGCCGGCCCCAGGAGGAACGTTGAAAGCGCTGTACGGTCGGGCTCGCCCATGGAGACGACGAAGCTCTACCTCGAAGACGCACAGCTGGATCGCTTCGAGGCAACCGTCGCGGAGACCGATGGCACGGCCGTGGCCCTCGACCGCACCGCCTTCTACCCCCGCGGTGGCGGACAGCCCGCCGACACTGGCGAACTCGTCGCGGCGGACCGGCGGTGGGACGTCCAGGGCGTACGGGGCCGGGCGGTCGTCTGGCACGAGCTCGACGGGGATCCCCCCGCGACAGGGACGGCCGTGACCGGCACCATCGACTGGTCCCGGCGGCACGTCCACATGCGATATCACACCGCCCAACACCTCCTCTCGGCCGCGTTGCTCGACCGGTACGACGCGGAGACGACCGGCAACCAACTCTACGCCGACCGCGCGCGACTCGATTGTGCCTACGAGCGCTTCGACGAGGGCGAGCTCGTCGCCATCGAGGATGACGTGAACGGGTGGATCCAGGACG
>CAZAYR010000160.1:0-5556 GCA_964489365.1 uncultured Salinarchaeum sp.
TCTTCGTGGACGACACGAAGGGCATCCAGCACCTCAACGAGACGATGGAGCTGGTCGTCGAAGGGATCGACGACGCACTCGAGGAAGGCCCCCTCGCCCGCGAGCCGGTCCAGGGATGTCTTCTCCGGCTCCACGACGCGCGCCTGCACGAGGATGCCATTCACCGCGGGCCTGCACAGGTGATCCCGGCGGTCCGGAATGCGGTTCACAACGCGCTTCTGGATGCCGAGATCGTCCTCCTCGAACCGATCCAGGACGTCCGCATCGACGTCCCCTCGGATCACATGGGCGCGGCCTCCGGTGAACTTCAGGGCCGCCGCGGCCGGGTCGACGACATGTACCAGGAGGGCGATCTCATGGTCGTCGAGGGTGTCGCCCCGGTCGAGGAGATGATCGGGTTTTCCAGCGACATCCGGTCGGCCACGGAGGGGCGGGCGTCGTGGAATACCGAGAACGCCGGCTTCCGGCCGATGGCTTCGAGCCTGCAGGAGGAGAAGATCATGGAGATCCGCGAACGGAAGGGGCTCAAGCTCGAGCTGCCCGAGTTGACGGGTCACCTCTAGGGCCCCGGCATCCGTGGCGCACCGATACGGCTCCGGCTTCTCGGTCATCCCCGCGATCGACATCCAGGAGGGCACGGTCGTGCAACTGGTCGGCGGCGAACGGGGGACCGAGACGGAGTACGGGGCCCCCGGGACCGCTGCCCGGCGGTGGGTGAACGCGGGGGCCGATCGCCTGCACGTGGTGGATCTCGACGGGGCCTTCGCGGGGGAACGCCGGAACGCCGACGAGATCGACGCGATCCTCGACGCGGTCGACGTGCCGGTCCAGCTGGGTGGGGGCATCCGGACCGCCGCGGACGCCCGGACGCTCCTCGAGCAGGGCGTCGATGCCGTCATCCTCGGGACGGCGGCGTTAGAAGACCCGTCGCTGGTCGAGGCACTCGCCGCGGAGTATGGCGATCGGATCATCGTGAGCCTCGATGCCAGTGATGGCGAAGTGGTGGTGGAGGGCTGGACGACCGGGACGGGGATCGCGCCCGCCGAGGCGGCGGCGCGCTACGCCGACCTCGGGGCGGGGGCCGTCCTCTTCACCGACGTGGATGTCGAGGGGCAGCTCGCCGGGGTCCGCGTCGAGGGCGTCCGCGAGCTCGTGGAGACCGTCTCGATTCCGATCATCGCGAGCGGCGGGGTGGACGGCCTCGAGGACCTCCGGGCGCTGCGCGAGGCCGGGGCCGCCGGCGCCGTCGTCGGGACGGCACTCTACGAAGGCCGGTTTTCCCTCGCCGAGGCGATCGAAGCCCTCTCGTAGCATTCCCGATTTACAGTCACGTTTTCCATCAAGGGAATGTTATGAACCCGTGACATTCATGAGGCTGGGGGGTTTTAAATAATCAACCCATGGCTGGATCGAATGTACCGTTGTTGGCGAACTGGTACGAACGGCAAATCGGCACCCCAACCACGGATGACGAGGTGAACGGGTACTGGCTGTTCGTCTTCGGCGTCCTGCTGGGCATCGTCGGCACCATCGTGTTTTTCCTGACCGAACCGACCACGACCGCGCGGGGACTCGGGTATGCCTTCGCCGCGCTCGCCCCACCGTTCCTCATGCTCGGGGCGGTAATCCGTTTTCCCTTGGCCCAGATTGGCACGTACCTCGGATACGCCGGGGCTATCATCAGCTTCGCGGCGGTGATCTGGTTTATCTCGATCTTCCCGGACGGATGGTCCACCACGACCGGGCACAGCGGGGTCATCCAACTCTACGGGCTCGGCTTGATCGTCTTGGGGGTCGTCGGCGCGTTCGTGCCGATGGTGGGACCGACACGGTCCGCCCCCGCGACGGCAGAGGCATCGACCGACGAGGACTCGAGCCCGTCCGCGGATGCACCGTCGAGCCAGGCGCGGTTCGAACTCTACGAGGACAACGCCGGCCAACACCGATGGCGACTTCGGCATCGCAACGGGAACGTGATCGCGGACTCCGGGCAGGGGTATACCCGACGCACGAACGCCCAGAACGGGATGGCGAGCGTGCGCCGGAACGCGGCCGGGGCGGGGCTGATCGATCTCGATGACGTGGAACCCGAGGATGCCGACGAGCCGGAGGTCGCGGTCGCTGGTGCGGACAGTCGGGCCACGTTCGACCTCTACGAGGACAACGCCGGCGAATACCGCTGGCGGCTCCGCCACGAAAACGGGAACATCCTCGCGGACAGCGGCGAGGGGTACGGTCGGCGATCCGAGGCCGAGCGCGCGATCGAACGGGTGTCGTCCTACGCGGGACCCGCCCGATACCTCTGGGCCGACCCCACCGCCTTCGAAGTCTACGAGGACCGCGCCGGCGAGTACCGGTGGCGGTTGATCCATCGGAACGGGAACATCCTCGCGGATTCCGGCCAGGGGTACACGCGCGCCCACGACGCCCGCAAGGGGGCGCGACGGCTCCGCGAGGGCATCGACGGCTTCGAGATGGAGGTCTACAGCGATGCCGCCGGCGAGCACCGATGGCGGTTGCGAAGCGAAAACGGCCGGATCGTCGCCGACAGCGGCCAGGGATACGCGTCCGAACAAGGGGCAGAGGAGGCGTCCGACGCCATGACCGACTACGCGACCGAGGCGGACATCCTCGAGATCGGCGACGCGACCTTCGAGATCTTCGAGGACAACGCCGGCGAGTCTCGCTGGCGGCTGCGACACCGGAACGGCCGGATCCTGGCCGACTCGGGCCAAGGGTACACGGATCGCAGCGGCGCTCGCGACGGGATCGAACGCGTGAAGCGCCACGCCGGCGAGGCGCCGGTCGCCGAGGAGTAGGGAGCTCACCGGCGCGGACCCGGTATCTAATTGTGCGGGCGGGTTCGATGGGGTGACATGAGCGGGGAGGCAACGGACCGGCGCTCGTCGATCGAGCGGACGACAGCCGAGACGACGATCCAGGTCACGCTCGATCTCGATGGGTCGGGAGAGGCCACGGTCGAGACGGGGGTCGGGTTCTTCGATCACATGCTGACCGCGCTCGCGACGCATGGCATGATGGATTTGGACGTCGCGGTCGACGGTGATCTGGATGTCGACGAACACCACACGATCGAGGACGTGGGGATCGTGCTCGGCCAGGCGATCGACGAGGCGCTCGGCGACCGATCCGGGATCGTTCGCTTCGCCGACCGGCGGGTCCCGCTCGACGAGGCGCTCGCGACGGTCGTGCTCGACGTGAGCGGCCGACCGGGCTGGTACTTCCGCGGGACGTTCTCCCAGGAGCAAGTCGGCGGCATGACGAGCCAGCTAGCCGGCCATTTCTTCCGGTCGCTGGTGACCCACGCCGGGATCACCGCCCACGCCGAGGTCCGGGGCGAAAACGCCCACCACGAGCTCGAGGCGCTCTTCAAGGGGTTCGCGCGGGCGCTCGACGACGCCACCCGGCAGGACGAGCGGCGCGGGACAGTGCCGAGCACGAAGGGCACCGTCGAGTGATGTTCGACGAGATCATGCGGAAGTTCGAGGGCAGCCCGAGCCAGCAGGCCGTCATCCGGCTGCTCCTCGAGCGGGGACTCTCGGTCAACGCGGAGGGGCGGGTCGCCTCCGGCGGGATCGAGATCCCGGATACGCAGATCGCCCGCGAGATCGACGTCGACCGTCGGGTGGTCGATTCGACGACCCAGGCCATCCTCGAGGACGAGGAACTTCGACGGATTTTCGCGAACATCTCCCACGTCCCGAGCCTGATGGACCTGGCACCGGTGCTCGACCTCTCGGTCATGACCGTCGAGGTGCGGGACGCGGACGAGCCGGGAATCCTGGCCGCCGTCACCGAGATCCTCGCCGAGGCGGGCATTTCGATCCGCCAGGCCGTCAGCGAGGACCCGGAGTTCACGGACGATCCGAAACTCCACATCGTCACCGAGGAGCCGCTCCCGGGCGGGGTGATCAGCGAGGTCCGGGAACTGCCCTTCGTCCGGAAACTCGAGCTGGCGTGACGGTCCGGACCGTCCGGGGGCCGGGAGAGGCAGCGTTTCGCGTCCAGGGTTCGCGCTTCGTCGGGCGCGTCGAGCCCGTCGGGGAGGTGGCGGCCGCGGAATCCGCGCTCGCCGACGTCGTGGCGGCTCACCCGGACGCCTCCCACGTCGTGCACGCCTACCGGATCCGGGACGAGCCGGTCCGCGAACATCACGACAACGCCGGCGAGCCCCGCGGCACCGCCGGGCCGCCGGTCCTGAACGTATTACGGGGCGAGGATGTAGAGGACGTTCTCGCGGTCGTCGTGCGCTACTTCGGCGGGACCGAGCTGGGCACGGGCGGACTCGTGGCCGCCTACGGGGAGGCCGCCAAGCGGGCATTGGCGGACACGGAGATCGTCGAGCGACCACCGACGGTGCACGTGGCGGTCGAGACAGCCTACGAGGACTCCGGCACCGTCCAAGGGATCCTCGAGGGGAGTCCGGCGACGTTCACGGGCGAGTACGGCGAGACCGTCCGATTTCGCCTCGAGGTGCCGGAAGCCGACGCCGCCGCGCTCCGCGAGCGGATCATGGACGCGACGAGCGGCCGCGCGGGCTGGGCGGCGGACTAGTCCTCGACGATCTCGATTCCGCGGTTGTTGACGGCGTACGGGTCGAGATCGAGCTCGCGTAGGAACGTCTTGTACTCGCGCTCGCAGCGCTCGGCGGCCTGCTGGCGTTCGGAGGCGTGATCGCACCACTGGGCGAGCTCCCCGGCGACCTCGTTGGTGTGGACGATCCAGTGGTTGACGAGATCCGAGAGCCGGCGGATGGGGCTCGTGAAGTGCCCGTAAATCTCGAAGTTCAGCGCGTGGTGACCGCCGAAGGGATCGCTCATGTAGCTGGCCCGGGGCATCACCCGCATGACGGCTCGCTGGATCTTCGACAGCTGGCGCTCGGGCGCTTCCTCGAGGGTCGCGTTGACGGCCTTGCGCGGGTCCTCGAGCGAGCGCGACGGGACGCTGACCCCGTCGAGTTCCTGGATTTCGCGGAGCGCCTCGTCCCACTCGTCGGGGGTCGGCTGGGGGTGGACCCGGTACATCGCCTCCAGCCCGCGATTCCACATCAGCTCGTGAGTCACGGCCTTGTTCGCCTTGAGCATGCACTCCTCGACGATCGTGTGGGCACGATCCCGCCGGGGATTGAGGACGAGGCTGCCGTCCTCCTTGCGTTGCTCGTGCATGCGCTCGGCGAGCTCCCAGAGCGCCTCGAGCCCGTCATGGTAGTCGGCGTCGGGCTCGTCGAGCTGGCGTTCGGCCTCGCCGTAGGTCAGCCGCTCCGTGCTCCGGACGACGGACTTGTAGATCTCGATGTCGTCGAACGACAGGGTCTCCGGGTCCAGATGCATCTCGACCGTATGGGCGAGACGGTCTTCTTTGGGAACGAGCGAACAGGCGGTTTCGGCAAGCACTGGCGGTAGCATATGCACCGTATAGCCGGGGAGATACACCGTGTTGCCGCGACGGAGGGCCGTCTCCCACATCGAGGTGTCCGGGTCGACGTAGTGGGTCACGTCGGCGATGTGGACCCAGAGGACGTACTCGTCCTCGCGC
>CAZAYR010000161.1:0-5541 GCA_964489365.1 uncultured Salinarchaeum sp.
CTCGGTGTAGGGGTTGTAGTGGGGCTTGAACTGGAGGTCCGTGATCCCGAAGTGCTCGTAGAACTCCGTGAACGTGCCCTTGAGATCCCGGACGCTCAGGCCGTCGGCCATGACCCAGCCCTCGATCTGGAAGAACTCGAGGAGGTGGGTGGCGTCGATGGTGTCGTTCCGGTAGGCCTTCTCGACGCTGAAAAACCGCTGTGGGGGTTCCAGTTCGCCCATCGCCTCCCCGGAGAGATGTCTCGCCGAAAGCGAGGTCGTATGGCCACGCAATGCCAGCTCCTCGGCCATGGAAACGTCCCAAGGTGATTGATATCCCTGCCCGTCGGCGCCGACTCCGGATCGGTGGACTGCCTCGACCCGCTCGACCAACGCCTCGGGGAGCTCCTCGACCGTCGAAGGCGATTCGAGCTCGAACCGATCCCAGTGGGTCCGTGCCGGGTGATCCTGGGGCATGAAGAGGACGTCGTTGATCCAGAAGTCCGCGTCGACGTGCGGACCCTCCATTTCCCGAAACCCCATCCCGATCAGGATGTCCTTCACCCGCTCGATTAGCCGCCTGAGCGGGTGTTCGCTGCCGCCGAACTCCACGGGGGCGTCGGCCTCCACGTTATAGGCCCGAAAGGAGCGCTCGCGCCACTCGCCGCTGGTTAAGACCTCAGGGGTGAGTTCGCCGATCTCGTCGGCGACTTCGAGTCCCGCCGTTAGGGCCTCCCGGCCGGGCCCCTCAAGGGCCACGCGCCGGGTGACCGCCTCGTCGAAGGATACGAGGTTGCGGGCCTCGAGGCGATCCAGCACGGCGGACTCGACGGCGTCCGGATCGCCATCCGCGTCGAGTTCGGCGAGCGCTTCGGCCTCCGGATCCGCCGTGTCGAGCTCCTCGAGGACGAGCTCGCCATCCTCGATGCGGCCGAGGTCCTTCCGTGCGAAGTTCGACAGCGCGATATCCACGGTCTCGCCCGAAAGCCCGGCCTCCTCGATCGCGTCGCCGAGCGGAAGGGACACCCCGACCCCACCCAGCATCGTCGCCGCCTCCTGCAGTCGCCGCTCGGGCAGCCCGTGCTCGAGGTACTCTCGCCCTTCCTCGGTCAGCGTGGGGCGACGCGACGAGTCCTCGTCGACCCCCACGAGGCCGTCGTCGGCGAGCCCGAAGGCCGCCCCCGCGACCGTTTCCGGCTTCTCGTCGAGGGTGTCGGCCAGCTCCGCGACCGCGACCGTCCCCTCGTCGGCCAACGCCTCGAGCAGGTTGGCCTGAACGGGGGGAAGACGGCGGACCGGGATATCGTCGCTCATGCCAGCCCCTCCAGGATCGACGGCTCAAGGGTTTTCCCCTCGATCTCCTCGCCCAGTGCCGCCGCGAAGGTCTCGATCGGCACGTCGCCCGCCTCCCGTTCGAAGCGGTCCCGGATCGAGACGGTCTCGGCCTCGATCTCGTCGTCACCCACGATCAGCATGTAGGGCACGCGGTCGTCATGGGCCCCCTGGATCTTCCGACCGAGCGTCCACGACCGGTCCTCGATGCCGACCCGACCCGGCACCTCGTCCCGAAGCCGCTCGGCGTACGCGAGGTGATCGTCGCTAATCGGCAGCACGCGGACCTGTTCGGGCGCGAGCCAGGTGGGGAAATCGCCGCCGAAGTGTTCGAGCATGACCCCCAGGAACCGTTCGAAGGTGCCCAGGAGCGCCCGGTGGACCATCACGGGCTGGTGTTCCTCGTTGTCGGAGCCGACGTAGGTGAGATCGAGGCGCTCGGGGATGTTGAAATCGAGCTGGACGGTCCCGACGGTCCATTCCCGACCCAGCGCGTCGCGGGCGTCCAGCCCGATTTTCGGCCCGTAAAAGGCCGCTTCGCCCTCCTCGAGCTCGTAGTCCAGCCCGCGGGCCTCGAGGGAATCGCGGAGGGCCGCGGTCGCCCGCTCCCAGATCTGGTCTGAGCCCACGGAATGGTCGCCCTTGGTCTCGAGCTTGTAGATCGTTTCGAGGCCGAACTGCTCGTAGATTTCCTCGATGATGGCGAGGGTGTGCGTGATCTCCTCCTGGATCTGATCCGGGCGGATGAACGCGTGGCCGTCGTCCTGGGTCATGCCCCGGACGCGAAAAAGCCCGGAAAGTTCGCCGGATTGCTCGTTCCGGTACACCGTGCCGAACTCGGAGAGTCGCACCGGCAGATCCCGGTAGGACCACTTCTCCCGGTCGTAGAGGTACGCGTGGTTCGCACAGTTCATCGGCTTGAGGCCGTATTTCTCGTCGTCCTGTTCCCAGAGGAAGAACTCCCCCTCGGAGCCGAAGAAATCGAGGTGGCCGGACTCCTCCCAGAGCTCCATCCGGTTGAGCTCCGGCGTCCAGACCTCCTCGTACCCGAGGGCCTCGTTTTTTCCCCGGATGTACTCCTCGAGCTCCCGACGGACGCGCATCCCGTCGGGGTGAAAGTGCACACAGCCCGGGGAATGGTCGGGGATCGAGAACAGGTCCAGCTCCCGGCCGAGTTTGCGGTGATCGCGCTCCTCGGCGGCCGCCCGACGTTCGAGGAAACCCTCGAGTTCCTCCTCGGTCGGGAACGCCGTCCCGTAGACTCGGGTCAGCGTCTCGTTGTCCTCGTCGCCCCGCCAGTAGGCCGCCGAGATCTCTAGGAGGGCGAAGCCGCCGATTTCCCCGGTCGACTCGACGTGGGGGCCCCGACAGAGGTCCCGAAACTCCCCCTGCTCGTAGAAGGAGACCCGCTCCTCGCCGGCGGCTTCCTCCTCGAGGATCTCCCGCTTGAAGCGGTTCGGCGCGTCCTCGTCGTAGTACCGGCGGGCCGCCTCCCGGTCCATCTCCGTCCGCTCGACGGGAAGGTCCTCCTCGATGATCTCTTCGGCCTCCGCCTCCAGCGCCTCGAGGTCATCCTGATCGAGGTCGACGCCGGCGATATCGTAGTAAAAGCCGTCATCCGTCCACGGCCCGATCGCCAGCCGGGCATCGGGGTAACGTCGCTTCAGTGCCTGGGCGAAGACGTGTGCCGCAGTGTGACGGAGTGCGTCCAGGTACTCGTCGCTGTCCGGGGTCACGATCTCCAGCTCGACGTCGCCCTCCAGCGGCTGTTCCCGCGCCACGAGCTCGCCGTCGACCTTCCCCGCGACGGCATCCTGCCCGAGCCCGGGGCCGATCGCATAGGCCACGTCCTCGACCGTCGCCCCGCGCTCGACGTCCAGCTGTGAGCCGTCGGGGAGACGCACCGATATCGACATGTATGGTGAGAACCAAACGATCCTAAAGAACCCTTCTCTCTTCCCGCGCGCACGGAAGCCGTCGGGTAACAATGTATCGTCGACAAACCCAAAAAGGTTTTAACCGTCTCGCGGGGTAAATTTGTCCATAGCATGTCGTTGCAAACAATCCCCCTGTTTCCGGGGGTCCCAGGCGGGATAGAGCTCGCGGTCATCCTCCTGATCGCCATCCTCCTGTTCGGGGCGAACAAGATCCCGAAGCTCGCCCGTTCGACGGGGCAGGCGATGGGTGAATTCAAGAAAGGTCGAGAGCAAGTCGAGCAGGAACTCCAGGAGATTCAGGAAGGCAGCCCCGCGGAGGATACCGCCGGGGGGACGAGCACGACCCAGACGGAGTCGACAACCCCGTCGGAGACGACAACAGAATCCACCGAGACCGAGCCCGCCGATCGGGAAACCGAATCCGAACAATAACGGTCGTTTCTCGCCACGATCTTCGTAGGGCGTGTGGCCTAGCGGATAGGGCGAAAGGTTCCTAACCTTTCGACCGCGGGTTCGAATCCCGCCACGCCCGTTCGGTCGCCGGACAGCCCACCAGCCGAAAGCGGTCTCCGCCCGGGCTCCTGTCGTGGCCCGATGGGTTTCCGTGCATTTTCTACCCCGGCAAGGCAATGCCGCGTATCCGGATGGCCCACGAGTCCCTGTCCCCGGTCGGATTCGGCACGTACACAGCAAAGGGCGACGCCTGTCGACGCGCCGTCGAAACGGCACTCGAGGTCGGATACCGGCATATCGACACGGCCGACATGTACGAGAACCAGTCGGCGGTCGGCGAGGGGCTCCGGCGTGCCGACGTGGATCGGGAGGAGGTTTTCGTCGCGACAAAGTTACAGGCCGAACACCTCGCGTACGGGGATGTACTAGAGCGTGCGACCGTCTGTCGCGAACGGCTCGGCGTCGACGTCATCGACCTCCTGTATATCCACTGGCCGACAGGGCAATACGAGCCGACCGACACCCTCCCCGCCTTCGACGAGTTGCACGATCGAGGGGTTATCCGCCACGTGGGGCTCTCGAATTTCACACCGGCCATCCTGGACGAGGCCATGGATACCCTCGACGCCCCGGTCGCGGCGCACCAGGTCGAATGTCACCCGTTTCTCCCCCAGGAGGAACTCCGACAACGCGCGATCGACGACGACCACACCCTCGTCGCCTATTGCCCGATTGCGCGTGGGAACGTCGGTGACGACCGGACGATCCGGGAGCTCGCGGAGACCCGAGACCTCAGTCCGGCCCAAGTTTCGCTGGCGTGGCTCGCGGGGATGGCGGGCGTCGTGCCGATTCCGAAATCGACGACCGCGGGCCATATCCGCGAGAACTTCGACGCGATTGACGTGACCCTGGACCAGGAAGCACGAGGGGCCATCGACGCGATCGATCGGCGAGAGCGCCTGGTGGATTTCCCGGGGGCACCCTGGAACGAGTAACGACGAATTGCTTCCCGAGGCGTCGGACGCCCGTCAGACGCGTGTCAGTCTATATAGATAGGGACGTGAGCTAACACGCCGACCGGAGTACGCGATCGTATGCACTCGGTGACGACCGTCAACCTCCATCGCTTCGGCGAGGGGCTCCTGGTCGAGTTCGTGGGGGAGGACCGCAACGGCGAGGTGCTCGTGCGAAGCTTGGAACTCGAACTCGTCGATCGCGAGAACGGACTCGTGCGCCCCCGTTCGGGGCTCGCCGCGGGGGAGGAACCGCTGCTCGAAGAGCACCTCGAGTCCGCAGGGTACGAGATTGTGCCGGAAGCGAGCGCACCCGTCGCCTGAGAGTTATTCCTCCGAGAGCAACGCATCCACGACGATCGCCTCGTCGAGCTCGCCGGGTGAGAGGACCAGATCAGCCTGGTGAGCCGCGAAATCCGGGACCGCCGCGTCATCGAGAACCACGATGCGAATCGACCCGTTTCGCTCGCGGGCGATCGGGATGCCCGTCGCCTCCGAGACGTCGGTGAGCACGAAGACGTCCGCGGTGGCGATCCCCGCCTCCTCGAGGGCCGACGTCGTGATCGGCCCGGCGACCCGGGTGACCGTCGCCCCGGCCTCCTCGAGGCGTTCCCCGAACCCGGACGCGTCCCGGCCCGCCACGACGACCTGGCTCATCGGGCCTCCTCCGGCGGCCGGGGTGGGATGCGGGCGATGCTATCACTCATATTCGATCGTGGCGGGGGGCTTGTGGGTGACATCGTACACGACACGCGAGACCTCGGAGTTTTCACCGGTGATCCGGCTCTGGATGCGCTGGAGGGTCTCCCAGTCGAGCTCCTGGGCCC
>CAZAYR010000162.1:0-5499 GCA_964489365.1 uncultured Salinarchaeum sp.
CACGATACCGAGGACTATGTCGAGTTTCTCGCCGGCGAAGTCGGTGATGCCGGCGGCTTGCCCGTCCTCCTCGGGGGCGAGCACACGATCTCCGTAGCCGGGGTCCGCGCCCTCGAGCCGGATCTCTATGTGACCGTCGACGCCCACCTGGATCTCCGGACGACCTTCGACGGGGACCCGTGGAGTCACGCGACGACCGCCCACCACATGCGGGACGCCGGAGTCGAGGTGGTCATCCTGGGCGCCCGAGCGGGCAGCCGGGAAGGGTGGGCGCGACTCGACCGCGACAACGGCATAACGGTCGTTCGCGTCGATGAGGTGGAAGGATGGTTAGCCGAGATCGATCTCGAGGAACCCGACGTCTATGTGAGCGTGGATGTCGACGGGATCGATCCCGGATACGCCCCCGCGACGGGGACCCGGGAGCCGTTCGGGCTCGATCCCCGGATCGTCCGGGCGGTGCTCATGGAACTGGCGCCCACAGTCGTCGGCGCGGATATCGTGGAGGTCAACGACCGGGACGACGGACAGACGGCGACACTCGCCGCGAAACTCGTCCGGCGGCTCATCTTCAGTCACGCGGAGGCACATGCATGAAGCTCGGCACATTCAGCGACCGACTGGACGACATCCTCGAGACCGAGGCGTACGCGGACATCGACGGCAGCCCGAACGGGTTACAGGTCGGGGACCCTTCGTGGTCCGTGGACCATGCCGCCTTCGCCGTCGACGCCGCCTCCGCGACGATCGACGACGCGGTGGCGGCCGACGCCGACGTCCTCGTGACCCATCACGGCCTCTGGTGGGAAGGGACCGAGCGATTGACCGGTCCGACCTACGACCGCGTTCGGCGGCTCATCGAATCCGAACTCGGGCTCTACGTCTCCCACCTCCCGCTCGACGGACACCCGACCTACGGGAACGCCGCCGGGGTGGCCGACCGACTTTCGCTTGAGGGGACGGAGTCGTTCGGGGCGTTCCACGGCGAAACGATCGGCCGGTTCGGCCGCTACCGGGAGCCACGCGCGTTCGACGCGATCGTGACCGAACTCTCGGAGACCCTCGATACCGGGGATGGCGACGTCCGGGCGCTTTCGTTCGGCCCCGACCGGGTCGAATCGGTCGCCATCGTGACCGGGGATGGGACCGACTGGTTGGGCGAGGCCATCGACGCCGACGCCGACGTGTTCGTGACGGGGGAAGGCGCCCAGCGGCTCTACCACGAGGCCCGGGAACACGGGATCAACGTCATTCTCGCCGGCCACTACGGCACCGAGACCTTCGGCGTCCGGTCGCTCGCGGAACTCGTCGAGGAGTGGGGGTTATCGACGACGTTCGTGTCCCATCCGACCGGCCTGTAAGCCAGGGGTGGTGATCGGACCGTTCAAGCCGTCGCCCCCATGAGACGCCCGTAAGATGAGCGACCACCGGGATCCGATCGAGCACGTCCGGGTCGCGCCGGGGATGACAGTGGGGGAACTGGTCGAGGCCTACCGCCACGCCGGGTTCGGGGCCTCGAACGTGCACGAGGCCGCGGCGGTGACCGAACGGATGTTCGCTGAAGAGGAGGTGACGGTGCTGTTGGGGCTTGCCGGGGCGATGGTGCCGGCGGGCATGCGGCGCATCGTCGCGGAGCTGATCCGGGACGGCCACGTCGACGCGCTCGTGACGACGGGGGCGAACCTCACCCACGACGCCGTCGAAGCGATCGGTGGCAAGCACGAGCACGGGGACGTTGTTCCCGATGAGCGCACCGAACGCGAACACGACGAGGCGCTCCGCGAGGAGGGGGTCGATCGCATCTACGACGTCTATCTCCCGCAAGCGCACTTTGCGACCTTCGAGTCTCACCTCCGCGAGCGCGTCTTTCCGGGGTTAGAGGGGACGGTCACGATCCAGGCCTTGACCGCGGCCCTCGGGCACGCGAACGCGGCCGCGAACGAGGCCGAGGACGTGGACGAAGCCCCCGGGATCGCCGCCGCGGCGGCCGAGCATTACGTGCCGGTCTATTGTCCCGCCATCCAGGATTCGGTCCTGGGCCTGCAGGCGTGGCTCTGGAGCCAAGTCAATCCGGTTACGCTCGACGCACTCGGGGATATGACCGGGCTAAACGACCTCGTCCACGACGCCGACGAGACCGGGGCGTTCGTGGTCGGCGGGGGCGTGCCGAAGAACTACGTCCTCCAGTCCCGGCTCGTCACCCCGGGCGCACACCGGTATGCCGTCCAGTTGACGATGGACCCGCCGGCGACCGGCGGGCTCTCGGGGGCGACGCTCAACGAGGCTCGCTCGTGGGGCAAGATCGAGCCCGACGGGGAGAACGTCAGCGTCTACGGGGACGCGACGATCACCTTCCCGCTCGTCGTCGCAGCGGCGCTCGAACAGCGCGACGCAGGGACGCAACCCTCATAACCTCGACGGCCATCCACCCGCAAATGGCGGACTCCACGGCGCTGGTCGTGGCGGCTCACGGCTCCCATCACGACCCCGACGCCGCCCGGCCGGCGTTCGCCCACGTCGACCGCATTCGTGAACGGGAGGGCTTTGCGGAAGTCCGGGCAGCGTTCTGGAAGGAGGAGCCCGCATTTCGTGAGGTCCTCCGCACGCTTGAAAGCGACACGGTGTACGTCGTCCCGCTGTTCATGGCCGAGGGCTACTTCGTGGACACGGTCCTGCCCCGCGAGTTTCGCGTCCGCGAGTCCGACGCGCTCGACGTCGAGAAGACGGTGGAGGCGACCCCGCCCGTCGGGACCCATCCGACCATGCGCGAGGTCATCGTCCACCGGGCCGAAACGGTGACCGGTGAAACCCAAATCGGTCCCGGGACCGGCCTGGCGGTCGTCGGCCACGGCACGGACCGGCATCCACGGAGCGCCGCGTCGACGCGCAACCACGTCGAGCGCTTGCGCGAGCTCGATCGGTTTGGGGCCGTGGAGGCGCTGTTCCTCGACGAAGCGCCCCGGATCACGGACCTGACCGAGCAGGTGGACACGCCGAGGATCGTCGTCGTCCCGATGTTCGTGGCCGACGGCATGCACACGAAACACGACATCCCCCGGGCGATCGGCCTCGATCCCGCGTCGTTCGATGCAGCGGGGATCCGGGGACGCGTCGACGGACGGGAGATCCGGTATTCCCCGGCGATCGGGACCGACGCCCGGATGGCCGACGTGATCCTCGAGCGGGTCGCCGACGCGGAAGGGGCCGTCGCCGGGGCGGGCACGGGGGCGACCGCCAAGTGACGACGGCCCCTACCCCCACACAGCTCGATGCGCTCCTCGAGGCGGCCGACGGCGGGATTGATTTCGACGGCTTGCGCGTCGCACGGAACGCTCAGGGGATCGACGTGACCGTGGCCGGGGAACGGCACACCCAACTGACCGCAGCCGCGGCCCGGGACGTGCTCGGCGCGAACCCCTCGTTCGTGACGAACTGGTACATCTGGCACCACGGGCCTCATGAACGGGGGTCCGGCGCGTTCGCCTTCACCCGGTGGCTCGAACATGCGGCCGAACGGGCGGTCCCTGCCCGGTACGGGCGGACCCACGAACGGGTCTGGGGGGAGCTGTCGATCACCGCACGCGTCCGGGAGGACGGGACTCGGGCATACGCGGTGTGTCACCTGGCGGATCGAACCACCGAGTCCGACGCCCTGGAGGTCCATCGTGACCCCCGGGCGGCCCGCGAGCTCGCCCGGTTCGACGATCGCGAGCGCTACCGACCGCTCTCAACCAAGCCCACGCTCCGGACCGGCTGGCGGTTTGCGGACCTCGATCGCGCGGCGATCGTCGAGACCGTGGACGCGTTTTACCCCGCGACGATCGCGAACTGGCATCGCGAACGGAACGGCAACCTCGACGTGTCCCACTGGGCGGATACCGCCGCCCGGCAGACGGGGCGGTATGCGGACGTCTCCGAGCTGTCTAGCGACGCCGTCGAGCGGGCTGCCTGGGCGTGCTGTACCGACACGGAATGTCTCAAGCGCCGGGAATGGGCGTTCGACGCGGACACGCCGATCGACGTCCCGTCGGGCGATGGAGCCTTCCCGTGCCGGGAGCCCTGTTCGTTTCTGATCGCCGCCGCCCACGAGTGGGTCGAACTGGAGCGGGACACCGAGGAAACCTACGTCACGGACTTGACGCCGAGTGAACGTGCGCAGCTCCGGGACATCGTCACGACCGCGGCGCGCGACGAACTCGCGGATATCGGCGAGGGCGCATTCGACGCCCCGGCAAACCGTCACCGGATCCGGTATCTCGCGGCCAAGCACTTCGAGGAGGGCGACCCGTTTCGGGACGCCTGATCACCAGTCGACGCTGACCGTCCCGTCCCCTTCGGGATCGGGGGCGATCTCCTCGCCCGTGCGCCGGTCGATCACGTGGATGACCCCCCGGCCTTTCTTGGCCGGGCACCGCTCCGCCGCCGCCACGTTGGCCTCGAGGGCCTCCTCGTCGAGAAAATACGTCCGGGGACGGGCGATCCCCGTCTCGAAGTCGAGCTCCCAGTTCCCGCTGACCTCGGCACACCGGCCAGCGCCGATACAGCGGTTCGCCTCGAAAAGCAGTTTGTAGGGCTTGTCGGCGACGGGCGGGCCCTCGCTGCCCACCTCGGCCGGATCGGTCATCTGGCGGCCAGTTCCGCGCCCCGGTCCCGGAGCGCCGCCAGCCGGTCGGCCGCCCGCCCGTCGGCGATCGCATCCCGGGCAAGCTCCACGCCACCGCCGATCTCAGTGACGGCACCGCCGGCATACAGCCGGAGCGCCGCGTTTAACACCATCGCGTTCGCGATCGGGCCGCGGCGTTCCCCCGACAGGATGTCCCGTGTCAGCCGGGCGGAATCCGTCCGGACGTCGGCCACCTCGAGATCCTCCATCGAAAAGGACATCCCGAGGCGTGCAGGCTCGATGTCGAATGCCTCGAACTCCCCGTCCTCCCACGTGGCTACCTTCGTTTGCCCCGGTCGGATGTCGTCGTAGCCCTCGAGACCCTGCATGAACACGGCCCGCTCGAACCGGGCTCGCTCGCTCCGTTCGAGCGTCTCGACGAGCTTCTTTCCGAACGAAAGGTGATAGAAACTCCCGAGATGGGTGTCCGCGTCCGCCGGGTTTGCGAGCGTTTCCACGGTATTGAGCATCGTCCGGACGCCCATCGCCCGGCGCCGTTCGAGGAGGCCGGCCACGCCCGGATTGAACCGGGGCTGATAGAAGAACCCGAACCCGGTCTCGTTGACGATCCGGGCGCTGTCGGCGGGGTCGAGTGCGGTCGGGATTCCGAGCTCGTCGAGGACATGTTTGTACGCACAGCCTGCCTGGACCGGGACGCGATCGCCCCCGTGGACGACGACGGGAACCCCGACCGCGGCGGCGATCAACCCCGCCCCCACGCCGAGGAGGGCGGTCCGTTCCTTGCCGGCCGATGAAGCGCCGGTCGGGCGGTTCCCACGCCACCGTCCAGCCGAGCCCCGCCTCCAGCGGCGAGATGTCCTCGTCCATGTCGGTGC
>CAZAYR010000163.1:0-5396 GCA_964489365.1 uncultured Salinarchaeum sp.
GGACTACCTGTTCGGGCCGGGCGGGAAACCCCACGGACCCATGCGGTATCCGTACGGCTGTATCGTCTTCAGTTCCTCGATCGGCGGGTCGATCGAACACGAATGGGATGAACTGCCGTAACCCACTGACACGGATCCGGTGGACGAGACGCGCCTCGATCCCGGACCGTCTCCGGGCTTAGTCGCCACCGTCGGCGAGCGTTGGGGCCTCGGCCTCGTCGACCGGGTGGTGGCACTTCTTCTCGTGGTCGGCCCCGGTGGCCGGCGAGAACGGCGGATCGAGCTCGCGGCAGTCCGCCTCGGCGTTCGGACACCGCGGCGCGAAGTTACACCCGGCTGGCAGGTCGATCGGGTCCCCGGGTTCGCCCGCCAACCCGGGGAAGTCGTCTGCTGCCCGGGGGTCGATATCGGGGTTGGCCGAGAGCAATGCGTGGGTATACGGATGACTCGGCGAGGCGATCACGTCCCGGATCCGTCCCGTCTCGACGAGCTCGCCGAGATACATGATACCGACCCGATCGGCGACGTAGGCGAGGCTCGGGATGTCGTGGGAGATGTACACCAGTCCCATAGCCCGATCGCGGGCGAGCTCCCGGAGCAGATTCAACAGGCTGGCTTTGAGGGAAACGTCGAGCATCGAGGCCGGTTCGTCACACACCAACAGATCCGGATCGAGGACGAGCGCCCGGGCGATGGCGACGCGTTGGCGTTCGCCGCCGCTGAGCTGGTGGGGGTACTTATCGAGGTAGCGCCCGGCCGGGGCGAGGCCGACCGCCTCGAGTTCCTCCGCCGCCACCGACGTGCGCCGGTCGGGGTGGAGGCCGTGGATCTTCAGCGGCTCGGTGACGATCTGCTGGACCGTGTGTCGGGGGTTGAGCGAGTCGAAGGGATCCTGGAAGATGATCTGGACGTCCTTGCGGAACTCCTTCGGGTCGGTCCGGATCAGGTCGGTGATGTCGGATCCCCGGAGGTGAATCCGGCCGTCGGTCACGGGTTCGAGGCCGGCCAACAACAGCGCCAGCGTGGACTTCCCACAGCCGCTCTCGCCCGCGAGCCCGAACACCTCCGACTCGTGGACCGTGACCGAGACCCCGTTGACGGCCTTGATGTAATCGGGCTCGCGGCCGAGGAGCTGATCGAGCGGCGTCTGGTTCGTCGGGAACCACTTGGTCACCCCGTCGGTCTTGATGATCTCCCGGCCCGATCCCGTCGATCCCCCACGGTCGACGGGTTCGGGCGGGAGGCCCCACGTCTGTCGCTCGGCCGCTTGTTGCCGGAGTTCGGGGGCCCGATCGACGAAATGACAGGCCGACCGGTGGCTCGCGTCGGTGACCGGATGCAGCTCGGGATGGCCGTCCCGGCAGACGTCCTCGGCGAAGGGGCACCGGTCGACGAAGACACAGCTCGAGGGCTCGGTCGTGAACTCCGGCGGGGAGCCGGGGATCGAGATCGACTCGGCGGCGTCGACCGAGAGATCGGGGAAGGCGTTCTTGAGCCCCATCGTGTAGGGGTTGCCCATCGCGGTGAAGACGTCGGTCGTCGATCCTTGCTCCATGATCTTCCCACCGTACATCACCGAGACCCGATCGCACGTCTCGGCGACGACGCCCATGTCGTGGGTGATCAGGAGGAGTGCGCTGTCGGTTTCGGCCTGGATCTCGAGGATCTTGTCGATGATCCGGTCCTGGACGATGACGTCGAGGCCAGTCGTCGGCTCGTCGGCGATGATCAGGTCCGGTTCCAGCGCGATGGCCATCGCGATCGTCACCCGCTGGCGCATCCCGCCGCTGAACTGGTGGGGGTAATCGTCGATGCGGTTGGTGTCGAGCCCTACCAGGTCGAAGACCTCCTTGACCCGCTCGCGGGCCTCGGCTTTCGAGACGCTGCGGTGTTTCCGGATGGCCTGGACGATCTGTGCGCCCGTGCGCATCACGGGATCGAGCGAGTCCATCGCGCTCTGGGGGATATACGAGATGCCCGCCCAGCGGATCGACCGGAGGTCCCGCTCCCCCAACTGGAGGAGGTCTTGGCCGTCGAAGCCGATCGTGCCGGCGCCGATGTCGGCGTTATCGGGGAGCAGGCCGAGGATCGCCTCGGCGACGGTGGTCTTTCCGCAACCGCTCTCGCCGACGAGGCCGTGGCTTTCGCGGTGGTCGAGTTCGAACGAGACGTCGTTGACGGCGTAGATGTCCCGGTCGGCCGTCTCGTAGGTGACTTCGAGGTGCTCACAGGTCAACAGTGACATTAGTTGGTTATCTCCGGGTTGAGTATCTCCTCGTACTTCCGGCCGACGAAGAAAACGGTGACCGTGATGACCGCGATGCCCAACGCCGGCGGGAGCAACCACCACCACGCCTCCCGCATGAAGCCCGAGCCGTAGACCTCCCGGATCATCTGGCCCCAACTGGTCATCGTCGGATCGCCGTACCCGAGAAAAGCCAACCCCGCCTGAAACGAAATGGCGAGGGCGAAGTCGTAGGTCGAATAGAGGAGGCCGATCGGGATCACGTTGGGCGCGATCGTCCGGAACATGAGGTGGAAATCGCCGGCGCCGCTGGCTTCGGCCGATTGGACGAACGTGCGTTCTTTCACCGTGAGGACCTCCGATCGGACGACCCGGGCGGAGAGGCGCCACAACAGGATGAGTAAGACGAGGAAGATGATCCAGATTCGCGGCTCGAGGACGTCGAGGATCACCAACGCCAGGGGAAACGCCGGCACCGAGAACGAGAGGTCGGTGAGCCGCATCAACGCCTCGTCGATCCAGCCCTCGTAGTACCCGGCCGTGAGCCCCACGAGGAACCCGAGGATCCCCGAAAGGAAGCCAGCGATCCCCGCGATCATCGTCGGCCGGGTCCCGGCGACGAATTGGCTGAAGACGTCGCGGCCGTATTGGGTCGTCCCCATCGGCGTCGCGAGCGAGGGTTCGGCGAGCCGGACGGTTTGGCCCTCCTCGCGGACGTACTCGGCGATCGGATCGTACGGCGCAAGGTAGGGCCCGAATAACCCTAACAGGAGGAACCCGAGGACGATGAACACGCCGACGAGGAAGGCCCGATCCTGCTTGAGGAAGGCGTACCAGCTCCACATCCGGCTCGCGTAGCGTTCGGGGTCTTCGCCGAGGCCAGTGCCCTCAAAGCTCATACCGTCTCACCCGTCTCGAGGGTCGGGTCGAAATACCCGTAGACGATGTCCGCCAGCAGGTTCGCGAGGATGATCGCCAACGCCATCAGGAACACCGCCGCCTGGACGGTGGGGTAATCCGACTGTTCGAGGCTTAAGACGACCTGCCTCCCGATGCCCGGCCACGCGAAGACGACCTCGATGAGGATGTTCCCGGCGAAGAGGAGGCCGAGTCGCTGGGCGAAGTACGTAATGAGCGGCAGCATCGAGTTCCGCCCGGCGCGCATGAGTTGTTCCGTTTCCGTGAGCCCCTTCGCCCGATGGAGTTTGAGGAACGCCGACCCCTTCCGCTCGATGACGCCGTTTCTGGCCAACAGGAGGAAGTCGCCGCTGTAGTAGAGTGCGGTCGTGGCGAACGGCAGCGCGGCGTGATGGAGGAAATCCCACGAGACGTAGAGGTCGTACCATCCCTCCGGGGAGGCGGTGATCGACCGCATCCCGAATGAGGGGAAGAACCCGAGGCCGTAGGCGAAGATCATGAGCAGCAGGACGCCGGTGACGAACCGCGGCGTCGCCCGGAGAGCCGTCGAGACCGAGATACTCGATCGCTCGAACCAGCTCCCGCGGTGCCAGCCGGCGTACATCCCTAGCAGCGAGCTGACGATCGCCGTGAAGGTCACCGCCGGGAGGAAGAGCACCAGCGAGTTCCGCAGCTTCGGCAGGAGGATCTCCCAGACCGGCCGCCCCGTCCGGATGGAGAACCCGAACTCCAGGAGGAGCATGCTCCTGACGTATTTCAGATACTGGATGTGGAGCGGGTCGTCCAAGCCGTAGCGCGCCCGCATCCGCTCCATCGCCTCGGGCGGGGCCTGATCGGACATCATGATCTGCTCGAACGGCGTGCCGGGCATGAACCGCAGGAGGATGAAGATGATCGTGACGGCGGCGATGGTGAGCAGGGCGCTCAGAATCAACCGCTTGATGATGAACCGCTGGAATCGATTCATTTCAACCGGGTAATCGTGGGATTCGACGCGGGTGGAATAAGTCGTTCTATCTCAGGAGAAATCGGGTTGACCCAGCTCCTCGCGGCGGGAGTTCATGTTCTCCGGTTGGACCCGCTCGTAGAAGGCCTCCCACGCGTCTCCTTCGGGGAAGTAGATGCGGTCCTGATCGTCCCACGTATAGCCCGCTTGGGCCAAAATTTCGCGCGCCCGGTCGAAGTCCTGCATGTGGCCCCACTCGATCGGGTCGTCGGGGTACCACGGTTGGGACGGGTGAACCTCGATGCTCGCCGGGTTGACCATGCCTTCGCCCTCCCACACCTGCTCGGCGACGTCCTCGTAGTTCAGGGCGTAGCCCTCGAAGGCGACGCGGTATTCCATGTCGCGCTGGAGGGGGTTCGTCCGGTCCGCCCACGCGATCGTCGGCGTGATAGTCGGGGTGGAGTCCCACTCGAGGTGGTCGGCCCCCTCGGCTGCCTGCCGCGCGTTCTGAATCGTGAAGTTCGGCGCCACGGTGTCGATGTCGCCGCCCTGTAACGCCCCGACCAGTGTGTCGACGCTGCCGACGACGGCGTAGATCATCCGGTCCGGGCCGGACCCGCTCACGTATTGATCGCCGAGGACCTCCTGTTTGTACGCGTCGTCCCACAACCAACTGTCGTCCCAGCGCACAAGTTCAGTCCGGGAGCCCTGATCCCACGATTCCCACCGGAACGGGCCGGTCCCGATTGGCGGGTCGGGGACGTGATCGACGGGGTCGTCGATGTCCTCCCAGATGTGTCGGGGCACCATCATCCCCCAGTAGCCACCGGTCGTCAGCCAGTGGGCCACGGGCCGGGAGAGGTTGAACCGGATCGTCCCGGCCCCGGACTCGGAGACGATCTCGGTGGGATCGTCCGCGACGAGCGGTTCCCAAAAGAACGCCTGCTCGGGGGGTTCGTGTTCGATCTGGTACTCCGCCGTGAACGCCACGTCGCCAACGTCGAAGTCCTCCCCGTCGTGCCACGTGACGCCGTCGCGGAGCTCCGCCTCGACGGTCGTCTCGTCGATGAACTCGAGGCTCGTCGCCAGCCCCGGGACCAACTCGAGTTCCGGCGACATGTACTGCATGCCGCTGTAGATGTAGGAGTGGAGGACGGTCTCCTCCAATCCACCGGCGACGTAGAGAGGGTTGGTGGTCTCGAAGCCAGCCCCCTCGAGGATCCCCCGGACGAACGCCGTCCGGTCACCGAGGGGTTGGACGTTGATCTCGTTCCACGGGACGATGTT
>CAZAYR010000164.1:0-5344 GCA_964489365.1 uncultured Salinarchaeum sp.
TTCGCTGAGCGTGATCTCCCCGTCGAGCGTGCGGATCGGGAACGGGATGTCGATGTCCTCGGCGTCGAGGCGACGCTTGACGTTCGCCCCGTACTCCCCCCGAATCCGGATGAAATCTGCTCGATTGGGCTCGGCGACCCAGAACCGTGCCTGCAACAACACAGCGGAGTCACCGAGTTCGGTCAGTCGCACTGACGGCTCCGGGTCCTCGAGGATCTCCTCGTGGGCGTTGGCCTCCTCGACCAAGGCGTCGATCGCCGCGGCGATGTCATCGTCGAAGCCGATCCCCACCGTGAACCGTTGGCGGATCTGATCGTACGCGACCGGGTTCTTCACGACGTTCTCGGTGAGCTCGGAGTTGGGCACAGTGAGAAGTTCGTTATCGAAGGTGCGCACGCGGGTCGTCCGGAGCCGGATGTCCTCGACGATCCCCGCCTGGTCCTCCCACTCGACCCAGTCCCCGATCCGGAACGGCTTGTCCCAGTAGATGAACACCCCCGACACGAAGTTCGAAATCACGTTTTGCATCGCGAACCCGATCGCGAGTGTCCCGGCCGCGGCCACCGCCGTAAACGCGAAGAGGAGACTCTGTAATCCGGCCACGCCGAGGGCAATCACGACCCCGCCAAAGAGGACAAGCGCCCGCGAGACACGCATCACCGGTTTGCGGGCATGCGCATCCAACCCGCGCCGGTCGACGAGCCTGTCGATCAGGGGGACGACCACGACCCGACCGATCGCGTAAATGACGACGAATGCCACGAGGAGCGTGATGGCGGTCGCCACGGGTTCGATCGCCTCCTCCGGGAGCCACAAGCGCTCGAGCAGTGACGCGATCATGCCCGGAACACCGCCGTGTGCCCCCGCACGTCCACGACTTGGCCATCGACGCGCTCGCCCAGCTCGGCCGCGAGTTCCTCGACATCGGTCCCGCTCTGCGTCGAGCGGAGGAACCGGACCTTGACGAGCTCCCGGTCCTCCAACTGGCCGGCGAGCTCGTCCACGACTGCGCCGATGCCGTCCTTCCCGACCCAGACAGTCACGTCGAGGTCGTGGATATCCCCGGTGAGATCGTCGCCCATCCGATCACCTGCTTGGACTGTCTGGAGTGGCCGTAAAAAGGCTAGCTCTCCCATGCCAGGCCTCAATCGTAGGGGTATCTCGTCTGGCCACCACAATCGCACGTCATCACGACGTGGCCGTTCTGGAGCCGGACGCGGACGTTCCGGCTGGGGATTTGGTACGTATCGCAGCGATCGCAGGTCCGTCGTTCGAAGGGCCGGGGAAACCGGAGCCGGTGGCGTTCGGCGATCCGACGGGCCAAGCGCACGTACGCGCGGGAATGATCCTCCTCCCCCCGTCGTGCCGCAGCTGCGGCCTGGTCCTCGAGCCGGTCGATTCGCTCTTCGGGGATCGTCATGCGCGAGAGGGGTGGGGGGTCCGGGGCCACGGGGACATGGAAAAATACTGTCCCGCACAGCCCCACCGGAACGGTGTCCTGTAGGAACTAAAATACTTTCTGTTCTTCACATGTCCGTCGGGAACCACGCCAGGTCGTGGGACGCGGGCAGTTCCACGCGGACCCGTTCGTCCAGGGAGATGTCCTCGACGTGATTGTGCATGCATTCGACGGTATCCCCGTTGTCGAGCTCGACCCGGTAGAGGACCGTCGGTCCGAGGTATCGTCGATAGGTCACCGTCCCGTTCGCTTCCGCCTCCGTGTCGACGGGACGCGCGATCACGTCGTCCGGCCGGACCATGATGTCGATCGAGGTGTGATCGTATTCGGCCGCGAGCCCGTGGACCTGGTCCCGGCCGATCCGGCCGATCCCCGTCTCGATGATGTCACCGACGACGTGGGCGGACAGGAAGCTGGCGTGCCCCAGAAATTCGGCCACGAACCGTGACGTCGGTTGCTGGAACACGTCCTCGGGGGGGCCGACCTGCTCGATCCGTCCCCGGTGCATGACGGCCACGCGATCGCTGATCGACATGGCCTCCTCCTGGTCGTGCGTGACGGAGATCGCCGTCACCCCGGCCTCCTTGAGGATCTGCCGGACCTCCTCGCGCATCTCGACCCGCATATCGACATCCAGGTTGGAGAACGGTTCGTCCAGCAGCAGGATCTCCGGCTCGACGGCGAGCGACCGCGCCAGTGCGATGCGCTGGCGTTGCCCGCCGGACAGCTCCCGTGGCGATCGATCGGCGAGTTCCGCGAGATCCAGGAGCTCGAGGAGCTCCTCGACCCGCCGTGTCCGCTGTTCACGCGGCAGGTCGGATATGCCGAACGCGACGTTCTCGGCCGCCGTGAGAGGGGGAAAGCGCGCGAAATCCTGAAACACGAGACCGATCGGCCGATCCTCCGGGGCGACGGCGCGGTCGCCATCGGCCAGCCGGTAGTCCCCGAGGCGGACTGCGCCGTTGTCGGGTCGTTCGAGGCCGGCGATCAGGCGCAGCGTCGTGGTCTTCCCACAGCCGCTCGGCCCGAGAAGGGTGACCAGCTCGCCCTCGTGGACAGTCAGAGAGACACCCTGCACGGCGGCGGCGTCGCCATAGGTCTTGGCGACATCATCGAGCGACAGCACCGGGTCACCCGTCGGCTCCGTGGTGACCTCCTCGTCCGGACGCGTGCGAAGTTCCGTCCCCATCGGCCAGTTCGGATCGACATAGCGGGCTCCGGGGTTTAGGTCTTCCTAAAATTCGCGGGTCCGTCGCACCACACCGACTACTCGGAGTAGCCTTCCTGGAGGAAGATCCCTTCGGTCTCGTAGATGGAGATGAGCTCGTCGAGGAACTCCTCGTATGTCTGATCCTCGTCCCGATACTGGTCGATCCGTTCCCGCAGGTCGTCCGAGAGTTCGACGGTGTGGGGCATCGGCCACCATATCGGACGGGCGCGAGCGGGATAAACCCAGTCCCATCACCGAAACCGTTAACGGATGTTGCGGGCGATTCGCGAGCAATGCTCTCCCGGGATACCCGCGTCCATATCGTGGCGGTGCTCGTCGGGCTCGGTGTCTTCGCCCTTGTGGACCTCATTGGGGTCGGGGAGATCTCGCGCCGGGGGGCGCTCGGACTCGCGCTCGTGGGCTACGCGATCCTCTTCGGCGGTGCGCATTTCTATTTGGCGCTCCGCAACGAGGACGGCCTCGTGCCGGTGGAGGCGCGGGTGCGCTACCTGGTGATGTTGACGATCCTCTTCCTCACCGCGGGTGTCGTCATCGCCTTGCCGGGGCGGGATATTGTGGGCGTGGAACTCTCGGCGGTCGGGGTGATCGTCGCGGTCGCGACCATCGTCGGGTACGTGATCCTCGAAACGCGCTCGGGGTACCGGACGAGTCAATAAGGACGACCGACCCTACGGGTCGGGGTTGAAGATCTCCGGGTCGGATTCGCCGACCACCTCGATGGTCGCCTGGAAGTTCTTCCGGACGACCGGGCTCAACGCGTGATCGACGAGGTGGATGGGCCCGGGGACGGTCATATCCATCTCCCCAAACGCCGTCGCGCCCGCGCCGAGCGTCGCGCTCTCGACGTACCTGGCGGGATCGGAGATGACGTCACCATCGCGGTACCAGCGCGTCCACACGTTGCCGATCGGGTGGGGGGTACTGACGAGGTTCGGACCGCCGTTACACCAGAACACCCGCACCGTCTCGCCGACCTCGGCCTGGAGCGGTCCGTAGTCCCCGCCTTCGGTAAACCGGCCGGCTTCGCCGTTGAAGAGGACGTACGTGGGGTTCTCGTCGGCGATCGCGTCGGCGTCGAACCGGTGGTGGCCCTCCTCGCCGTTCTCGCCCTCCAGGTAGAGTTCGTGTTGCCCGAGGAAGAACTCGCGGTCGACCGGCGGGAGCCCGTCCTCGGGTTCGACGATGATCGCCCCGAACATGCCCAGGCTGATGTGCTGGTCGTGGAGCCCTGGCGCACAGTGGTAAATGTGCACCCCCGGGTAGATCGTCGTGAACTCGATCTCCTGGGCCTCGTCCCGCGGCCCGGCGGTCGTGCTGACGGCGCCACCGCCCGGCCCGTAGACCGCGTGGAAGTCGACGTTGTGGACGTCGACGTTCTCGTCCTCGGCGACGTCAAAGGTGAGATGGATCGTATCGCCCACCCGGCACCGGAACAGCGGCCCCGGAATCCGGCCGTCGTAGGTCATATACCGGGTCGTCACGCCGGATTCAACCTCGGCCACCAGTTCCCGCGTTTCGAGTGTCCATTCGTGGCGCCGTGGTTCCTGCCAGTCCACGGGCGCGGGCACGTCCGTCGGATCCCCCGCGATCGTCTCCACGTCGGGCGTCTTCGGTGCGGGCAGCCCCTCGTCGGTTTCGGTGTCGCCATCGGCCGGTTCCCCGGCCGATCCCGAATCGAGACAGCCGGCGACCGCCACTGCCC
Organism: uncultured Salinarchaeum sp.; assembly: GCA_964489365.1. Taxonomy (GTDB): domain Archaea; phylum Halobacteriota; class Halobacteria; order Halobacteriales; family SKNY01; genus SKNY01. Next base: position 4,393 of record CAZAYR010000164.1, read on the forward strand.
CTGCCGTCCCGGCCGCGGCGAGGAACCATCGTCGTGATGAGTTTGTATGGATCATGGGCTTGCATGTGGGCGTTCGTGTCGGGAAAGCACGGTTCCCTCGACGATTTTCAAAATTTGAGAACGGCCGGACCCGCCGCAGTTAAGCCCTGGAACGCCGAGAACTGATCCCATGAGCCGTACCCGGTCGGGACGGGAGCCCTTTCGGGACACCACCGTCGTGGATACGGACGTCCATCTTTCGATCCCGTTCGACGAACTCGCGGAGTACTGCGAGGAGCCCCACCGCTCGATCACCAAGTACCCGACCTACACGCCCGTCCACCGGTCGGGGTGGAACCGGTATATGGGCGGAAAGATCCAGAGCGAGAAGGACCACGTCCGGAGTGCTGAGCAGCTGCACGAGAAAGTCTGTGTCGAGTTCGGGATCGATTATCCGCTCATCAACGCGTTCGCGATGGTCAACTCCGTCCCCGAGGACGACCGGGCGGTCGCGCTGATGCGCGCGTACAACGACTATCTCATCGAGCACTATCTCGACCACTATGCGGAGTTCTTCGGCCTGGGCACAGTCGCCCCGCAGGACCCGGCGGCGGCCGCGGAGGAGATCGACCGGATGGCCGACGAGCGCGGGATCGTGGGCGTGTACCTTCTGGACAGCGGCGCCCAGCCCCCGCTGGGGGATCCGACATACGATCCCATCTACCGGGCCGCGGAGGACCATGGCCTGCATGTCGCGTACCACGCCTCCGCGGGCGCGCCGTTCGCGAAGGACTTCCCGATCCAGGACAACCAGTTCAACCGCTTCCTCGAGAACCACATGCTCGCCCACCCCTGGGCGCACATGATGACGATGACGAGCCTCATCGTCAACGGCACCCCGGAGAAGTTCCCCGACCTCAACTTCTCGTTCCTCGAGGCGGGGGTCGGCTGGGTCCCCTACATGATGTTCCGG
>CAZAYR010000165.1:0-5326 GCA_964489365.1 uncultured Salinarchaeum sp.
TCGCCCGATCGGGCGATCGTCGATGGGCCGTGCCGACCCAACGGCGAGGAACAGCGTGGTCAGGAGCCCCCAGAAGAGCCAGATGCCGGCCGCCGAGGCGGTCACGTCCCGCATGAAGTAGACGTAGCCGGCGAGCCCGAAGAGGGCCACGGGAACGAGGGTCGCCACCGCCCCGTGGCGCACCCCCATCACGCTGCGGAGGATGTGGCCCCCGTCGAGCTGTCCGACGGGAATCAGGTTGAGGAAGGTCACGAACATCCCCACCCACCCGGCGATCACCACGGGATTCGGCGCCATCGCTTCGCTCTCGTAGACGAGCGGCTGGTCGACCGCCCAGGCCAGGAACTCGAGCAGGGGGGGATAGCCCAGCTGGATGGCGATCGCATCGGGGTCCGAGACGATCTCCGCGGGGGCCTCCACCGGAGGGAGATGAAGCCCGACCACCGTGACTCCGATCGTCGCGACGAGCCCCGCAATGGGCCCGGCCACGCCGATGTCGAACAGCGCGCGGCGGGACGGGATCTGTCCCTTCATTCGGATCACGGCGCCCATCGTCCCGATGAGGGTGGGGATGGGGATGAAGTAGGGTAACGAGGCGTCGACCCGATAGTAGCGGCTCAGGGCATAGTGGCCGAGCTCGTGCACGCCCAGCACGAACATGATCGACGCGGCAAACGGCCAGGCTTGGAGTATGTCGATCCACGCATATTCCGGCGAGAACGGGTCGATATGGTACCACATGGAGCCGGCAAAGAGCGTCGAGGCCAGTGTGGCCAGCGCGAGGATGACGTTCGTCCAGGGGATGCCGTCGACCCCGACGGACATCGGCTCCGCGACGAGGATCCACTCGCCGAGCTCCCGGGTCAGCCGGACTTCGTAGCCGGCATCCCGAAAGAGCTGCCACACTTCCTGCACGACGTCCTGCATGGGGGCCCGAGGGGTCCCGTAATATCGGATCTCGTCCCCGTTGACCTCCGTCTCGTAGACGAGAAATACGTGATCGATCGCCGCCGGGGAGGGGGCCCCCGACGACGCCAACGATTCGGGCATCGGACTTGGTTATGCGACGGGGCCAAATTAAGGATTGGACTCGTCGCGAAGAGAACGTCCGGTTACGACAGCCGTAATCTCTACGCCGTCGTCACGCGCCACGTGGTCGCGCTCGTGTACGACCACTTCTCGATCTCTAATTCGGTTGCAGAATCTTTGAGTTTGACCATCAGGGCACCGATCTCTTTTGGACTCAGATTAACCTCGTCGGCGATAAATTTGCTCTTGAAATACACTTCTCCGTCGGAGACTTTCTCACGGAGGAACTCACGCAGCCGCGTTTCCTTGTCGACCGTTTCCATGGAGGGCGATTGTGTCGTGCTCATGCGGGATTACCTCGCTTTTGCCTGGAGACGTCAACCCGATATAAAGGAGGGATGGTTGACACAATTTTCGGAGTTTTTACGATCGAAGGCTTGTTCGGGGACCTTTCACGAACGCCTCAGAATGGGCGAGACGTTTTATCGTCTTGTTTCAAGGGGTTTCGAATGTGTTCAAACCCGCGACGTTCGTTTCCCCGGCGCCTACCCCCCGATTGGTATTTCTCCGATACTCGCGACAAATATTGCCGGATAAGGACGGTCCAACTATCTAACGCGCACCCTAAGGACGGTTATGGACCCAGAACTCCTCGTCGATCGTGACTTCTTTCTTGAAGATCGGGACCTCGGCCTTGAGCCGGTTGATGCCCTCCTCAACGGTCTCGAAGGCCTCGTCGCGGTGCCCGGCGAGGACGACGACGAATACGATGTCCCGTCCCGCCGGTAATACGCCCGTCCGGTGGTGCATCAGAACCTCGTGGACGCCCTCGCGTGCGAGGAGGTCCGAGCGGATGCGGTCCATTTTCTCCCGAGCGACTGGCCCGTACCGTTCGAACTCGAGGTGTTCGGTGGGCGTATCGTCCGGGTCATCCTTCGCACGAACGCGCCCGGTAAAGGTCGCGATCGCACCGGCCCGCTCCGCCTTGGGATGGTCCTTGATCCGCTCGACCAGCGACGCGAGCGTGACGTATGGCTCCGTTTCCTCGACCCGATCGACGATCGCCTTGCCGTCGACGCGATCGAGCGCGACGGGTTCGTCGAGGAGGGATCCGCGGACCATGCCCCCGGACTCGTTCAATTCCGCGCCGTATTCGAGCGGCCCCCCGACCAACACGGCGTAGTCACAGCGCGGCGCGAGCAGATCGAGGGTCTCGAGATCCGGCGCGTCGGTCGTGGTGACGGTCGTCCCGTCGGGGAGGGTCAGCGAGGTCGCTTCCTCCCCTCTGACGACGCCAACGGAACCACGTTCGGCCAGCATTTCGAGAAGATTCTGCTGGAGATCCGGCGGGAGGTCGTGTACCCGCAGCACGTACATACGCGAGCCCTCGTTGACGACGGGCTTGTAGCCTTCGTCGCAGCCGGCCGACCGGGGAGGTGAAAAGTCTTAAGCCGCGATCCGGGCTCATTTCGGCCGATGAAGGCCGTGCTTTCCGTCGGCGGTAGCGTGCTCTCGCCCAGTGGCGACCACGCCCAGGTGGCCGCGTACGCGGAAACCGTTCGCGAGCTGACGGAAGCCGACTGCACGCTCGGCGTCGTGGTGGGCGGCGGCGCCGTCGCCCGCGATTATATTGGGAGCGGGCGCGCGCTCGGGGCGAACGAGATCGAACTCGACGCCATCGGGATCGCCGTCACGCGCGTCAACGCGCGCCTGTTGATCGCTGCCCTGGGGGATTCGGTGCATCCGACCCCGGCGGAAACCTACGAGGAGGCCCGCACCCATCTCGGGTCCCGTGACGTCTGTGTCATGGGTGGTGTGTCCCCCGGCCACACGACGGACGCCGTCAGCGCGGCCCTCGCCGAGTACATCGACGCGGATCTGGTCGTCTTCGCGACGAGTGTGCCGGGGGTCTTCGACGCGGACCCCAACGAGCACGATGATGCCACCCGGTACGAGCGGATGACCCCTCGCGAGCTCGTCGAGACCATTGCGGATCTCGAGATGAACGCGGGTAGCCCGGCGCCCGTGGACCTCCTCGCGGCGAAGCTGATTCAGCGAGCCGGGATGCGAGCGCTTGTCGTCGATGGCACGGAGGCGGAGGCATTGCCGGCAGCGATTCTCGACGGTGAGCACGATGGCACGGAAATCGCGCCCGCAACGGAATCGGTTCGATGACGGAAACGGAGGCCGACGACGCCTTCTGGGCGGACGCGATCGCCGATCGCATCGAGGCCCGCACCCCCGACGAGCCGATCGTCATCAAGGGCGGCATCTCCCCGTCGGGGGTCCCCCACCTCGGGAATGCCAACGAGATCGTGCTCGGATACTTTGTGGCCGAAGTCCTCCGGGAGCGGGGCCATACCGTGCGGCAGGTGTTTACGGCCGACGACCGCGATCCGCTCCGGAGGCTCCCCCGAAAACTCGCCGATCTGGACGGCAATCTGGTCGAACTCGGCGAGGTCGACGCCGCGGCCCTCGGTCGCAATCTCGGGCACCCGTATGCGGCCATCCCCGACCCGTTCGGCTGTTGTGGCTCCTACGGGGATCACTTCACGGAGCTCATTGCCGACATCGCCGAGGAGCTGGCGATACCCGTCGAGGTGATCTCGACGACCGAACTCTACGAATCCGGTGCGTTCGACGAGGCCGTCAGTATGCTCCTCGAGCACCGGGACGATGCGGCCGAGGTGCTCGCGCGCCACCAGTCGAAGGTCGACGCGGAGTACGTCCCGTTCAAGCCTCACTGTGCGGCCTGCGGGAAGGAGACGGAGACGGTCCTGGATGTCGATGCCCAGGAGGACACGATCGCCTACCGGTGTACGGACATCGAGGCGGGCAACCGGACGATCGAGGGCTGCGGCCACGAGGGCGAGACCGATCTGCGAGGGGGGAAACTCCCGTGGCGGTTCGAGTGGGTCGCCCAGTGGGCGGCACTGGGTGTCGATTTCGAGCCGTTCGGCAAGGATCACGCGGAGGGCTCCTGGCCGAGCGGGGTGGACATCGCCGAGGAACTGTTCGGCATCGACCCTCCCGTGCCGATGACCTACGAGTGGTTCACGTTCGAGGGCGAACCGTTCTCGTCCTCGGACGGTCACGTCATCATGGTCGGGGACGTACTGGAACTGGTGGCGGCGCCGGTGCTCCTGTCGTTTTTCGCCCGGGATCCGACCCGTGGCCGGGACTTCTCGATCGAGCGGATCGACCAGCTCGCCGATCGCTTCGATCGGCTGGAGGCGATCGCCCTGGGCCGGGTCGAGGCGAGCGAATCCGAGCGGGCCTACGCCGAACGGGTCTACCCGTTCCTCGTCGAGGAGGTCCGACCGGATCGCCTCCGGATCCCCTACCGGTTTGCGGCGGTCCTTGGCATGACCGAGGATGAGGACCTCCGGGAGACGATCGCCAGGCGGGAGGGCCATCTCCCGGCGGATGCCCCCCGGTGGGCCGTCGCCGAAGCCCTGGACCGGGTCGACCGTGCACGCCGCTGGGCCCGCCGGACGGACAACGAGTATAACTACGAACTGCAACGCGCCGAGCGCCCGAGCGTCGACCTCGATACGGCGACGGCGGCCGCACTCGACGAGGTGGCGGACGTCGTGGCGAATGGAGCCGACGGCGACCGCGTCCAGGCGGCAATCTTCGAGGCCGCGCGCGACCACGACCTCGAACCCGCGGCCCTGTTCCGAGCCGGCTACCGCCTGTTCCTCGACCGGGAGGAGGGCCCCAAGCTTGGGCCGTTCCTGGCGGCGCTCGATCGATCCTTCGTCGAGGGGCGGCTCCGGCGCGAGCGATGAGGTGTGGAACCCAACGGATTTGGTCGGCGACATCCGAGCACAACCGATGAGGCTGTTGTGGTGGGCGGTGACCGGCTTCCTCGTCTACTGGGCGCTCCTTGTCGTCCTCTCCCGCACCGGTCGCCTCCCCGAGAGCGTGCGCACGCAGGGGCCGATTCTCACGATCCACACGGGGCGGGGGCGGGCGTTCCTCAACCGACTGGCCCGCCACCGGCGGTTCTGGCGGGCCTGGGGGAACCTGGGCGTCGGGATCGCGCTGGTGATCATGCTCGGCATGTTCCTCGTCGTCCTCAACGCCGCCATCGCGTCCGTGTTGACGGCCGAGGAAAGCCCCGTGGCCCAGCCCCAGAACGTCCTGGTCATCCCCGGCGTGAACGAGTTCCTCCCGCTCTCGGTCGCCCCCGAGATCGTCGCGGGACTCCTCGTCGGGCTTGTGGTCCACGAGGGCGGCCACGGCCTGCTCTGCCGGGTCGAGGACATCGAGATCGACTCGATGGGGGTGGCCC
>CAZAYR010000166.1:0-1350 GCA_964489365.1 uncultured Salinarchaeum sp.
CACCTGAACGACGTCAGAGCCGAGCTGAGCAAGGCGGACGCCTGAGCGATTGGTTCAGAGTCTATCGAGCATATAGCGGCCCCCAAGTGTAGCGCCACCCGTCCGGTAGATAACGATGAAACAGACAGTAGATGCGAACTAGGAACTCCTCGGGGAAGGCGGGGGGCGTCGAGAAGGGCAATCGAGAGCGGACGTGGCCACATGCTGGCGATTGAGAAGGAAGGCGGTCCGCGCTGGGTCAAACATCTCCGGTAGATAAGACGTCTCCAAACTCGACCTCAACCGATAGACTGCGTCGGGATTGGGAACGAACTCGACCGACGTCGAACGACCAACTTCTATGGCAGCTTCCAGATTCCACAGCCGACGACACGACACACCGGCCGCCCAATCATCGCCCCATCGGCCAATTCTCGAGTCCGCATCGCTTGCCCCCGGCACGACGCCCAGTCGCCAATCGGCCGTCCTAGTTCACCCCTTCATCGACGACCACCGCTTCCTTCCGGATAGCCGCGTTGCATTTGAACGGATCGACGACCGTTCCTAGCCACCATCGGCGCCGCTGGCACCCCCTCTGCGGCACTCTTCACCTTGGACGATACGCGTGGTCCATAACCCAGGCCCTCGGCGATCTCACGCGCCGGATTCGTCATCGGCGAGCAGGGTCTTTCGGACGTACTCGACGGGATAGATGGCCGTACAACCCGGGGCATCGAGGGTGAACTGGTAGGTGGGCGTGCTCCGGGAGTAGGTCTTCTCGACGCGTGGCTCGCCGTCGGGCGGGTCGTTCAGTGCCGCCAGCACGTCGTGGCCGGCATCGAGGGTCATGACGATCCAGATGGCTTCGACGGGGTCGCAGTCGGCCATCTTGTCGAAATCGGCGGGGATCGCCTCGTAGGCGTCGTTGTTGATGCGTTCGACTTCGATGGCGGCGACCACGTCCCCGTCGGCGTCGAGGGCGGCGACGTCTAAGCGGCGGCCCGCGTCGATCTGGTGGTAGGCAGAGACGGTGACGGCTTCACACTCGGGATCGTCGACGAAGCGCTGTTTCGCAAGTCGTTCGCCGATGGCCACGCCGCGGGCGTGCTGGGCGGACTCGCCGAGGTCGCCCTGGCCGTGGCCGAAGTCTAAGCCTTCCCGTGGGGATTCGCCGATGGCACGCCAGCCCTCGGCCGTCACCGAATACAGGCGGTGGGGGTGGTCGGTGTCTCGGCGGAGCAGCCCGTCGTGGATGAGTGCCTCGACCGCCTCGGCGTCGATGCCGACGTACTCGTGGAGGCGGAACATGCTGTCCTCGATCAGGTCGAACTCCAAGGGGTCGAGCCGGCGCTGGGTGGCGAGGTAGACGAG
>CAZAYR010000166.1:1450-5259 GCA_964489365.1 uncultured Salinarchaeum sp.
GCTCCTCGTCGGTGGCTAGGACCTTCGCCAAGTCGTCGTCGACGGAGACGTTGCCGACGACGAACGTCGCCGTCTCGTTTAGGAGCTCCCGGTAGGTGTCCGTCGTGTGCGTCTCTAACTGCTGGGGGTACTGGACGTCCAACGTGACCGAGCAGCCAAACGCCCGGCCCTGGGCCAAGAGCGTGTCCACGAGGGCCGTCCCCGCGACGTCCTTTGCGTCCTCGAGGTAGCAGTTGACGAGCGGGGTGGCCGCAGGCCCCAGAGCCGAATGCGCCCCACCAGCGGGCCGACCGGCTCGCTCGTGGCGCGCCCGGAGGGCGGTCCAGAGCGAGGAGAGGATGGCGAGGGTGAGCGCGCGCTTGGCCGCTGCCTCCATCCCGCCGAAGTCGAAGATGACCACGCGGTCCTCATCGATGAGCGTCGAGAAGTCCAGGTGCGGGTCGCCCTCGGCCGGGACGTGATCGAAGAGCGGCGCGAGCCGGCCGTCCGTGGCGATCGTCTCGACCCGGGAGACCGCCCCGCCGACGGCGCGGTTGAACACGTCGCGGTCGCGATCGATGAGGCTGGCGAAGTAGTCGGCGAGGGCGTCGTCTGAGACCGGTGGGGTCTCTCCCTGGCCGAGCGTGTGCCGGAGCGCCCGATAGAGGTCGGTGTGGCTGATGGCGTCCGCGCCGTGAATCGGGTCGAAGAGCGCCCGGAGGTGATTGCGGATGAGCTTCGGCGACTCGACCGCGCGGGCGTACTGCTCGGTGCCCATGACGCCCCGGACGATCTCCTCGTAGTGGCCGGCCTTGCGCGAGCGGGCCTCCTCGCGGGGGATGCCCGCGGCAATGAGCGGCCGGATGTCGAAAAACGAGAGCGCGGGGAGGACGCGCGTACAGTCGAAGTACAGGACGTCATCGAGCGTGCCGTACGCCGCGTAGTGGGCGCGGCAGTACTCGGTGGCCGTGTCACCCCCCTTTAGGTCGAAGAGGATCGCGGGGCCCTCGGTCGCCTCGACGTTGGTGAGCATGGCAGTCTCGACGAGGACGGACTTCCCCGAGCCCGTGTCGCCGGCGACGATGACGTGACGGTCCTGGAGCGAGGGGGGCAGGGCGAGCGGGCGTCCATACGGCTGGCGGTCGTGGGTGAGCGGCATGCCCAGGGCCATCCCCGGTGGTACGTAGCGGGCAAGCTGTTCGGGCGGCGGGAGCGGCAGTCCCGTTTGCTCTCTCGGCCGGGCGCCGATGGCCCGCCGGCCGTTCGGCGTGAGTCCTGCACCGTCGAGGATACAGAAGCCGGGGAGTTCCTCGATGGCGGCGACGATCCCGCGACTCTCGTGGGGCCGTCGGCGGAGCCAATCACCGAGCTGGTTGTAGACCGCGTGGTAGACGACCCGCTTTCTGAGGTCCTCGTAAATTTTCGTCCCGGGCGTTAGGCCGGTCCCCGAGTACCACTCGTCGTCGGTCTTGACCGTCCCGACGATCTCGTGATAACGACCGCTCACGTGGGCCAGATCGTTCGCCAGTCGGCGAGCGACGGCGTCAGCCCGGGCGGGGGCATCCCGGGTCAGGACCACTGCTCGCGCCGAGACCAGGAGCGTTCGAGCGGGATCGCGGGCGGCGATCCCCTCGATGCGTTCCTCATCAGCAGGGGCTGGTCGATACCGATTGCGCTCCTCGCGATCGCGTGGGGAGAGAAACTCCCAGACTTTGTCGCCAACGGAGACGTTTCCGATGCTGAGATCGCTGATGTAGCCGTCGGCGAGGCCCGTCCAATCCTCGTTGGGATAGGCGACGACCTGGAAGACGACCGGGAGCTCGGCGTCACGGATCGATTCGACGAGCGCGGCGAGGGGGACCCGGCGAGATTCTCGATAGGAGTGGGAGGTGTTCGTTCGTTGGGGTGGACCGGTGAACGCCTCGAAGGGGGTGAGCGGCGTCTGCCAGTCCATCGTTCGACGAGCCCGGCCGATGTATTCGACGCCGGCGACGTAGGGCGAGTCGGGCGTGATGGAGGGATGGTGTGGGCCGTTTCGGTCTCCCTGGGAGTCGAGCGGTCGATCGCTGCTCGACTCGAACGGGAGGACCGGGAGATACTCCTCGACGTACCGGGGATGCCACCAGACGTGACTGAACTCGTAGCTGTTGGGAAAGCAGGTCCTGAGGATTCCTGCTACGTCCTCCGTGAGGTCGGTGACGCTTGTGCCGATCAGGTACCGAATCTGCGGGTCGGGGCGGCCATCGGAGACGAGGAGCCACTCGGCGACCGGGACGATGGTCGTCCCGCGGAGTTTGTGCCGAAGTCCCGTTCGGGTCGAATCGCGAAGGAGCCGGTCGATCAGCGACATCGCGCGGGTGACCGCGAACGGATCGACCGGTGTCTCTGTCGGACGAATCTCGATGTAGGGGCGCGGTTCGATCGGGTCGGGTGGGGTGAGGGAAGTCGGGTCGTCGACGGGAACGAGGTCGGTCGGGAGGCGGTCGAACAAACCATCGAAGCGGCGGTCGTCGGGAGAAGGGCGATCAGGAGGAGACGCCCGGTCCGTTGCCATAATGCAGCCGTGTACTGGGCCGATGGGGGTTAACTGGATAGTTCAGCATACGTTCGAGTTGCTTACCAGTGGCATGGGGTCGTGTGGCGGGCCGTCAGTGACGGATATCGGAAACGCAATACGAACGCCCCCGCACGCTCGAGGGCCGCGCGAATCTTCGATTCGCTGAACCCACACTCGCTTCGCTCGCGTGGACCGCGCGAGAGCTTCGCTCTCGCTGCCTCCCGTTCGCTTCGCTCACGGGAACCGCGTGAGGGGCAACGCGTCTCGTTGGCTCGTTCACCCGTCAGTTCACGGAAACCGATTTCGTTCCTGCCCGTACGCGAGCGGTGTTGGTGGCACCGACGCGACCGTGGCGTGAATCGCCCGTACGTCCTCGTCGTCTGCATCGGCACAGGCACGCCGGTCCACGAGGCAACTACATTGATGCGCATCCGGTTCCTCCGGGGCGATGACGGCCCGCCCGGGGGCGGGTCGAGCGTTCACCGTGATGACCGAGATACCATCGGATTGGGACGTTGGGGAATTACGACAGGATATCCACGGCGACATCGTCGTGAACCCCCCGCAGTGCGATTACTGTGGGCGGGCCGTTGCCATCGACCAGCCCGTCCTCTGTGAAGTGGTCCGTATCGCGGACATGCCGAATCTCGAGCAGCTGTTCGCGCCACCGGTCGACTGGTTTGCGGACGCGCTCCGCTGTCACCGGTGTGCCGTCGACGCGGTGTCCCCTGCCACGGAGGGCTTCGACGAAGCGTTGGTGCGAGTCACCCTCGCCGAATCGAACGAGGTCGTAAGCATCGATGCCTCCTCGCTGACGGTCGTCGGTTGTTCGCCCGTCGACGAGGGCTATTATCCGCCGATGGTCAGTCTGAACGTTCTCGCACAATCCGGTGATATCGGCGTCGCTCGATGGGTTCGTGTCCAGGGGCTATTCGAATATGGTGACCAGACGAGTCCGCTGGTGGCTGCCGTCCGAGAGGCAGTCGAGTTCTCCCGAGAGAGCCCAATCGAGCTGTAGGCATCGAGCAGCGGCGTAGAACCGACTCGCTGTTGTCAGCATGTGCGTCCGTTTGACCCACGGACAGTCGGCCGGGCTCGACGTTTAGGGGGTTCGGAGGATCAGTCGTGGTCGGAGTGACCCTGAAAGCCCCCGCACGCTCGGCGGCTGCGACTCGGTGCGCTCCTCGCTTCGCTGCGGTGCTACCTCCGCGAGAGCCGTCGGCTCTCGCTGATCCCACACTCGCACCGCTCGCGTGGACTTCGCCTCGCACTC
>CAZAYR010000167.1:0-5243 GCA_964489365.1 uncultured Salinarchaeum sp.
TGGCGTCACCGGTGCCGGTCACGGCGGGGACGCCGTACTCGCGACAGACGATCGCGGCGTGACTCGTGATCCCGCCGTCGTTGGTGACCGCCCCGGCGATCCGCGGGAACACCGGCGCCCAGCCGGGATTCGTGTACTGTGCCACGAGGATCTCGTCGTCCTCGAGCTGGTCGAGTTGGCTGGCGGACTCCAGGACCCGCGCCTTGCCTTCGACGACGCCTTTCGAGGCGGCAAAGCCGGTCAACTCGTCCACGTCGCCTTCGACCTGTTCTCGCTGAAGCTCGTTGTTGATCCGCTCGGTGGTGACCCCCCAGAGCATGCGGACCGTGGGGTCGTGGATTTCCTCGGGCGGTTCGCCGAGGAACGATGGCGGTTCCCACTCACGGGCCGCCTCGAGGATCTCCTTGCGCTCCTCGGCCTTCTTCTTCCAGTACGTCGGCTTGAACCCGTTCGGGCCGAGCGCCCAGGTCTCACAGACTTCCTCCATGAGCTCCGCGACCTCGAAACGCGAGAACATGAAGATGTCATTTTTCTCCTCGAGGAGGCCCTCGTTGACCGCCAACTGGCCGAACTCGCGCATCTTGTTCCAGATGGCCGTCCCGGTCCAGTGTTCGATCCAGAACTGGTGGTCCTCGGCGTACTGATAGATCGCCATACAGTCCTCGTAGGCCTGATCGAACAGCTCGCGTTCCTCCTCGCTGTCGAGGTAGCTTCGGTACTCGGCGACGAGCTCTTCGCGCTCTTCGACGAGTGTCTCGACGTCCCGGCCGATCTCCTTGCCCTCCTGTAGCCGCCGGACCTTGGGCTGGAGGTTGTTGAATGGGCCTTCCAGGTCGTTAATCCACGATCCGTCGGCGGAGTGGAGGCCGTCGCCGTAGGAGAAGTGGAACCACGGGTCCTTGGCCTCGTTGAACGCCCGCATGAACTGTTGGCCGGCATCGGTCTCCTCGAGTCGGGCGATCTTTTCGTCGGCGCTTGCGTCGCTTTCGAGGACCGAGACGACATCGTCACCGAGTTCGACGGCGAGTTCGGCGAGCTTGTTGAGTTCCTCGTCGGGCTGGAACAGGTCGGGTTCGAGTCCCGAGACCATCTTGCCGATCGTGTCGTCGGCGATGCCCGGGAAGAGCTCCTCGCAGGTCTCCTGGAACGTCATGTACGCGAGATAGGCGAGGTGGATGTACTCGAAATGGCGGTGGTAAGCCTTCAGGACAAGTTCGCAGAGACGATCGTAGTTCTCGATGATCGTCATCGTGTCCTGGCTCATGCCCTTCGATTCGATGAACTCGTCATCGGGGATGTACCGGGGCAGCCGTTCGGGGACCTCGAGCTCGCGGATCTCGTTGCCGATCTCCCGAACCGCGGGCTTCCAGATACCCTCGCCGAGCGCCTCGAAGTTATCATACGCATAGCGGCTACGCTCGCCGAAGATCTCCTCGCGCTCCTCGATGAGCTCGGGATCCTGGGTGGGAATCGGCGTCGCAAACATGTACCCGCCGACAAGGCGCCACTCGACCGCCATCGCCGGCGGTAGCGCGATCACGCGGCTGGGACTCTGGCTGATCGTCATCTGCCAGCCTTCCGCATTCATGAACATGTCCCACGGCACGAGCGGGTCGCCGTAGTGGGTCTTGTCGTTGAACCAGAAGAACTGGCGCTCGTACTCCGCACGCTCCTCCGTTCGGTCGAAGATGAAGTAGTCGGGATACATCTCTTCCCAACCCTCCATCTCCTCGGGGATCTCGACCTCGTCCGGCCAGGGGAACCGGTCGTCCGGGACCTGTATGTCTTCGGTTGCCATGGGTGGCTGTATCCGTCACCGCGAAGGCTAAACTCATAAAATTTTGTACCTCAGATCCGTCACACTTCAGACCGGTGTTATTCCATGCCGACGGAAGTGTGAGTCCTCACGTTTCAGCCGTTAGCCGCGGCTTGGAAATGTATGTGGAACCGGTGAGTTGCTCGAGGCACGCCCCGACATGTCGCCCTCGTTGTCAAGATCCCAGTAGGTTATCGGTGAAACCGTCCCGGGGATATTCCTTGACGTCGAAACGAACTGCACTCCCTCGCTCAGTCCGCGCGCCCCGCCCATACGGGTGCCGATGAGTGGCTGAAGCAACTCCCGTGGAGAAGCTCATGGATCGACGGCCGGCGTCGCGGGAGATAACGGAACGTTGACATGCGACCGGCGGCAACCGGCGCCATGCTCCGCGAAGGGGATCGGGTACCAGACTTCACGGCGCCGATGGCCGAAGGGGAACCGGACACGTTCAACCTTGAAGATCGACTCGACGCCGAGGCCCCACTGGTCCTGGCGTTCTTCCCCGGGGCCTTCACCCCGACGTGTCGAAACGAGCTGGAAACGTTCCAAGCGCGCTGGAACGAGATCCAGGCGGCCGGCGGCACGATCTACGGCATTAGCATCGACACCCCGTTCGCATTGAACGAGTTCCGTGAAAAACTCGGACTCGAATTCCCGCTCATAAGCGATACAAATCGGACGCTGGTAGACCTCTTCGGGGTGCAGATGGATTTCGAGGAATTGGAGCTCGAGAACGTGGCGAAACGCTCGGTCTTTATCGTCGAGGCGGATCGGCGGATCTCCTACGACTGGGTCGGCGATGACCCCCGCCGGGAACCCGATTACGAGGATGTCATCGAGGCGATCCGGTGATCGGGGACTCCCGACATGGGTATGTGACGCAACTTGACAATCACGGCGCTTCGTTCAGCCGAAATCCTCGCGACCGCACGAATCCATCGGTCTCGCTCCCTGGCTGTCCGCACTCGCGATTTGATAGATTGTTTGAACGTTAGTTACCTTTAAGTGGGACCGCGGTCCGTTTTCCCGCATGGAGACCTACGTCTTCCACCTCATGCCATATCGGGACGTGGACGATATCGACGAAACCCGGTCCGCCTGGCCGTGGGTCGAGTATGACTTCGATCCGGAAAAGGGAGCGAAATACTACAACGAGTACCTCGACCAGCTCGAATACGCCGCGGAGCTCGGTTATGATGGCCTCGGTGTCAACGAACACCACTTTAACGCGTACGGGCTCCAGCCGAGCCCGAACATCACCGCCGCGAACCTCGTGGCCCGGACGGACGACGTGACGATCGCCTTCTTCGGCAACCTGCCCGCCATCCGCAAGAACCCGATTCGGCTCGCCGAGGAACTCGCGATGCTCGATAACATCTCCGAAGGGCGGATCATCAGTGGATTCCCCCGCGGGATCCCCAGCGAGTATCTCGCCTATGGCATCGACATGGAAGAATCGCGACCGCGGTTCGAGGAGGCCTGGGACCTGATCATCAAGGCCTGGACCGCGGACGAACCCTTCGACTGGGACGGCGAGTACTTCGAGTACGAGAACGTCTACATCTGGCCCCGGCCGTATCAGGATCCGCATCCCCCGCTCTGGATGCCGGCCGAGTCCGAGGAGTCCCTCAAGTTTACCGCGGAGAACCAGGTCCCGACCGGGCTGGTCTTCCAATCGATCGACAAAATCCAGGAACGGTTCGACATGTACCGTCAGTTCGCCGAGGAGTCCGGCTGGACCCCCGGCGACGATGCCTTCAGCCTGATGCGGGCCATTTACGTGGCCGAGACGGACGAGAAAGCCCGCGAGGAGGCCGACGCTCACCTCCGGAAGTTCTACCGCACGTTGACGGCGGGGGTGCACTTCGGTGTCGTGTCGGGATTCATGGGCGAGACGCCGTTCAACGAGGACAACTGGGAGGTCTATGAGGACAACCTCACTGAGCACGGTGAGTTCGCCTACAACTACGACTTCGACGATTTCGACGACTTCGGGGAGATCCTCGTCGGCTCGCCGGAAACCGTGGTAGAAAAAATCGAGAACCAGTACGAGTATGTCGATGGATTCGGCCGCTTGGTCGGCCTATTCCAATTCGGCGACCTGCCCGACGACAAGATGCGGCAGAGCCTGGAGCTCTTCCGCGACGAGGTCAAGCCGGAGATCGACGACCTCGGCGAAGTCAAGGTCTGAACGGACGAACGCCCGATAGAAGCATTAAACCGGCTGCCGTCTCGCCGCTGTTCTATGGGTGCTACCCTCCATCAGACGCTCCTGATGGTGACGGATCTCGATGCATCGCTTGCGTTCTACCGCGACGTGCTCGGACTCGAACCGTCGGAGGTCAACGACGACAACGTCGAGTTTGCGACCGGCGACTGTACGTTGGTCCTCGAGGAGGATTTCGACGAGGCGGTCCTCGACGACTTCGGCTTAACGTTCCCCGCGGATCCCCGTGGCGAAGGCGTGATCGCGGCCATCGGCGTGGATGATCGGGAGGCGGTCGCGGACACGCTTGATCGGGTCCGAGAAGGCGACCAGTCCGTTCTGATGGACGCGAGGGAGGTCCCGTGGGGTCGGGTCATGTCACTCGTCGAGGACCCGGACGGCTATACGATCGAAGTCTCCGCCCCGGCGTAACCCGCGAACTTTCTTTACACCGAACGGCCATGCCACGGGCATGGCTCACGAAGCCTTTACGTTCGAGTATACCCCGCCCGTGATTCGGCAGGGTGCGGGCGCCGTCGAGGAGCTGGGGGATGCGCTCGAGCGGCACGGGTGTGAACGCGCGCTGATCGTCACCGACGGAACGCTGGCGGAAATCCCGGCGGTGATGGACCCGATCGAGGTGGGGCTGGGTGATCGCCATATCGGCACGTGCGACGCCGTGACGCCGCCGAAGTACCTCGCAGCCGCGCTCACGGGCGCGGAGATGGTCGAGGAATTGGACGCGGACGCCTTGGTGCCGGTCGGGGGCGGGAGCAGCCTGGACGTGGCCAAACAGATCCGAGTCCTGCTCGGGCATGCGGCGCCGCCGGCCAACGTAGCCGAACGCTTCGTGGCCGAAGCGGAGATCACCGCGCCGCCGGCGGCCGTCGAGCTCATCGAGACGTTCGCGATCCCGACGACCCTGCCGGGTGCGGACATCTCACAGGTGGCCGGCGCGAACCTCGCACTCGATCCCGCAGGCAAAGACCTGGAGGACGTCCCGAGTGTGGGCTTCTCGGATCGCCGTCTCATGCCCACTGCGGTGTTCCACGATCTCGAGCTCTTCCGGACGACGCCCGCCCGGATCCTGGCCCGTTCGTCCATGAACGGCTTCGACAAGGGCATCGAGATGCTCTACACCCGCCATCACAACCCGATTACCGACGGGGTCGCCGTCCGAGGGGTTCGGTTGCTCGCCGAACACCTGCCGGCTTTAAC
>CAZAYR010000168.1:0-5234 GCA_964489365.1 uncultured Salinarchaeum sp.
CCTCGCAGTTCGCACAGACCCACATCAACTTGACCAGGGCGGTCTCCGGCAGCGTATCTTCGGCTTCGATCACGCCCGCGTCGAGCAAGTCCCGTCCCGTCTCATAGACCCGATCGCAGATGCGACCGTCGATACACTGGCTCGTCATCACGACGTGTGTCCCGCCGTCGATCAGGGTCCTGACGTCCTCGATCCACGCCTCGTTGACGTGACCAAGGCCCGTGCCCTCGATGACGACCCCGGCGGTCCCCTGCTGGGCGGCAAGGCGCCCCGGATTGCTCCCGGGCGTGAACTTGAGCAGTCCCACGTCGGTCTCGAGCTGCGGGCGTACCGACAGCTCCCGGTCGCCGCGTCGGCGGACGGTCGCCGCATCCCGGATCTCGAGCGTCCGATCCGCCCACCCCATCCTCGCGACTGGCGGGGCCCCGACGGTTTCGAACGCTGCCCGTTTCGACGTGTGCGCTTTGCGCACACGGGTCCCGCGGTGGATCGCACAGCGGTCGTCGCTTGTCGTGTCGTGCATACACACCAGGACCTCCGCGAGGTCGCGGGTCGCCGTCTCGACGGCACAGACCGCGTTCATCACGTTGTCGCTGGAGGGCCGATCCGCCGAACGCTGACTGCCGGTGAAGACGATCGGGACTGGCGTCTCGAGCATGAACGCGATCGCGCTCGCGGTATACTGCATGGTGTCGGTCCCGTGCATGACGACGATCCCGTCGGCCCCGGCCCGGATCTCGTCCGCGATCGCCTCGGCCAGGTCGATCCAGACGGACGGCGCCATGTTCTCGCTCAACATGTTCGCGACGATCCGTCCCCGGTAGTTCGCGATGCCCTGGAGTTCGGGGATCGCACGGATGACGTCCTCGACGTCGAATCGTGGCGACACGGCCCCGGTCCGGTAGTCGACGGTCGAGGCGATCGTGCCCCCGGTGGTCAACAAGGACACGGTCGGGAGCGAGGGATCGGTTTCGACCTCGGACGTTTCGGCGGTTTCATCGGGCTCGCCGAGTTTGTGGACGCCGCGTTCGAGGACGTCGATCGACGCCTCCCCGCGGTCGATCCCGACGTTGTAGCCGCCGGGCCGCTTGACGACGAGGTGGTCCTCGGAGCTCGAGGGGAGCACGATCCCCTCGACGGTCGTTTCCGGGGTCGACACGCGGACCCGATCGCCGGTTTCCATACTCGGTAGCGCGCCGCGGGCACCCTTCAATCAACCGTTGCGGGCGCGGCGAGTTCCCATCCGTCGCCGTCTCGTTCGAGGATCCCCTGTTGCCGGAGATGGTCGAGGGAATCTTCGAGGATCGGCCGGGGGACGCCGATCTCCTCGCCGATCTCGTCGGTCGTCGCCTGTCCGGACGCGATCGTGACGAGGATATCGAAGACGAGACGCCCGTTGAGAATGTCATCCTCCCCCGAGAAGGACTCGGTCACGCGATCGATCGTCTCGATCAGTTGACCCTGGACGTATCGTTGCGCCAGGGAGAGTTCGTTCTCGAGTTCCTCGAGGTGCTTGAGGTTCGCTGCCAGCTCCGCGATGTCCGGCTGGCTCCCGTCGGGTTCGGTGCCGTCGAGCTGCACCGACACATGTTGACAGGTGGTCAGATCGAGCGTCGTACTCGCCGGATAGGCACTCTTGGCGCCGTACCCGTACCGCGAGACGCTGACCTCCAGGCGCACGTCGTTGGCGATGTAGAAGTATTTCCGGCGATTCTCGTCGGTTCGGCTCCGCACGAGTCCGGCCTCCTCCAGCCGGCGGAGGTGATCGATGACGGCCTTCGGGCTCAGATCGAGGTGTTCACTGATCTCGGTCACGTAACAAGGTTTCTGGGAGAGCAGGCGTAGAATCCGTCGGCGGTTTTCGTTTCCGAGGAGATCGAGCAAAGCCCCGGAGTCCATTGAAGCCTGTCAAGCGACCCGCCCTGAAAAGGGTACTGCTCCCGCCGGCACGCCCTCGTCACCCCGGTTCCAGCCGAATAAACGCGCGCCACGCGAGCCCGACCGCGAGAAACGATAGGGTTACGCTGATCAGCGGCACGCCGAGTCCGGGGTCGAACTCCAGCGGCGGATGCAGGCCGAACCCGTAGTCGACGAGGTCGTTCAACAGCGCCAGCCCGAGTGCCGTGGCCAGCGCGCCGGGGGTCGTCCGTCCGTAGTGGGGGATGAGATACGCCTCGGCGACGAACAGGAGGTGGGTGACGATGATGCCGAAAAACCCCCACACGGCGGGGAAGTACGCCGACCACCCGACCACGAGGACCGCGATCGTCCACAGGCCGAACTTCACCAGCCAGACAAACGCGATCGTGTGGAGATACGCAAGCGCGCGATTGGTCGGCACGCGCCCAAGCGGTTCGCCGATCAACGGCAACAACGTGCACAGCGAAAGCGCCATCAAGCCGACCGCGACGGCGGAATCGAGGTACAGCGGCCAGAGGAACGTGTGAACCTCCGACATGCTCTCCACGTAGAACCGGACCCCCACCAGGACGGCGAGGAGATTCGCCCCGAGCAACCACAGCAGGCTGGGTGCCCGTTCGAGGTATCGGCGGGCAAACCGCTCGGGGAGCATATGCTGATCATTCCCGATCCTGCCAGTATAGTGGTACCGTTCGGTCGCGTCGGTCGAACGGCGGTCCTTGTAAATGACACGCACAATGCTAAAGCCACTCGGGGCAAAGGTCACGGCGAAGAGCATGTTTGCGCCGTTCTCGCGCGGTTACTACGTCGGGCGATTGCAGGTCGAGCCCCACGGGGGCGATGACGCACTCATGCACCAGCGCCAGGTCGAACGTGTCAACGAACAGCTCTACGCTTCGGGTGAGGGGGTCGAACGCGTCGACTGGCCGTTGATCATGAAACTCTGGCAACGTCACTTCGCCGTGCACGGGGACGCGAACGTGCCGGCCCATACGCTCCTGGTGCCCGAATGGATGACCGACGAGCGGGCAACGGATCCGTTGCCGGGCATGGAGGAAGTCCTCCTGGCCAAACCGGATATCCTCCCCCGGATCCTCGAGTGGTCGGGCGGCGGATCCGACTTCGTCGCGCGGTGAGGGCGGCATGCCGTCGCTCGACGAGCTACTTGGCCGGCAATCGTTGAAGGATCGGATCGACGAACTCGAGGAGGAGTGCGACCGGCTCGAGTCCCAATTGGAGGCGGAAGCGGATCGGCGTCGGGACGCGGTACGCGGGCGCCAGTCCGCCGAGGAGCGCGTCAATACCCTCGAGGACCGGGTCGCCGGGCTCGAAGGCGAACTCGAGGAGCGGGAGGGCGACACCGAACCGGCCTGGGCGCACGTCACGCAGCTCCGCATCGACGAGGTCGAGGCGGTGCTCGGAACGCTCGAGAGCGTTGAAGCGGACCCGGAGACACTCTTAACCGCGTCGGTTCACGCGACCCCAACCGGTCCGGTTCGGGATGTGCTGGAGGATGCGGCTGGGTTGATCGGTCGGGCGGCTCCGTGTCTGTGTTTCGTGGACGAACACCGGATCATCCGGGCGATCGTCGCACCACCTCGTCCGCCCGACCCCTTCCAGCGGTGGGCATCGACCTTCAAGCTCGATCGGTCGTGGTTCCTCCCCGAGGCGAACCTCACCTTCGCGCTCGTCCGATCCGATCTCTTCGCGATCGGCCGGGTCGATGACGCCTCCATCGCGTTCAGGAATGGCTTCGGATCGGACGTGATCGGCCGCCATAGCAAAGGGGGATTCTCGCAGTCCCGGTTCGAACGCAGACGGCAAGAACAGATCGACGAACACCTCGAACGCTGCCGCACAGCACTCGCATCCGCGGATGGGCCACGCATCCTCGTTGGCGACCGGGGGGCGATCGGGCGGCTGTCGGATCTCGCGACGGCGACGGGGCTGGTTGACGCGAGCGGGAGTCCGGAAGAAGCACTCGCACGAGCATTTCGCGACTACTGGACCTCCAAACTCTACATTCCGTGAACATGCCGCGACGCCGATCCCGGTCGGCTGTTTCCAATCCCAACGGTCCCCTCAAAACTCCTCCTCGTCGGACTCGATGAGGTCGATCGAGTCGTCCGGTTGCCCGGCCTCGTCGATGACTTCGTCGGAAATCAGGATCTCACACTCGACTCGAAGCGCGAGCGCGATGGCATCACTCGGCCGGGAATCGAAGACCAGTGTCCGGCGTTCGCCGCCGTGATACTGCTCGGCGTCGACCTTGGCGAAGAAGGTGCCGTTGTTGAGTTCGTCGATACGGACACGATCGATCGCCCCGCCGAATTCCGCCACCATCTCGACCAGGAGATCGTGCGTCAGGGGTCGTTCGAACGGTTCGCCCTGCCGCGCCAGGTGCATGGATTGGGCCTGGTCGGTGGTGATGAAGATCGGGATGATCTCCCCCCGGGCCTCGAGGATGACGGCCGGTACGCGGTCGCCGTCCCCCGCCATGCCGACACCGATCCCCCTGACCTCGGCGGTATGTTCCATGGTACGAACCACCGCGCGAACGGGAAAAAATCTGCTGGTGGTGAGCTGGCTGGCTCCCACGCGGCGGGAACTTTCGACACGTTCGGGCCGCGTCCCCGGGTGGAGTTGGCTCCCTCACTCGGGGGATGACGCGGTGGGGATGGGATTTGAACCCATGAGGCCTTCCGGCCACCTGCTCTCAAGGCAGGCGCGTTAGTCCGCTCCGCCACCCCACCGCGGACCCAGCTATCCCACCGCCGGACTAAGAGGTGTCGGTGCCGGGCGAACCGCCGGTGGACTCCAACCAGGCGGCCGTGTACGGAGCCACCGATCGGTCCGCGCGACGCATCGCCCCGAGGAGTGCTCGGAGGCCGTCGAGGTCCCTGTCGGCGTCGATCACGGGAAGGACCGGGAGGAAGCCCACATCGTGCCTGTCCGACTCAAACGCATCCAGTACGTGGCCGAGGGACTCGCCCAAGACCCCCGGCAACTCGCCGGTCTCGACCCGGGTGCCCAGATACCACCACCCACCGTCGGGTGTGGGACCGACGACGACATCCTCCCGCCGAAGCTGCATCGCGGCCGAATCGAGGTGCGTCCGCCTGACGAGGCCGACGCGCGGATCCAGTACGCCGACCGACGCCGCTTCGGAGTGCTCCCGGAGGGCCCGAAGCGCGGGCCCCGCGTCTGCCGTCCCTCGGTCAGGATCCAGCTCCAGCTGTGGCACCTCCGCGTCCGTGAGCGCGCTCCCGGTCCGGGTATCCGCGAACGACCGGGCGACGTCGGCCGCGACGGCG
>CAZAYR010000169.1:0-5232 GCA_964489365.1 uncultured Salinarchaeum sp.
CGGGAAGAAGTCCGGCGGGTAGACCCCAGCCCCCACGTGCGTCGGGCCGCTGACGTTGATGCCCAGACGGAAATCGTTCGTCGGACCGGCGGAGCTGTAGGTCGGCCGCTCCCCGGTCGACGCGACGAATGCCGCGATGGCCGACACCCGGTGGCCGGTCGACGGCGCCTGGATGCTCCCGTAGGCGATGCTCCGGTTGAGCACGTACGCGTCGCTCCCGAACAGGTCGACCTCGATTGCGGTCCCGTTCGCGAGGCCCGGGCCGTAGACCGCGACCGCGTACGTACCGTTCTCGGGCACCGTATACGACAGGTAGTCGAGGGGAAAGTCATCGCCGTCCTGCGACTGAGTAGACATTTTCACCAGGTCCCCATCGGTGACGTCGTAGACCACCAGGGTCACGTTAGTGTCTGTCTCGGTCCAGTTGCCCCACTTGAGCTTGGCGAAGAACCGGTCCCCCGTTTCGAGGGCGTTCGGGGTATCGTCGCGGTCCTGCACGACGTTCAGCTCGACGTCGCCCTCGAGGTCGTGGAAGCCGTCGCTGTCGATGTTGTGAAAGCCGTCATCGTCGGTGTCGTTGAAGCTCGTCTCGTAGTGCTTTTCGGCGCTGCTCCCGGCCGAGACGAACCACGCCGTGCCGTTCGCCGCGGCTTCGTCGAGGATCTCGGCATAGATGCCGTCGCCGGTATCGGGCTCGAGCGCGACGCCGGCCTACTCGACTGGAGACGCCGAAACGACGGTCATGATGTCGACCCCGTCGGCTCGTCCCCCGAGGAGATGCTTCCGGACGAGCGTGAGGTCATTGCCGACCGCCTCGATCAGGTCGACAAACAGGAATCCCCCCTCACCGTCGACGCGGTCGCCGACGTCCTCGACATCGATTTCGAGTAGGACCCCGCGCCGCTGGTAGGTTTAAACCGGAGCACGACGAACGAGCACGCATGCCCGCAGAGTCCGTCTCCGACCGAGTGGCCGAACTCGCCCAGTATCGCGACGTCGACGAGGCGGAGATCATCCAACGCGCCGTGGCGAGCGGCGTCGAAACACTGTACCGGGATATGGTCGTCAGCCGGTTCCTCGACGGGACGATCACACGCGAGGAGGCGGTCGAGGAACTGGGCTCGGACGTCGTCGCGGACGTCATCGCCGCCCGGGAGGCCGTCGACGAGGACGTGGAGTGGGGCCTCCACGCGTGAGTGATGTCGTGGTCGTCGATACCGGCCCGTTGATACATCTCGCCCAAGCCAACGCGGTATCGCTCCTCGAACTGACCGGGAAGCTGCTCGTTCCGGAGACCGTGTTCGATGAGTTCGAACGAGGTCGGACCGATCTCGGCTCGTTACGGTACGAGTTGGAGCCGGTTGACGTGGCCGACGAGTCGACGTACCCGCGGCTCGATGCCGGCGAGACCGCCGCACTCGTCCGGAGTCAGCGCCACGACGCGATGCTGTTGAGCGATGACCTGGACGCGCGAAAAACCGCCGAGCACGAGGGAATCGAGGTCCACGGCTCGATCGGTGTCGTCCTCTACGCCTACAGTCGGGGAGAATTCACCGATGTTGCCGCGAAGCGATTACTACGGAGGCTCGAACGGGATACGAACCTCTACCTCTCCACACCCCTCATCGAGTACGCCATCGAGCGAGTGGAATCGGACGACGCGGGATGGTAACTGACCGACGAGGCTGGGAAGTCACGACCTGGCTCGTGTCACGATCCCATCATCCCTGGGCCGCCGGTGACGAGCACGCGACTCGGACGAGGAGACCACCCACCTGGGACTTGGGGGGTTGCGGTCCAGGCGTGCTGAGCGGGGAACCGATCGGACGCCCCAGGCCCGCCCGGACGGCACCCGGGGTGACACCCTGACGGCCACCTCCTAAAAACCCACCTCCGATGGATACCGAGGCGTTTCGAGGAGTGCCGACCGAACCGCTGCCGCTCCACCCGCGATTCGGGATCTCCGGTCCCCGAGACGATATCGCGCCAGTCCGATACCCATCGTGTGACGTCGTCGAGTACGACCGTCCCCGTCCAACCGCAGCCGGACCGCAGACGGCGCTCGATAGCACCCACCGCCTCGCGACCGCCACCGAACGTTTATGCGGCAAGGCGCCGAACCGATGTCCATGACCGACATCGTCCAGACGGACGGCATCCTCGGTGGCAAGGCCCGCATCGAGGGCCGCCGGGTGTCGGTCTTTCAGATCGGAGAGATGCATACGGTCGTCGGCGACACCCCCGAGGAGATCGCCGATCAGCTCTCGCTCTCGCTCGCCGACGTGCACGCCGCCCTCGCCTATTACTACGATCACCCGGACGAGATGGCCGCGATCCGCGAACGGCGGGACGAGGTCATCGATGCCATCGAGGAGCAGTCCAAGGCGCCCGAGGAAGCCGCCCGGTAGATGGCCGGGCTCGCGTTCCTGGCCGATGTCCACGTCAAACGCGGGTACGTCACGGCGGTTCGATTCAACGGGTTCCGGATGGTGTGGATCGACGACGAAGCCTACGACCCGGGCATCGACGACGCCGAGCTACTCGACTGGGGACGTCGGGACGGCCTCGTCATCGTCACCAACGATGCTGACTTTGTCGACCTAGCGAGGTCGACCGACCACGCCGGGTTAGTCATGTACCAGCAATACGGGCATTCACCGGGGGCCGTCGCCCGCGCCATCACTCGAATCGACCGATATCTGACGCCCAAAGCCTTCGAGAACCACATCGAATGGCTCGAACACTGGCTGTAGTCGTGCAGCGGGACTCCGACAGAGGAATCGATCTGTCCTGACGCCCCCGCACATTATACTGGCCAACGAACTCGACGCTCCACCCGTTCACTGATACCTTGACCCGCGCGTGCCCATCAACGCGTGCGCCTGACCCGGCCGCTCACGTCCGTGGCGCGGACAGACGTCCTGACGCCGGTCGAACCAGCTGTACACGGGGCACCTCGCTCAGCGATCGAGCCAGTAGCGCCAGTCCGCGATGGCCCGCCGGGTGGCCGTGTCGGCCGCGACCGGCTCCAGCTGGCGCAGCGGGACGCCGAGTTCCCGGTCGCGCCACTCGATCGTCACGAACTGCCGGCTGAGTGACGGCGCCGTCGAGGACATCCCCACCACGCGCACCGTTTCGCCACGGGCCAGCGGCGACACCTCGCGCTCCTCGACACACCGGGCCTCGAACGGGAGGTCGAAGGACTCCTCCAGATAGATGGCCCATCCCATCGCCTGTTCCTCGCGGGTGTAGGCATCGACGAGGACCGCCCGCTCGATGCGATCGTCCCGGTCCGCGTCCCGGCCCCCACCAGTCATGACTGCGGACACGGCCGCCGAAGCGTAAGCCTTCCCTCCAAGCGGCCGGGACGACGGACAGCCCCGCTGATGCGGACTGTCGGGATCATCTCTCGATGGATCGCCCGCATCACCGCCCACGCTCGAGCGCGTCGAGCAGGCCGTCCGGGAGCAGCGAGGGCGATCGGTCGAGGTAGAAGGTGACTTGGTCGTGAGCCCGCCGTACGTGATCTTCGGCCGCCTCGTCCGCCTCCGCGGCCGCCGATTCGAGCGCCGCCTGCAGGCCTTCGAGCTCGTCCCGTTCGTCGATGACGTCCGCCGCTATGGCCACCGTCTTCACGCCCTTGACCGCGGCCCGCCGGACCCGACCATCCTCGTCGACGAGCGCCTCGAGGAACAGCGCCCTGAGCCGACGCCGGTGGCTCTCGGCATCCGCGAGGGTGTACTCCCCCGGCACGGGATCCGCCGTGTCCATTCGCCCCACCGCCCGGAGCGCGAGTCCGGGGTGGAGCGCCTCCGCGAACCGGACCGCCGACTGGCGGACGTATCCGTCGCCGGCATCGTAGGCGGTTCGTGCCACGTCGAAGTACGGGTCGAACGCGTCGGCCCGCTCCTCGACGGACAGCCCCTCCACCAAGTCGATGACCCGATTCACCCGGTCGGCCTCGCCGGAGGCCAGTGCCTTGGTGACCGAGTCGGACGGTTCCGGCGGCATCGATTGAACGGTGCCACGCCCCGCGTGCTAAGCCTGTTGGACCCGATCGACCACCCGACGAGTCGCTGGACGTTCGGCACGGGGCTCTACGACAGGGTAGCTGCCAGTACGGGAGACCCTTCGCTACACGCGATAAAATGATCGTGGTCGGAACATTCGACCGAGCGTCCGGACGGCCTGGCTTCGAATAACTGTATGCCTATCCAACCACATCTGGTTTAGAAATGCGGCCATTAGGTGGTGGGCAACCCAAACGAATTGAGGGGTCGGTTGATTCCGTCAATCCTCACGTGAATCACGCGGCACCGAATAACGGGATGTAGGAAGTGAGGGGGGAGTCTACGTGTCGCGCACATGTTGGAAAATCGTGTCGGACTCGGGAGCTTTATCAGTTCGCTGCCGGTGAGGGAGTCGTATGTCCCCCGACCGCGAGGCGGTCGAGTCGCTCCTCGCGGACCGGCCCGACCTCGAGGCCCCGCTCCGAGAGCTCCTTGACCTTGATTCGGACGCTCCCTGGACGTTCGAGGACGTGAGTTTCGAATCCGGCGAGTTCGGCGAGCTCGCCAATACAAGCCTCATCGAGGAAGTCGATGGCGGGTACCGGCTCGCCGATCCCGAGGCCGTCCGCGCAGCCCTCGACCCGGACGCCCGATCGGAAACGCCACCCTCTCCCTCCTCGGACCGTCTCACCGCAGCCCTCCGAAACAGATTGACGTGGAACGCCCCGCTTTCGGCCAAGGCCGGCCTCGTTGCCGCCCTCCTCCTGTTCGTCGCCGTCCGCCTCATCTCGTGGCCGGCCGTATTCCAGGGCGGCGATATCGTCCTCTCGGCGAACGACCCCTACTACTATCGCTATCTCGTCGATCAGCTCCTGACGACCTCGACCCCGCAGGCCGAACTCATCGGGGAGGACGGCGAGCACCTCACCGTCCTCACCCTCTGGGCAGTCTCGGCTCTCCTCGGCGGCAGCCAGCACACCGCCGGTCTCGTTCTGGCGTGGTACCCGGTCGTGACCGGCGCCATCGTAGCCCTCATCACCTACCGACTCGCGACCGCCGTCGCCGATCGCCGGCTCGGAATCGTCGCCGTCCTCTTCCTCGCGGTGACGCCGGCCCACGCCTTCCGGATGAGCCTCGGGTTCGCCGACCACGACCCCTTCGACAACCTCATCTTGATGCTCACAACGCTCGCCGCGGTCGGTTTGGTGGTCCGTCTCCACCG
>CAZAYR010000170.1:0-5220 GCA_964489365.1 uncultured Salinarchaeum sp.
CGCGGGATCGATCTCCGCCCGCCCCCCGATCGGGAGCGGGATCGTGGGATCGGTGTGGCCGAAATCGACATCGAAGACGACCGGTGCGGTCGGATTGTACCGCTCGAGCTGTCCGGCGACGGCGACGCGCTCGGCCTCCCGGTAGGCCACCCGGTCCGCCCACGGGGGTTCCTCCCGCCACGTGGCTGTGGCCGGCCGCCCGACGAGGACGGCGTCGAACCGCTCGAGCCATCCCCGTTCGCCCAGACTCATCAGCGTCCCCCGGACCTCCGGGGCGGAGGGCATGCGTTCGGACGTCTCGAGGGCGAGCATGGCCCCCTCCAGGGTTGCCGGGTCGGGGAGGTACCGTTCCGCAATGAGCTGGCACTCGAGCGTGGCCAGGCATCCGCCCCAGATCGGCCCGGCGACACGCCGATCGGACCCGCGCCAGATCCACCCGCGAGTGTCGCGGTACTCGAGGTCGCGTTCGGCGTACCCGTCTATATGCCATCCGACGGTGAGATCCGCCCACTCCCGGGCGGGCCGCAGCTCGCCGAGCGCATCGTCAAACAGGGCGCGGCGGAGATACGCCTCCGAAAATTCGTGGAGTCCGCCCGGCGTGGCCACCTGATTGAGCAGTTGCCCGCCATAAAAGGAGACGACCCCGAGGCGCCGGAGAAAGAGCGCGAGATTCGTGTTATCGCTCATCCCGAAAAATCGCGTCGGGTGGTTCCGCAGGACGTCCGGACGGAGGTGGCGCAGGACGCGGAGCTGGTCGTCCCCGCCGAGGGTCGCGATCACCGCGGCTACATCCGGATCACGGAAGGCCGCGTGGATGGCGGCTGCGCGATTGCGGGGTCCGGTTCGGAGAAACCCGTCGGATTGCCTGGCCGTCGGGTCCAGCCGGACGGCGAGGTCAAAGGTCTCCTCGAGCCGCTCACGGCCCAATGCGAGGACGTGAGGGGCTTCGGCCGCGCCGCCGCTTGAGGGCGCGAGGATCACGACGGTATCCCCCCGGGAGGCGGCCGGCGGCATCGTGCACCGGGACATGGCCGGTGCAGGGCCGCGCTTGCCTAATGAATCCCGCCGTTCCGGGCAGTGGCAGTCACGCTAGTCGTCGGCGGACCGAGACCAACAGGACGGCAACGATCGCACCGGCCACGCCGAAGCCCGGCAGCGGAACGTTCTCGTCCTCGTTCCTCTCGTCGTCCGGCTCGTCGCTGCCCGCGTTCCCGCTGGAAGTCTCGTTGTCCGCATCCCCATGGACGGACCCGGTCCCGTCCTCGGCGGTGGTCGTATTGTTCCCGCTCTCGGGGGCATCCTCCGTCGAGGCGAATGCCTCGGCCATGGTTTCGATCGGATGGACCACGCGTGGTCCGG
The DNA here is from genome assembly GCA_964489365.1 of uncultured Salinarchaeum sp. Lineage (GTDB taxonomy): Archaea > Halobacteriota > Halobacteria > Halobacteriales > SKNY01 > SKNY01. The sequence goes on from CAZAYR010000170.1 coordinate 1,360, forward strand.
CCTGGGCGATGTAGTTCGCGTTCACGGCAAGCGTCCGGTTCCGTTGGAATGCCGTCGTCTGCTGCACGGCCTCGCTGATCGGCGCTTCCGGGGCCGCGTCACCGTAGACGATCCAGTCGGGATCGAGGTCGACGACGGTTTCCGCGTTGATCGTACTCGCCCCATCGATGCCGGCCTCGGAGGCGAGGTTCCTCCCGCCGGCCCGCTCGATCATGTCCGCCTGGAACGTGTTGGCGCCAGTGGTCCAGCCCCCGCCCAGCGCGTGGTATACCAACGGACCCTCCCCGTCGGGCTCCGGCAGATCCGCGAGCCGGGACTCCATCGAGTCGACGCGGTCGGCGGCGCCCTCACAAGCCCCGGTCAACCGCCCGTAGCGTTCGACCTTCTCCTTGATTCCCTCGACGCTCGCGGGCTCCGGGCTCATGTAGACCGTCAGGCCGTCCTCCCGCAACCGTTCGATGGTCTCTGGGTTGGCGAGGCCATCGGCGAGCACGAGATCCGGCGAAAGGTTGACGATGGTTTCGCGCACCGGGAACCCTTCCTCGTCGGTGACGTCGGTCGGCGCGTCGTGGTTTTCGAGATACGCGGTAAAGGGCGTCACCGGCGCCCCGGTGACGCGGTCCCACGCCCCGATGTCATGTACGACCTGGGCGCTCCCCGCGTGGAGCACCACGATCTCCTCGGGTGCCTCCTCGACGGCCACCTCCGTGTCCGTGGCGTCCGTGACCGTGACGGGGAACTCACATTCCGGCGATTGGCCGGAGTGGCCCTCGTGCGAAACGGCTCCGAGGGCCGGGCTCGTCAACCCGACGGTGAGCGCCGCGACGATGACGAGAACCACCGCCAGCGTGTGGCGTCTGCGCATGGCCGGAGGAAGCCGGGTACTACAATAAATATTTACCTAATACAAATAGAATTGTATTGCATGGATCCTCCCCGACGCGCCGGCTGGCTCACGGGCCTCGGCCTGGTGCTCGTGGGCGTCATGCTCGCCAGTGCCCGGCTGGGGACCGTCGGTCTCGACACCCGCACCGTGGTGCTCGCCGCCCTGAACGGGCTCGAGATCCCGATCGGGGCAGGGCTCGGCCGCATGACGCTCGGACGCGTCGGGGTCCCCGTGCCCGTCCTCGAATGGCACGCACCCTTTTCCTTCGACGTGCGACCGGCGGAGCAAACGATCGTCCGATCGATCCGGCTGCCCCGCATCGTGCTCGGCGCGATCGTGGGCTTTGCGCTCGCGTCGGCCGGAACGGTGATGCAGGGCTTTTTCCGGAATCCCATGGCCGATCCCTCGATTATCGGGGTCTCGGCGGGGGCGGCCGTCGGCGCGGTCGCGGTCATCGTCCTCCCGGTCGCGCACTTGCACGGGCTGACGTTACAGCTCGCGGCCTTCGCGGGAGCCATGGTGGCCGCCTTCGCCGTCTATGCCATCGCGACGACCGACGGGCGGACCCCGGTCGCGACGCTCCTGCTGGCGGGCATTGCGATCCAGACGTTCCTCGGGGCCGTGGTCTCCTACCTCGTGTTACGCAGCGGCGACAGCATGGAGGAGGCCGTATTCTGGCTGATGGGCCGGCTGCACAACAGTACGTGGACCGAGGTGGGCCTCGCGCTTCCGTTCGTCCTGGGGGCGTACATCCTCCTGTCGCTCTACCGACGGGATCTCAACGTGTTGCTGCTCGGCGAGGAGGACGCTGCGGCCCTCGGGATCGAGGTCGAACGGACCAAGCGGATCCTGCTCGCCGCCTCGAGTGTGATCACGGCCGCGGGGGTGGCCGTATCCGGGGTCATCGGGTTCGTCGGATTGATCGTCCCCCACATGATGCGACTCGTGGTGGGACCGGATCACCGCCTGCTACTTCCGACGAGCGCGCTTGCGGGGGCGACGTTCCTCGTCGTCACGGATACGATCGCGCGCACGGGGCCAGTCGATATGCCGGTCGGAATCGTCACCGCCGCCGTCGGGGCACCGTTCTTCCTGTATTTGCTGCGCAACCGCGAGGTGTACGCGCTGTGATCGATGTCGCGGATCTCCACGTGCGGCGGGATGGTCGGGAGATCCTGCAGGGCATCTCCTTGGAGGTCGGACGCGGGGAGCTGGTCGGCGTGATCGGCCCCAACGGGGCGGGAAAGACGACCCTGCTTCGGACGATCGACGGGTTGATCCCGTCGGCGGGAGGCACGGTCCGGATCGACGGAACGAACGTCGAGGCGATGGATCGCCGGGCGCTCAGCCGGCTCGTGGCGATGGTTCCCCAATCGACAGCCATGGCCTTCTCGTTTTCCGTCCGCGAGGTCGTTGCCATGGGGAGAACCCCCTATCGGGGACGGCTCTCGGACGCCGACGAACGTGGCCTCGACCGGGTCGAGGACGCGCTGCATCGAGCGGATATCGCGGATCTGGCCGACCGGGCGATCACCGACGTCAGCGGCGGGGAACGGCGCCGGGTCGTGTTGGCCCGCGCCCTCGCCCAGGATACGCCGGCGATGCTGCTGGACGAGCCGACCGCGAATCTGGACATCAACTACCAGATCGCCACGCTCGAGTCCATCGCCGATGCCGTCGATGCCGGGACGGCCGCGCTCGCCGCGATCCACGACCTCGATCTCGCGGCGCGGTACTGCGACCGCCTGGTCCTCCTCGACGACGGTCGGACCGTCGCCGCGGGGTCCCCCGAGGACGTCCTGCGTCCCGGGCCGATCGAACGGGCGTTCGACGCGACGGCGATCGTGCATACCGATCCCCTGACCGGACACCGGTCCGTGATTCCGACCGACCACGGCGAACCCCGGGATCGGACCGTGGCGGTGCTCGGCGGTGGCGGGAGCGCCGCGCCCGTGCTCCGCGATCTCGTCCGTGCCGGGTACGAGGTCTCGGTGGGCGTCTTGCGGGAGGGCGACCTCGATCAGACCGTCGCGGAGGCGCTCGGCTGTGAGGCCGTCACCGCCCCGGCGGGCGGCGAGCTGCCGGCACATACGCACACCCGGATGGCCGAGGTCATCGATCGGGCGGATGCCACCGTCCTGACCGAGATTCCGATCGACGCGCACAACGCCGGGCTTCTCCCGCTCGCGGAGCGGTCGCGTCGACTGGTCATCCTCGAGGATGGTCCCGCCACCGATCGCCTTCGGGCCGGACACCCCCAGGCGGGACGCTATCGAACGCTCCGCCGGCATGGCCGCGTGACCACGACCGAGGATGTGCTCGAGGTCCTCGACGACGAGCTATCGGCCGAGGACGGCCCGGCGTCCGTGAAGCCCCCTCACCGGGAGTTTTAACCCGTCTGCGGGCCCGAATCCCGTATGGCCGGCAAGTGGCGCCAGCTCGCCCCGCATTTCCTCGCGATGTTCGTGATCTATCTGATCGCCTTCCAGATCGTTTCGGCCCTGTTCGGCGTGCAGAACTTCTGGGTCTCGCTCGGAATCGCGGTCGTCGTTGCAATCGTCTACCCAACCCTGGTGCGTTCCGTGGGACTCGAACCCGAGGTATGGAGCGGCGAAACCGGGTAACTCACTTCAACCGTTCCTGGAGAAAGCACGGGTGGGCGGCGGTCACGCCGTCGATCGACAGGATCTCTTCGCGGATGATCCCCGCGACCTCGTCGCCGTCATCGCCCCGCACTTCCGCCATGAGCATGTGGTCACCGCTCGAGGAGTACAGCGCCTCGACCGCCCCGAGCTCTCTGAGCTCCTCGGTCACTCCGAGAAACCGCTCGCTTTCGGCCTCGAGACCGACGAGGGCGATCGACCGGGTGGCGAGTTTCTTGGGGTCGATCTCGGCGGAGTAGCCGACGATCACGCCGTCGTCCTCGAGTTCCTGGATGTACTTGCGGGCCGTCGGTTTCGAGACCCCGGCGCGTT
>CAZAYR010000171.1:0-5188 GCA_964489365.1 uncultured Salinarchaeum sp.
GACCGACTACCACCCGCTGGCGCCGCTGTATCTCCTCGGAATGGTCCTGATGAGCGTCGCCGGAGTCGGCTTGTTCTCGTCGATCGTCGGTCGAAGCCGGGACGGTCCGGCGACGTGGCTCATCGCGGCAGTCATGGGTGTCTTCTCGTTCCTTCGTGGAAGCGAACTGGACAGAGCGGACAACGCGGACCTCTCCGTCAGGATGGGGGCCGAGACGGATTCAACGCCACTGGAGGTGGCCGATCCACAGACCGGATCGGAGCGGGCCTCCGGGACCCGGAAGCAAGCGGCAGACGAATCGGAGAACCCCTCCACTCGAAGCGACACGACATCGGTGACACAATGAGCAGCACATCCGATACACCAACGACCGCGACAACCGACCACCTGACCGTGCTTATGACCGGGGCGGGAGCCCCTGGTGCCTCAGGAATCATTCGCAGCTTGCGTTCAGTCGAGGAGCGTTCCGTCCGGATCGTTGGGGTGGACATGGACCCCCAGGCATACGGGTTCGCGCTCGTCGACACCAAGTACACCGTCCCTCCCGGGACGGACAACGAGTACGTGGATCGAATGTTGACTATCGCTCAAGCAGAGGCTGCGGACGTGGTACTGCCCCTGACGACGGCCGAGCTGCAGCCGCTCGCTGAACACGCAGACGAATTTGAGGCTAGTGTAATGGTCTCGGGCCCGAAGGCACTAGCCGTCGCAAACGACAAGGGGGAACTCTACTCATTCCTAGCCGAGGAGGGATTCCGATCGGCGCCCGCCTACGAACGGGTCGCGAGCAAAGAAGCATTCCGGAGTGCCGTCACGCAATTCGGCTATCCCGATCAGCCAGTCTGTTTCAAGCCGCCGGTGGCCAGTGGGATGCGGGGTTTTCGAGTTCTCGATAACGGGCGCGATCGGCTGAGCCACCTCCTCGAGGAAAAACCCGACAGCGCAGTCACTACACTTGAGGAAGTGTTACCAGTGCTCGAAAGCGCTGACACCTTTCCTGAGCTGACCGTGATGGAATACCTCCCCGGTTCGGAGTACAGCGTGGATGTCCTCGCACTTGGCGATTCAGTCGGTGCGGTTATCCCCAGATCGCGAGCAAGAACCCGGGCCGGAATTAGTTTCGAGGGTGTCGTAGAGCGTCGCGAGGATCTCATCGAGGAGGCGGCCTCGATCTGTCGCTCACTCGGTCTTGAGTACAACATCAACCTCCAATTCAAGCACGATCCGGATGGGGTGCCGAAGATCATCGAGATCAACCCCCGCGTTTCCGGAACCATTGTGATGTGCGTGGGCGCTGGCGCCAACCTGCCATACCTCGGTGTGAAACATGCCATCGGGGAAGAGGTCCAGAAACCCAACGTCGCCTGGGGGACCCGCATGGTGAGATACTGGCAAGAACTCTTTCGGTCTCCTGATGGGGAACCGTATCACCTCGACCGTGGCCGCCGAGAGACGGTATCGTCTTCCTGACGATGCAAACAGCGTTTTGTTTCGACCTTGACGACACGCTGTATGACTACGAGCAGTATGCCCGGTCTGGACTCCTCGCAGCCGGTGATTGGCTCGAGGAGCGCACGGGTCAGCGATTCCATGCTGACCTCCTCGACCTCTACTTTACGGAGGGCATCACCGGCAGTACGTTCGACCAGCTGGTCGAGCGTCACGACCTTCCCCAGGGGATCGTCGTGGACCTCGTCGAGCGGTTCCACGCCGCCAGTGACCCGATCGACCCCTATCCCGACGCCAAACGAGTGCTGAGTCGGCTCGCCAGCGAGCACGCCCTCGGTCTCCTCACAGACGGCCGAGGCGGGCGGGAGAAGCTCGACCGGCTCGGCCTCCGCGATCACTTCGACGCCGTCATGGAGACGCACCCGATCGGACGGTCGAAGCCAGACCCAGCCGTCTTCCATCGGTTGCTCGTCGCGCTTTCCGTCGAGCCGAGGAACGCGGTCTACGTGGGGGACGATCCCAGGGTCGATTTCCGAGGGGCAAATACGCTCGGGATGGGAACGGTCCGCCTGCGACGGGGACGCTATACACACCTAGAACCAGTCGACTCAGCATCGGAGCCAGATCACGAGATCGACGAACTTGGGGAGTTACTGGACCTCGTCGTGTCGTCGGGAACAACCGCAGCGGCTGGGACCTAAGCTCCGATCGGGCTGCCTGGTTCCACCTCCGCGGAGTGCAACCCAATTCCCGTGGCGAGTGGTCAGTCGGTGATCCCCGCGCCGGTGATGCTGAGCCTCGCCGCGGGGTGATCCACCCTGGATCCGTATGGCTGACCGCAGTTCCCGTTGAAGGCAATCAATAACAAAACGAAACTCGGGAGATGTGTCCGCAGTCTTCGGGGGAGTATCGGCAGCCTCGCCCGGGGAGCGATGAATTCATCATGAAGCCTTGGAACGAGTCTCGTCTCGAGACGACAGACGCTTGGACAACCCCCGACTCTCGGCACATACACAGGCTTTCCAGTCCACGGGGAAGGGAATAGACGTGACGGCGTTCATCGCCGACCGTGCCGGCCTTGACGATCCGCCCGTCGACCGGTTGATCGTGGCCGACAACTCCACTGCAATGAGGAGGGGAAGACAGTAAATGTGGCCATGGGAGCACGCGGCCCTCGGGTACGTCATCGTCTCGTTCTGGCTTCGAGCCACCGGGCGGGCACCGCCATCGGCACGCATGGTCCTCACCGTTCTCATAGCGACCCAACTGCCGGACCTCGTCGATAAGCCGCTCTCGTGGGGTCTCGGGCTGTTCCCGAGCGGGTACGCCGTGGGCCATTCAGCACTGATCGCGCTGCCCGTCGGATTCGGCGTGCTCCTCTTCACGCGACGCACGGTTCGGGCGCGCCTCGGCATCACCTTCCTCGCTGGCTATTGGTCCCACCTGGTCGCCGACATCCTCGACCCACTCCGATATGGACGGGGACTCAGCTGGCAACGGGTACTTTGGCCCGTCGTCGACACGGCGCCGTACGCACAGGATTACGGTCTTCTTCGGGGGCTTGTCTATCTTGAGCGGCTCCTGAGTGACCTCGCCTCGATGGAACCCACGAGCGTCCTCGTTCTATACCTGGCCCTCCCCCTCGGTACGATCTTGCTCTGGATCGCTGACGGATCGCCGGGCCTGTCCGCGATTGTCCGGGCAATCAAGATTTCCGACTAACCGAGGCGTCCCCGCGGGAGCGAGAACGCCTACCGCACCAGTCGTTGGAACCCTCAGGGGCTTGATGCCGTCCTTCGAGACGTTCGCATGGCTCACTCGCCCCCGGAGCCAGTCAGGACTGACCTCGGGGGCTTTTCCACCCAGGCCCACGCGTCGGAGACGTGGACCTTATCCGCGCCCCGTTCTCGCAGTCCATGGTCTGTTTCGATGCCTCGGCCCGTCCGGGACTGCGACATCGACGTCTCAAACACGAACGGGGGCGCCGACGCGTTCAACGCGAACCACGACTGGCACCCGGAGATGTCCACGAATGCCATCTCGGACATGGAGTCCCCCGGTCCGTCACCGGCCCGGCGGTCGAGCCCGGGAACGGCGGAGCTCCGATCATCACCGTGCCAAGGGGGGCACCGAGCGCTGCAGCCGCGGCTGCGGCTGGACCGGTCACCCTACCTCGCGATGGGGGGACGGCGACAGCACGGCCGTGCGACGGCCAGGTCGTTCCTGAGGGGGTGACGGCAAGTCCATTCCATCGTGGCCACCAGGGGACCCCACAGGGGATGGGGGCCTCCGAGGAAGCCTGCCCACGGATGTTGGACGATCTCTGATACCGAGTTGGAATATTTTTCGAATGTCGGAATACGGGATATGGTACCTTTGCCCTTGCTCGGGAGACTCGATGCCGGCTCGATTGTTACGATCTCCGTCGATGGGACGGGAATGGCGAGCGCCCCCCAGAACTCGCCGTCATCGACGTCGCCGTCGGGGCATTGGCTGGCTTGGCCGAGTCGGCTCGCGCTGCAGTCGCCGATGACGTCTCGAGCAATCGTGCGGCGCTGGAGGAGGTCGATGTTTCGGACGACCAGATCAGGACGACGGCCTTTTCAAATCAGACGGAACGTCAGAACGGGTCCGTCACGTACCACGCTCGTCACGCGTTTGAGCTGCGGGTCCTGGCTGAGGCGGCCGGCTCGGTGGTCGATACCGCAGTCACGAGCGGGGCCACGCGGGTGAATAGAGTTCGATTTTCCCATACCGAGGACGGGTGCCGGGGACTCAGAACCGACACCATCGAGCGGGCCCTGGATACGGCGTGCGCCGACGCTGACGTCATTGCCGGTGCGATGGGTGTCGAGGTCCGATCAGTCCAGGCCGTGACGACGGCGGACGGAGGCGTCGCCCCGGTGATCCCAGAAACGACGAGCCGGGACGGGACCGGTCTCCGATCTAGGTCGGGTCTCCGTGTCAGCCCACATGCGCGGGATCTACGGGGCGAGATCGTCGGTCGAAACGATTCGGCATACGCGCCCGATCATGAGATCGACGGACGTCGCCAGTTGTTCGACCTCGCCGTGTCGTCGGGAACGACCGCAATGGCCGGGACCTGAGCGTGGATCCGGCGGCCCGGCAACACTCCTGCGACTGACCCCGCCCCGTGGACCGGAACCGACAGTGGCCTCAGTGGCTTTTCCGTATGACATCCTCCCCGGCGTGAACGCCCGGGGTTCCCCGACCGCGGTTGGGAACGTAGGCTTCGCAGTCGATGACCTATTGTAGCGGGGCGAACCGGTGCGTGATTCGATCGAACAGGCGGACTGCAGGCTGTGCCATCCAGCCGTTATCTCTCTCCGCTGTCGGGGACGAGCGTCGGGAGCACTTTTCTTCGGATGGTCCCCGCGGTGTTGAGATCGTCATCCGTGTCGCGGATGCGGCGCGTTGGGTGGATAGCAGCGTCCCATTCGCCAGACACCAGTGTGGTGGACACCGACGTAGATGTCTGGTACGTTCGGTGAACGTGACTATCCGGTCCGCCGGTATTCGAGCATCCTGAGACGGAGCGGACCCGATTTATGCTCGCCGTAAACGGTGGGGCTCTCTCGTTGAAATCGGTAGGTGCTGAATTCCCAACCCGAACCGCGTTTCGGTCAGCGACGTCGCCCCTCGAACAGGACGGCCACGAGGCTCGCGACGACCGCGAGCACCACACCGAATCCGGGTTGTCCCGAGGATGACGTGGTTC
>CAZAYR010000172.1:0-5155 GCA_964489365.1 uncultured Salinarchaeum sp.
CCTGGAGGCCGAACTGGAGGACCTCATCGACGAGGACGGCATCGGACGCGGGTTCGATTAAGGATCGACCCGCGCCAGCCACGCCTCGGGCGCGTCGAACTCGTCCCAGGCCGGCAGGGTTTCCGGGGCGTTCCAGACCACCCCGACGGCCGCCATGCCCCGTTCCTCGACGACGTATTCGAAGAATTCCTTGCCGCGTTCGTACTGCCGTCGTTTGATGTGCAGGCCCAGGATGCGGCGAATCAGCGAGCCCACGGGACCCCGCCGGCGCCGCCGCTCCTCGAGTTTGCGGCGGAGGTCCCGATACTCCGCATCGAACGCCCGATCCATGATGAGTTCCGCGTATCCCTCGACGGCCGTCATGGTCGCGTCGAGTTCGCGAAACGCCGCCATATCCAGGTTGCCTGCCGCGACCGCCTCGAGGCCCTCTCGGAGATGGCTCTCGAGGTGGGTCGCGAGCCAGGGAGCCGCCCCAAACTCGGCCGCGTGGGCGACCTCGTGAAAGGCGATCCACCGCCGGAACCGCTCCATGGGGACATCGAGGGTGTCCGCGACCCGTCGAATGTTCGGGTGGACGAAGTACAGGCCGTGGTCGGCCTCCTCCGCGAGGAGGAGCGGGTCGTACTGGCCCAACACGTTACGCGCCAGAAATCCCATCGTCACGGTCATGGTTCCCGTATTGATCCGGGTCGTGGCCCCCTGGAGCGCCCGGGGACGCTGTCGGGCCAACGGGCGCATGATGCGCTCGAAGGTCGCGACGTTCGCATCGATCCAGTGGTGGCGGTTCTGGATCTCGATGTTCGGTGGGAGGTCGAACGAGAGCGTGGTCAGCGCACGGACCTCGCCGAGCGCGTCGGTCACGTCACGACGATAGGCCGCCTGTTCGGCCGGCGTCAGATCGATATCCCCCGGATCGGTGGCGGCATGGGCCGCCTCAACCACCGCGTCCCAATCGACGGGCCCCGCTCCCGAGGCTTCGGAAATCGCGCGCAGGCTCCGGAGGATCGTCATACGCGTCCCTGGGGGCCGAGGCGGAAAACCACTCCGTTAGCTTTCGTATTCGGTGACCGCCACCTGCTCGCCCTCCGAGCGCTCCTCGCCGCCCCGCGAGCGGTAGTAACGGTAACCGGCGGCGAAGGCTACGAGGAGCACGAGGGCGATCACCGGTCCGAGGCGGCGCCCACTCTCGTCGTCATCCGTGGCTTCGGACTCCTCGACGGCCTCTTCGGAGGTCGTCCCGAGCAGGTCCGGGAGGATACGCGGGCCGTTCCCGTGGCTGTGGTACTCGATCAGGGTAAGGTTGCGGTCGCTCATCGTGGTGCGTCCTAGGTGTCCGAGGCTCTTAGAGGTACGCCCGTCCGGCACAACACAACGATTATACCCGGCGGCTCCCTGGCGCTAATCAAGCTATGACCGGAGCTGGGACGCCCAGCCAGGGCAAGAAAAACACCACCACTCACGTCAAATGTCGGCGCTGCGGGGAGAAATCCTACCACGTGAAAAAGGGTGTGTGTGCGTCGTGCGGGTTCGGAAAGTCGGCCAAGCGACGCGACTACGCCTGGGAATCGAAAGCCGGTGAGTGAACGTCCCGACGGCATGAGGGACAAGTGCGGGGTCGTGGGGGTCTCGCTATCGGCGGGGGATGCGGCCAGACCGATCTACTATGGGCTCTATGCGCTTCAGCACCGCGGCCAGGAATCCGCCGGGATCGTCACCCACGACGGCTTTCAACAGCACAGCCACGTCGACATGGGCCTGGTCGGGGACGTCTTTGACCCCGAGGATCTCGGCGCGCTCCAGGGGAAGGCGGGAATCGGACACGTTCGCTACCCCACGGCCGGAAGCGTGGAGAAGGACTGCGCCCAGCCGTTCACGGTCTCGTTCAAGAACGGGTCCCTGGGGCTCAGTCACAACGGCAACCTCGTCAACGCCGAGGAGGTACGGGCGGATCTGGCCGGGCGTGGCCACGCCTTTACCTCCGACGGTGACACCGAAGTGATCGCCCACGACCTCGCACGGAACCTCCTGGAAGCTGATCTGGTGCGGGCGGTTAAACGGACGATGGGTCGGATCCACGGTTCGTATTCATTGACGATCGTACACGACGACACGGTCCTCGGCGTGCGCGATCCGCAGGGCAACCGTCCGCTCTGCCTGGGGACGCTCGAGGAGGGATACATCCTCGCCTCCGAGAGTGCGGCGATCGATACCCTCGGCGGCGAGTTCCTGCGTGACGTCAGGCCGGGCGAACTCGTGGTCCTTGAACCGGACGGCACGGGCTACGAAACCTACCAGCTCATCGACGAGCCCCGCACGGCTCACTGTTTCTTCGAGTGGGTGTACTTTGCCCGCCCCGACAGCATGCTCGACGGAAAGCTCGTCTACGAGGTACGACGGGATCTCGGACGATCGCTTTGGGACGAGGATGGCATCGAGACCGACGTGGTAATGCCGGTGCCGGACTCGGGACGTTCGTTCGCCTCCGGGTACGTCGACGCCGCGCCGGACTCCGTCGAGTTCGCCGAGGGGCTGATGAAAAACCGGTATGTCGGCCGGACGTTCATCATGCCGACCCAGGACGAGCGCGAACGCGCCGTCCGGCTGAAGCTGAATCCCATCAAGAGCACCGTCGAAGGACGCTCGGTCACGCTGATCGACGATAGCATCGTCCGGGGCACCACCTCGAAGCAGCTCATCGGCCTGCTTCGCGATGCCGGCGCTACGGAGGTCCACATGCGCATCGGCTCTCCGCCGATCGTCGCCCCCTGTTATATGGGGATCGATATGGCCACGCGGGAGGAACTGATCGCGACCGATCGCTCGGTCGAAGAGGTCCGCGAACGGATCGGCGCCGATAGCCTCGCGTACTTGTCCCACGAGGCGATCGCTACGGCCCTCGACACCGCCCAGGAGGACCTTTGCATGGCGTGTGTAACCGGCGAGTATCCGTACGCGATCGAGGGCGAACGGACTGATCGTCCCGTCGATCGCCCCCACGTCCACGAGGAGCCGACAACCGCGGACGACTGAGCTACGCCCAGTGGAGCATGACGTAGACGACGATCCCGAGGGTGTACGAGATCAGCCAGAGCGACGCGGCGAGCCGGCCGACGTGAGGGTGGCGCGTCCGGGGTAACTCGACGGACGGGACAGTCAGCCCCAGGGCCAGCGCATCGAACACGAGCGGGATACACACGATGGCGAGGAAGATGTGCGTCGCGAGGACCGGGAGGTAGATGTATCGATAGACCATGGCGCTGCCCTCGAATCCGGTCGGTCCTCCCAGCACGGCGAGCCGGTAGAGATACAGCGCGAGAAAAAGGCCGAAGAGTACAGCCGCGAGGCTCATTGCCCGCCGATGACGCTCGACGTTTCCGCCGCGAATCAGTCGCCATCCTCTCACGATAGTGGCCATCGCGACGAGGCTTATCGCGACGTTGACGTGGGGCACGGCGGCGATCGCACCGTCGGGGACTCGGGGCAGGAGGTCGCTCGGCACGAACCCGCCGGCGGTCACGAGGACGACCGCGATAGCGAAAAGCGCGAGTGCCGCCGTCACCCCCTCCCGACGGGCCGAAACGTCCATGGACGTCGGGGGCGCGTGCGCGGGCTTGAGGGATTCGGATCGCAGCCGCCGGCCGTCCCGAACCCGGTCGTGACCCATCCAGGAGTCCACGACTAAAAGGCATCGCTCGGACGGTGCCGGAACGATCGTGGAGCCAACGGACGGGGAAAGGGCGCGAGGTCGTAGGAACGTATTAATCGCCCTTGGCGTCTTCCAGGTGCACGGTTCCTGAGAGTTGGTGCTGGCTTGTCGTACTGAGATCGATCCCCGCCTGTTCACACTGATTCTTGACTTCCCGGATGTATGCCGAGCGAGTCGCCGAGAAATCCTCCCGGTCGGGGTCGGAGATCCAGAAGCGTGATTGCAGGTGGACCGCACTGTCTTCGAGGCCGGTGATCCGAACCGACGGTTCGGGCTCATTGAGGATGTGATCATGGTGCGCAGCGGCCGAGAGAAGGATCTCGGTCGCCTTGTCGATGTCATCCTCGTAGCCGATGCCAAAGACGTACGAGATGCGCAGTCGCTCGTTGCTCATCCGGTTGGTGACAGCCGTGGTGACGAGTTCCGTATTCGGCACCGTGACCGTTTCGTTGTCGAAGGTATGGATCCGGGTCGCCCGAAAGCCGATATCATGAATGAACCCCGCCCGGTCATCCCACTCGATCCAGTCACCGATGTTGAAGTTTCGATCCTGCACGATGAAGATCCCGGCGACGAAATTCGAAAGCACATCCCGCGCGGCGAATCCGACGGCCAGCGTGACCGCGGCAAAAATCAACGCACCACCGCCCAGGATACTCCCGAAGCCAGCGGCCCCGACACCGATGGCAATCGCCCCGATGAGCGTGGCCACTCGTAGCGTTTTCTCCGCTGCCCGCTCGAGAGTCGGTTCTAGATCCTTCCGGGCAAACAACCAGACGACGATCGGCAGGAGGACGAATCGTCCGATGACGTAGGCGATTCCTGTGACAACGGCGAACTCGCCGAGCTGCTCGGCGATCCCGGTATATTTCGTGACGAACTCGGACACCGCCTGTGTCAGCCCCATCGGTCGCGACAAACCGTTACGTTCGAATAAGTCATGGCCCGCACGACGTCACGATCCCGGAACGGATCCCGAAGAGCCAGAGCGCTGAGGTACCTTCTCGGCCATTCGCTTCTGGGATTGCTAACCGTGATGGCGTCCGTCCCGAACGGGCTGGGCGTTTATGAGCCGCCCGCTTGACACCGATGATGCTGGCGACTGGAGACGCCGTCTCGGGAACCCTTCCGCCCGCCGCGGCGAACGTCGCCATCCATACGTTCGGCGTTGCTGGGACTCCTGGTGAACCTCCCCACGGTTTCGAAACCCAATCAGTGGATTGTTCGGCGCTTTCAGGCCGAAGGGAGGATCATCCGAGACCGATACTCCGCCGTACCAGCCGCCGAGGAGCGATGGCGTTGGCAGGACCCCTCGGCGCGGGGTGTCCCGTGCCAATGACGCGGCTGCTCGAAGGCTTGGGAACATGCCCGATCGGCCATGCAGAATGTGGGTGCATGCGTGGGACCGGATTTGAACCGGCGGACCCCTACGGGACAGCGCCCTCAACG
>CAZAYR010000173.1:0-233 GCA_964489365.1 uncultured Salinarchaeum sp.
GATGTCGAGGGCGTCGGCGAGCTCGGTTTGGGAGATCGTGAAGTCGGTTCGCCACTTGCGGATCGTCGCCCCCGGCTTCTCGCTCAACGTGATTTCACCGGCGATCTTCTCGGCGAGCTCCATCTTCGGCGGGTTGTCCCGCGTCATCCCGGGAGCTGCCACCCCGCGCCGCGACGTTGCATGTCCGATGGAGGCGCGGCCGCCGGTAAAAAGGCTATCGAAAATGGGGGTCG
>CAZAYR010000173.1:243-5137 GCA_964489365.1 uncultured Salinarchaeum sp.
GTCGTAGGTAGCACGATGCCCTCCACGTTCGTCCACGTGGGCCTCGCGGCGCTACTCGGCACCGCGTTGCTCGGGAGACGGTTCGAGCCGAAAGCGATCCTCGTGGTGATGGCCGTGGCGGCGATCCCGGACCTCGACACGTTCCTGGGATTGTGGTTGCTCGACGGCGGCCACCGGACGGTGCTGCACAACCTCGTCGTTCCCGCGGTGTTGCTCGGGGCGGTGGTCGTCGACGGCGCGCGCGGCGAGGACTCGATCATCAGGGACCGCTGGGGCGAGGCCGGCTATCGGGTCGCCTGGGTGAGTCTCCTGGCCGGATGGATCGTCAGCCAGGTGCTCTACGACGCGTTCTACAACGGGGCGAACCTGTTCTGGCCGTTCTACGACCAGTACATCGATCTCTCGGGCGAGCTCGTGGTCAGCGACCGCCGTGGCCTCGTCATGACCTTCCTCGACGTCGAGGTGGCCGACGGCAGCATCGTCCTCGGTTCCGACCACGCCCTCGGCGCGAGCACGGACGTCCACTACTTCACCGGGATCGATCCTCCTCGGGGCTCGACGACGGGCGGAACGACCGAGCGGGTGTTCCCAATCGCCGGGAGTGGTGAACGGTTCCTTCTCGCCGTCAGCGGGTATCTCGTCGTCCTGTACCGAGTTGTCGCCGATCGGTGAGCAGGATAACCCGATCGTGGGCTGGGCAGGGGCGAGTACTAGGACCAAGGCGTCGCCGGCACCGCTACCACTCACCGGGGCCCCGTGGAACCGTGTCGTCGGCCGACCGAGCGGCGTAGTCGATAAAGACGAGAAGTACGAAGGGTTCGCCCGCGATTCGACAAATGAATCCAACCGATACGTGCCCCTCCGCAACCACTAAACGCGGCAGCCGCGTTCCCACAAACAATGGACTGGACGGAGAAGTACCGGCCGACGACCCTCGCCGAGGTCCGGGGCAACGACAAGGCCCGGGACGAACTTCGCGAGTGGGCCGAGACCTGGCCGGAACATCGCTCCGCGGTGATCCTGCACGGCGACCCAGGGGTCGGCAAGACGTCCGCCGCGCACGCCCTGGCGGCTGACATGGAGTGGGGGACCATCGAGCTGAACGCGAGCGATCAGCGGACCGCCGACGTGATTCAGCGGATCGCGGGCGAGGCGGCGATGAGCGGCACCCTCACCGAGGGGGAGGCGGGCCGACGATTGATCATCCTCGACGAGGCCGACAACTTCCACGGGAACGCGGACTACGGCGGCAGCCGGGCCGTCTCGAAGGTGATCAAGGGAGCGAACCAACCCGTCCTGCTCATCGCCAACGAGTTCTACGAGATGTCGAGGGGGCTCCGCAACGCCTGCGAGTCCATCGAATTCAGGGCCATCTCCGCCCGATCCATCGTGCCGGTCCTCCGGGACATCTGTCGGAAGGAGGACATCGAGTTCGAGGAGGAGGCGCTTCGGGCGATCGCCGAGAACACCAGCGGCGACCTGCGGTCGGCGATCAACGACCTCCAGGCGATCGCCGAGCGGAGCGAACGGCTGACGGTCGACGCGGTCGTGACCGGCCAACGAGATCGCACGCGGGGGATCTTCGAATTTCTGGACGACGTCTTCAAGGACGAGGACGCCGAGGGTGCCCTTCGGGCATCCTATGACGTCGATGAAACTCCCGATGACCTCATCGCGTGGCTCGAGGACAACCTCCCGAAGGACTATCGAGGCCGTGAGCTGGTCGATGGATATCGGTCCCTCGCCCGCGCCGATCGGTGGCTGGGGCGCGTCCGCCGAACGCAGGAGTACCGGTACTGGCGATATGCGAGCGACAACATGACTGCGGGGGTTGCGGCGAGCCGTCGCGAGTCGAAGGGAGGCTGGACGCGGTACGGGCCGCCGAGCTACTGGTCGAAACTCGGTCGCTCCCGGGGGGCCAGGGACACACGGGATCACGTCGCCCAACACGTGGCGGAGGCGGGAGGAATGAGCATGGCGACGGCTCGACGGACGGTGCTCCCCTTCCTCTCGCGCATGACGCACCATTGCAGCGATCGGGAGCTTACGATCCGGATGGCGGCCCGGTACGAACTCGACGCCCAGCACGTCGCGTTCGTGACCGGGAGCGGGGCTGACACCAACAAGGTGGAGGACATCGTCGAGGAGGCCACCCGACGCAGGGAGCCGTCGATCGAGCCGGCCCCACCCGACCCCGAGGGGTCGATTCCGTCGGAGGACGACGAGTCCGACGGGGAACCGTCCGATCCGGGAGCGAAGGGAGGGGTGGACGAGGAATCCGAATCCCTCGAGGACGGACCAGGTGAGGAGGTGGCGAGCGAGGATGGCGACGGCGATGACGAGGCGGAAGACGACGACTCCCAATCCGGTCTCGCCGACTTCCTCTGAGGGCCCAACGGATCTGCCGGGGACTTCGTTACCGTGAGGAGCGGAGGGGTTCTGACGCCGCGTGCGTCGGCAGAAGGAAGCCGATGCCGATGATCCCGGCGAGGATGACTGCCACGATGATGGACCCGGGGAACACGAGCGCATCCTCGATCCGTGCATATGCGAGGAGTCCGAGGACGGACACCACGCGTCCGACGAGCAATTGGAGCCCAACGAGAAGGGCCGCGAGGAGCGCGAACGCCCGGAGTAATTGCATCCGACGCTGACCGACATCCGCGGCCTCGAGCCGCCCGCTCCAGAGGGCGATGACCAGGAGCCCACCGTAGATCCCGAGCCCGATTCCGTTGTACGCGATCTGATAGGGGACGTCGTGCACCCGGACGAAGGACGGCGAGACCGCCACGAGGATGGGAACGGCCACCAGCATGGCGACGGCGATCCATCTGATTCGATCGACGCTGATCGCCGAGGGACCGACGGCGGCAACGGCCACTGCCACCAGGAGGGAGAATATCACGATCGCCGTCGAGAAGTGGGCGATCAGGACGAGGACCTCGTATGCGAGGACGGTTTCGGCCCCGAGCAGGATCTGGACCGGCAGGAGCACGAGGACCAGCCCCATGGCAACGGTCGCAGACCGTGAGGCGTCCCCACGGTACGTCGCGTAGGCGGAACCCAGGATGAGAAACCCGACGATCATCGCGACCAATCGGTGGAACCACTCGACGAAGCTGGGGAAATTCGCCGGGAACAAGCCGAAGACGGCGCCGTCACAGAGCGGCCAACGGCCGGCGCACGACAGGCCGGCACCGACCGCAGCGGTGTACACGCCGAGAAGGATCAATACGTATGTCAACACGGCGGTAAATAGCAGCAACGAAGGATACCGGTCCGACGGCCACCGCGTCACGGGTCGATCACCGTGCCATGCCGGGGTCGCCAGG
Organism: uncultured Salinarchaeum sp.; assembly: GCA_964489365.1. GTDB lineage: Archaea > Halobacteriota > Halobacteria > Halobacteriales > SKNY01 > SKNY01. The sequence continues at coordinate 3,576 of CAZAYR010000173.1, forward strand.
GATCGGAGGTCACACGCAGCGACACGGGTGAAAATCGGAGCCGGACGGTATATAGGTCCTCCCGAATCCGTCCGATCCGGTCCACCGTGTCACGAACGAAGGTCGCGAATCGGCTCGTGCAGGATGTCCACTCTCATCCGTGTTCGCTCGCGGATCAGTCGTCCGCGGGTGCGCCCCGTCCCACGTCTCCTCGAAGCGAGGGGAGCTGTGGCCCGGCGGCCACATCGGGGAGCGATTCGAACCGAGTCGGGTGTCGGGCGAGCTCGTGGGCGGGATTCGAACCACCGGGAACGTGGACGGCTCGGAGGTCGCCAGCCCGATCGAGCATCGAACGCAGGGCGCGCCAGTCGTCCAGCAACGTCGCAGGCACCCGCGCCTCGACCGGGTCGTGCCGACGAGGATCGTTCACGAAGGCGGCATACCGATTGAGGTCCTCCGCGAGCGCCAGTTGATCCACCAGAAGTCCAATTCCGTCCCCGTCGGTGATCGAACCCGAAACGGCTTCGAGGCCGGTGATCGCGGCGAGGTATTCCGCGTGGACGTTGTCCGGTACGTCGGCGGACCGAGCAATTCGCCCCAGCCGTTCGCCGTCGGCACCCTGGATCTCGATGCCGATGCCGCCGCCGTTCCCAGCGAAATCATACGAGCCGTCGCTCGCCAGATACAGGTCGGGATGGTGCGTACGAGGTGGCCCCGCGCAGCCCGGTGCCGGGGCGACGTCGAACCGATCGCGGAGGGTTGGCCGGGAAACCCCGGGCATGGGGGAGGATGACACCCTCGCAGCATAAGCTCCCCGGTCGGAATGGAGTCCTGTGGCCGCAACCTCCTGCCTTTCGAGCGTGGTTTCCTCCCCGTCTCCCCCAACCCCCATGCTTCGAAACGCTTGGTGGGAGTGAAGGGGGGATGAGTGTCGGTCGGGGAATGCCCTGCGGAGTGTGCGACGATCCATCGGTGAGCGGCAGGAAGCTCTCCTCGGAAGTGAAACCGATCATCGAGTTGCCGGGGTCGACACCGGTACGGTACGGACCAACCGGGGTGATGTCCGTGCCGTTCGTTCAGCGTCGATACCGCTGGCCCACGTAGACCGCGAAGACGTTGACGACGAAGAGCGACACGAACGCGAGCATCTGGGAAGTGGTCGTCAGCCCGGAGAGCAGCAGCGGGATGTACAGGAAGGGTAAGGCTATCGCGCTCCAGAACGCGAGGCCTCTGACGCCGTGGCGAAGCGAACGCATCGAGAATGGCGGCGACTCGTCGTTGCGAGCGGTTTCGTTCGGCCGGTCATTGTAGTTTGAGGGCGTGTGCATCGGCGATCAACTCTCAGGTATCCGTAGCATTCCGATCCCCATATAATGCGACGAGCCTTTCCGTGATTTTGATCGGTTTCATCCGTTGGCCCCGATTTAACGTCATTTCAAAACGTGTGCAGCGACGGTTAGATCCTTTATTTCCGGACGAGATCCGTTAACGTCCCCTTGAGACCTGCGGACCGTGCAAGCGGTGCTCCGGGGACCGTTCGATGGGGTTAGTTCGATCTGGATTGGGCGTACAATCATTCCTCA
>CAZAYR010000174.1:0-5001 GCA_964489365.1 uncultured Salinarchaeum sp.
GTGCCAGCACGGCAAGGAGTGCGACTGGGCCGCCCACGAGGACCGCGCTCGCCTGCACCACCCCCGCGCTCCCCGCCGCCAGGACCACGATCGCCACGACGCCCTGGATGACGCCCCACAACACGATCATCGCCGTCGACGGTGCCTGTTCCTCCCGGCTCGCGAGGATCGCGACGACGAGGGTCGAGGTATCGGCGGACGAGGCGATGAACACGACGATCAGCGCCAGGAAGAGGAAGGTGAGGACCTCCCCCAGGGGGAGCACGCCGAGGACGGGAAAGGCGGCGATCGAAGTGCCCCCTGGATGGGTGTCGATGGCGGCCAGGATCCCGGCGATACCGGCATGCTCGAAATGCAACGCGACGCTGCCCATGACGAGGAACCAGACGATCGTCGCGAGGCCGGTGGCCCCCACGCCGGTTAGCACGACCGTCCGGATTCGCCGACCGCGCGAGAGTGCCGCGAGGAAGAGCCCCGCGAATGGGGCCCAGGAGAACCACCATGCCCAGTTCCAGACCGTCCATCCCGCCACCCACTCGCCGCCCGTCTCCAGGCTCATCGGGAGGAAATGCACGAGATACCCCCGCGTTGCGGCCGTGCTCAACGACAGGATCTCGCCGCGTGGGCCGACCGCCAGCATGAGCACCAGGAAGGCGGCAAAGAGCACGATCGTCAACCCCGCGATCCGCCGAATACCCCGGTGGACGCCGCTCTGTGCCGACAGGACGAACACGAGGGTCAATCCGCCCACGAAGAGGATCGGGCCGGCGAGCTCCGCGGTCACGCCCCATTGATACTCCACGCCGGTCAGGAACTGCTGGCTCACGAGGGCCACGGACGTGGCGATCCCGCCGATCGTCGCGAAGATCGCCAGGATGTCGACGGCCTTGCCCCAGGGCGAGGAGAGGCCGTCGGCGCCGAGAAACGGGGTGAGGATCGCCGAGACCCGTAGCGGGGCCCCCCGCTCGTGGACGAAGTACGCGATCGGGAGCCCGAGGACCACGTACGCACTCCAGGCGGTGAACCCCCAATGAAACAGCGAGTACGTCAGGGCGGACTCCATCGCGGCGGCCGACTGGGGGGCGTCCGCGAAGAGCGGTGGTGGGGTGGCGTAGTGCGTGATGGGACCCGACATGCCGGAGAAGACGATCCCCGCGGCGATCCCGGCCGTAAAGAATAGCGTGAAGTACACGGGATAACTGTAACTGGGCTCGGCGCTCTCGCCCCCGAGTTTGATCTCGCCCCAGGCGCTCAACACCAGCGCGAGACAGAAGATGACCGACAACAACATCACCCCGACAAACAGCACCCCGAACTGGCTGGTTACTCGATCCTGGATCCACTGGACCCCGGCCACCAGCGAGGGTTCCGCGACGACCGACAGGAACACGAACGCCGCGAGTGCGACGACCGGGAGCCCGAAGGTGACGGGATCGTTCCCGCGGACCAGCCGTCGGAGGCTTTCCCGCACGCCCATGCGCCGGATCCGCATGAGGTATTCCACGCTCGCGACGTCCCCCTCCTCTTCGAGGTCGGTCGGGAGGACCGCCAGGTACCCCAGGCCGGCCCCGAAGAACAGCAGCGCCACCACGAGCCACCAATGGCCGGGGATGACGTCGCCGATCACGCCGGGGAAGAAAAACCCGGCGGCTACCACGGCGCCGGTCGCGACGAACACCGGGACGAACACCCGCTGCAGCGCGCGTTCGACGCTGCCCACGCGCTGAATGCCCATAGGGGTACGCTCGCGGGAGACCTATATTAATCCTGTCTCGATCCCAACTGGTTTCGGGGATCGTTCGCCCGTCAGGTCGGGTTCCCGTCGGTCGGCTCCTCGTCGACCATGGCGAGATCGGCGGTGTCGGCCCCATCCTCGTCGAGGACACTTCGGCCGAGCAGCCGCCCGCCGATCACGGTCGGGCTGATCACGCGGTCGGCGCCGACGTTCCGGAGTTTGTCGGCGTGTTGGGCCTCGTGGGCGGCGCCGACGATCCGGATGTCGGGGTTGACCTCCCGCATCGCGAGGATGGCGAGCACGTCCTGGGCGTCGTCCTCCGTAGCGACGATCGCCCCGCGGGCGTATTCGGCGCCAGCTTGGGCGAGCGTCTCCCCGTCGGTGGGATCCCCCGTGAGCACGTTTACGTCGGCGTCATCCAACCGCGACGCGACGTCGCTGTCGGGGGTGACGACGACGACATCCACAGTATCCGCGAGTTCCTCGAGGATCGGCCCCGTGATGTCCCCATACCCGAGGACGATCACGTGGTCCTCCAGCAGGGCCAGGCTTGACGGTGTCATGTTTCCGAAGGCGTTCGCCATCCGTTTCTCGATGGCAGGGACGATTAACGCCCCGATGGCCGTGGTGAACGCGCCCGCCCCAAATATAATCACCGACAGCGCGAACCACTTCGCCTGGGTGGTCGATGGCGTAATATCCCCGTACCCGACCGTCGCAATCGTCACCAGGACGAAGTAGAACGCGTCGCTCCAGGTGTTGATGTTACCGAACTGATCCCGGATCGCGTACGATCCGATCGTCCCGTATGCGAGCACGCCAACGATCGAGGACAGGGCGGCGATCTGGAGGGAGTTCAGATCGAGCGAGGTCCGGAACTGGTTCCGGTTCCGCACGAGGAGCGGGACCGCCCCGAGCGCCAGGAGCGTCAGCGGCAGGTGCGTCGAATCGAGGGTAAACAGGGGAAAGGCCGCGAGGAGGGGCAACGCCACCAGGGCGGAAAACCACGCGAGTCGCTTCCGTCTGATCAACCCGACCGCGATTCCCCCCAGTCCGAACGAGGTGAACACGCCACCGAACCGGACGATCACCTCCGCCCCCGGGACGATCGGGCCGAGCGGGCCTTCGAGAGGGACGGTCGTACGACTGAGCATCGAGAGCCCCGTGATAAACGACAGGATCGTGATCAGCATCACGAGCCCGACGGTCGCCTTCGCGCCGGAGAATTGGTCGGTATGGATAAAACGGACACGCTCGGCCTGATAGAAGATGCTCTCGAGGGCATCGTCCGGGGTTTCCGGCCGGGATTTCCCGCTCACAGCTACCGCCGACGGCGGGGGCTCCCTTAAACGGGCGGGTGGGCCACCTGTCCTACCACGCCCGAACGTTTATGCGGGACGCTGCCGCTCGGCTTACCGAGGCAATGACACTCACGGGTGGGCTCCCGCACTGCAAGCGGTGCAAGGTCGAGCTCTCCGGCGATGAGCGGGTCTGCCCCGAGTGCGATTACGCGCCCCGCCAGAGGGGGCTACGGTGGGCGGGCTTCGGCATCCTGGTGCTCGTGGTGGGAATGATGTCGGCGCAAGTGTCGGTCGTCATCGTCCCGCCCGCGGGACCGGTATTCCTGTTGATCGGCGTCCTCGGATTCGTCTTCGCATTCGCGACGTTTCTCGTCGCGATGGTCGCCACGCCACACCGGTTCGGGACCCTGTTCAACCTGTTATAAAGGGGGAACGTTCGCCAACGTATTTGTTAGAAAGAACGATACTGACGACCGGTTCTCCCACCCTTCAATCCACATTCGATGGTCTGGAACCTCAACGGTCCGTTCCTGTGCGAGGAAACCTTAGCAGCGAAACCTAACCCAACTTTACTAATCATATTTGCCAGTAATCGAAGCAATGAAGTAATTTCAGAATGACGTCACGCGATAGTGTGGGGATAATCATCAACAACCCCGCATGCTCAGACTGGCACGGGCGGCACGGACCGGCGCACCGGCTGTGATAAACCACAACAAACGACCATACAAATGACACGAAACGACACGGGAAACGCGGGGGGTATCGACCATGGCTGACGACGAGGAAGGTCCATTCGGTGAAGGCTTGCAGGTAGAAGTCTTCCACGCCGAAACCGATCGTGAGCCGGGCGACACCAACTGGGTGGGATACGGCTTCGACATCCATCCACAGGTGTTCATCATCTCGGCGATCATCATCATCGGGTTCATCATCGCGGCCGTGGCCCGACCCGATCAGATGGCGTCGCTGCTCGTGCTCGATCCGTTCGAGTCTAACGCAGCGATAGCTGATCTGCCCTCGTTCTGGCCGTGGGATCTCGGTTTGCAGTTCCTCATTGCGGAGAACCTGGGCTGGCTGTTCATCATGGGAGCGAACTTCTTCATCATCGTGTGCGTGTTCTTCGCCCTGAGCCGGTACGGGAAGATCCGCTTGGGTGGCGTTGACGCACAAAAGGAGTTCAGCGACATCTCCTGGATCGCGATGCTGTTCAGCGCCGGTATGGGGATCGGCCTCATGTTCTTCGGCGTCGCCGAACCGATGTTCCACATGTACCACGACGGGGTCAATCAAGCCATCTTCGGCGCCGAGCCGGGGACCCAGGGTGCCGCGCTCGTCGCGATGGGCCTCTCGTACTTCCACTGGGGATTCCATCCCTGGGCGGTGTATGGCCTCGTCGGGCTCTCGCTGGCGTTCTTCTCGTTCAACCGGGGACTGCCGCTGACTTTTCGGTCGATCTTCTGGCCGGTCCTCGGCGAACGGATCTACGGCTGGTGGGGGCACGTCATCGACATCCTCACCGTGTTCGCGACCCTCTTCGGGCTGACCACGTCCCTCGGGTTGGGGGCGTTACAGATAAACGCGGGACTGAATAGCTTTGCCGGTGTCGAGACGGCCCCAATCATCCAGGTCGGGATCATCCTCGGCGTCACGGCGATCGCCGTCGTCTCGGTGGCACTCGGGCTGAAGGGCGGCGTCCGACGGCTGAGCAATCTCAACCTGATCCTCATGGCGGCGATGCTGATCGCGGTAATCGTCCTCGGCCCGACCATGTTCATCCTGGGACTGCTGCCGGAGGCCATGGGCACGTACTTCGGCCGGTTCTTCGAGTTCTCCTTCCACGCCGAGGCCCTCGGCGGCACGCAGGTCTACGAGACGTGGGCCGCCTACTGGACGGTGTTCTACTGGGCCTGGTGGATCGCGTGGTCGCCGTTCGTCGGGATGTTCATCGCGCGCATCTCGAAG
>CAZAYR010000175.1:0-4965 GCA_964489365.1 uncultured Salinarchaeum sp.
GGTGCCGTCCTCCAATTCGACGGCCTCGCCGCGGTGGAGTGTCGAGAACTTGGGGCCGACCGGCACGCCGAGTTCCTCGGCGCGTTCGCGGTCGAAGCGGCCGCGACGGTCGTCCTCGACGAGCGCGTACCCCACCGATCGGGTCCGGTGCTCGGTCGCCACGGTCCGGATCTCGTACTCGCCCCCTCGGAAGGCTGTCACCCCCGCCTCCAGCTCGGTGACCGTCAGGGCGAATGCGGGCTCGTTCTCGAGGGCAGTGAGAAACCGACGAAGACGGGGACCGGTCCCCGCAGGCGTGTAGACCTCGAGCGGCGCGTCCCGTCCCTGGAAGTCCCACGTTTGGACCAAGCCCGGGAGGCCCAGCACGTGATCGCCGTGGAGATGGGTGAGAAAGATCGCCTCGACGGCGAATCCGGTGCCGAAGCGCATCATCTGGCGCTGGGTGCCCTCCCCGGCATCGAAGAGGAGCTGATCGCCCTCCCGATTGATGAAGACGCCGCTCGGGTTCCGTGCGGTGGTCGGCACCGCGGCACCCGTGCCGAGGAAGGTCACGCGCAGCGTCATGGGTCACGGTGGCCGCGGCGGGCGCATACGCGTATCGGAATCGGGCCCCGCCTCACCGGGGGCCCACGTCGCTCTCGATCGCCGTCCGGACGGCCGCGAGGTTTTCGGGGACGTCGTGGACGCGGATGATGTCGGCCCCGCCCGCGACCGCGAGTGCCGTCCCGGCAATGGTTGCCGGAAGCCGATCCCCATCGGGCGTCTCCAGCCCCGCAAACATGGACTTGTGGGAGTGCCCGATCATGATCGGACAGCCGAGCCCGCGGAGCTCGGAGGTCCGTCCCAGCAACTCGAAGCTCTCCGCGCGTGCCTTCCCGAACCCGAGTCCCGGGTCGACGACGATGCGGTCGCGATCGAGCCCCGCCTTCTCGGCCAGGAGCACGCGCTCGCGGAGCTCGTCGACGACGTCATCCAGCACGTCGTCGTATACGATGTCCCGCCCGGGGACCACGGGCGCGTCGATGCTGTGCATCACGACCAGGGGGGCATCGTGATCGGCCGCCACGAAGCGCATCCGAGGATCCTCGAGCCCCGAGACGTCGTTGAGCATGTCCGCACCCGCCTCCAGGGCCGCCTCCGCCACGTCGGCTTTCCGCGTGTCCACCGACACCATCACGTCCTGGTCGGCCAACGCCCGCACCACCGGCTCGACGCGTTCCAGTTCCTCGGACGCCGATACGGGCTCGGCGCCGGGACGGGTACTCTCGCCCCCGATATCCACGATCCCCGCACCGGCATCTACGAGCGCTTCGGCTCGCGCGATCGCCGACTCGGTCGTCTCATACCGCCCGCCGTCGTGGAAGCTGTCCGGCGTCGCGTTCACGATCCCCATCACGGTCGGGCCCACGCTCCAGGGGAACGACCCCTCTTCCGTCCTCTCGGAGGCGAGGAAGCTCGCGAGATCTGCCCGGACGGAGTCCAGGCCGACCTGCGCGTCCGCCATGGCGTCGAGGAGCGCCGCGAACTGCGCTACCGTGCCGAGCAAGAGCGCGTCGACCGGTTCCTCCACCGTTTCCTTGAGCGCCGTCGTCGCCACCGCCCCTCCGAGGGCCCGCAACTCCTCCTCGAGCCAGCGCGCCTGCCGGGGGTACAGCCGCGTGGCGAAGACGCGGTGGACGCCGGCGGCCACGGTATCCCGATGGGCGGACAGGTCCGCGTCCGCCGCGGCGAGGGCTCGCTCGACGTCAGCGGGTCCATCGATCCGCCGGGGCATGGTCGTCCGGACCCACCGCTGACGGGCCTCTGCCACGGTGAACAGCGACCCCGTCACCAATACCGCGTCCCGCGGCGTGGCCTCGGAAAGCGCGGCCGCCACCGCGTCCTCGACTGCGGGTACCGGCTCGACCGCGGGTGTGTCGACCCCCGCGAAAACCGTCTCCAGGGCGGCGAGATCCTCCGCGCGGCTCGTCGCCGGCCGCGTCGGGTACGCGATGTCGGCATCCGGGAGCGCCTCGGCCATCGCCAGGTGGTCCTTTTCGTGCATGACGCCCACGACCAGGAGGAGACGATCGTATTCGAAGGTCCCGACGATCTCCCGGAGCTGGACACACGCAGCCGGGTTGTGGGCACCATCCAGCATGACCAGGGGATCCTCGCCCATGACCTCCGCTCGGCCCGGCCAGTGGGCACCCCGCAGGCCCACGTCGAGTGTGTCCGGGTCCGTGACGCCCACTTGCCGGGCGAGGCTCGCCGCGATCCCGGCGTTAGTGGCCTGATACGCCCCGAGTAGGGGGATCCGGGTGTCGACCGTCCATCCCTCCCCCTCGATCGCGATCGCGGATTCGACGTGGTTCGTGCGGCCCCGGTATGCGACCCGAACGTCGTCATCTGCCGACTCCCCCACGGACAGCAACTGGTCCGGCGGGGCGATCCCCGTGTCCCGCTCCCGGTGGAGTTCGGCGACCCGTTCCTCCACGGCGCGACGGGCCTCGCCGGTGGTGGCGGTCACGAGCGGGCCATTCCGCGGCGCCACATGCGCTTTGTCCCGGGCGATCTCGCCGATCGTGTCCCCCAGGATCTCCGTGTGTTCTAGCGACACGTTCGTCACCGCACTGGCCACCGGGTCGATCACACACGTGGCGTCGAACTGGCCGCCAATGCCGACCTCGAGGACCGCAATGTCGACGTCCTTCCGCCCGAAATACCAGAGGGCCATCGCGGTCGTGGCCTCGAAGAACGTCACCGGATCGCCGCTGGCGGCCCGGTCGGTGATGTACTCCTCGGCGGCCTCGACGAACGCGACGACCGCGCGCTTGGGGATCATGCGACCGTCGACCCGGAAGCGCTCGCGGATGTCGTCGAAGTGCGGGGAAGTGTAGAGTCCCACCGTCCGGTCATCCGCCCGGAGAATCGACTCGAGCATCTTGGCCGTGCTGCCCTTCCCGTTCGTTCCGCCGATCTGCACGTAGGGGACGCCCTCGTGGGGATTATCGAGATGGTCGAGCAACGCGCGCGTCGAGGCGGTCCCGGGTTTCGGCCGGAACTGTCGCAGTTCGAAGAGAAAATTCGCCGCCTCGTGATACTCCATACGGCAGCCTGTGACAGGGATCGCTTGAACGTGTCGGGAGCTACTTGTGACGGAAGGCGCGGTGGCCGGTGAACGCCATCGTCATGCCGTAGGACTCCGCGGCGGTGATCACCTGGTCGTCACGGGCCGACCCGCCGGGCTGGACGATGGCGTCGATTCCCGCTTCCGCGGCGGCCTCGATGCCGTCCGGGAATGGGAAGAACGCGTCGCTCGCCATGACCGTTCCCTGCGGGCCCTTCCCCTCGGCGTGCTGGTTGGCCTTCCGGGCGGCCAGCCGGACCGCGTCCACGCGGCTGACCTGTCCGATGCCCAGCCCGACGGTCTCCGTGCCCGTGGCCAGGACGATCGCGTTCGAGGTCGCGTGTTTGACGACGGACCACGCGAACCGCATCGTTGCTCGCTCGTCATCGGTCGGTGGGCGCTCGGTCACGACCTCGAGGTCGCCGGGATCGATCGAGTAGAGGTCCCGGTCCTGCAGGAGTCGACCCCCGGGGACCGCGCGCTCGACGATCGTCTCCGACCGATCGTCCGGCCCGATCGGCCCGGGTGCCCCGTTGGACACGTCGAGCACGCGCATGTCTTCGCGCTCTTCGAGGATGGCTAAGACCCCCTCCCGGTACCCCGGCGCGACGACGACGTGCTTGACCGAGTCGACGATGTGCTCGGCGGTCGCCCGATCGCAGGGGCGATTCAGCGCGACGATCCCGCCGAAGGCGCTCATGGGATCCGTCCCGAGGGCACGATCGTACGCCTCGGCGAGCTCCGCCGCGGTCGCACAACCCGCCGGGTTGGCGTGTTTGATGATCGCCGCCGCCGGGTCGTCGAACTCGAGGACGAGCTCCAGCGCCCCCGCGGCATCGATCACGTTGACGTACGACATGCCCTTGCCGGCGAGCTGTTCGCCGGCGACGACGTTCGGCTCGGTGACGGTCGCGTCCACGTACGCGGCCCCCGACTGGTGGGGGTTCTCGCCGTACCGCAGTTCGGCGACGCGGTCCCCGGTGCAGACATACCGACTGGGGAAAGGACCCCCGGCCTCGCCCGCGACCGTCACCGTCCCGTCCGACCCGATCTCGACGCGATCGTCGGTGAAGGCCCGCACAGCGCGAGGGTATGCCTTGAACTCGCCGTCGTAGAGGACACGTTCCTTCAGCGATTCCTGGGTATCCTCCGGGTAGACCGGGATGGGTTCCTGGGTGACGATCGGCCCGGCGTCGATCTCCTCCTCGATCACGTTGCCCGCCTCGTCGACGGCATCCGTGACGACATGGACGGTACAACCCGTCACCGAGACCCCCGCATCGATCGCGTCACCCCAGGCGTCGTCGCCGGGAAACGCCGGGAGCAGCGACGGGTGAATGTTCAGCGTCGTCGGCATCGCGTCCAGGAACGTCGACGAGAGGATCCGCATGTACCCGTCCAGGCAGACGAGATCGAACTCGCGCTCGACCGCCTCCAGGATCCGTTGTTCGTGCGCGAAGCGACCCTCGCCGTCCTCTCGCTCGACGGCCTGCGCGGGGATTCCCCGCTCCGCGGCCGCGTCGAGGATCGGTGCCGACGCGTCGTTCGTAACGACCGACGCCAGCTCCGCACCCCCCGGGCGGTTCCGGTGGATGTTGAGCAGGTTCCGGCCACGATTGCTGGCCATCCCCAGGATCGAGACCATGGACGTCGAAGGGACGCGGGGACAAATTAGAGGTTGTGGTCCGGCATTTCGACATGTCTTTGCGCGTGCCGGCTGAAGGCGCGGGCATGCCGGATCCGCTCTGGTCCGTCTCGCCGCTCGACGGCCGGTATCACGCGCGGACCGAGCCGTTGGCCCGCTACGTGAGCGAGTACGGCCTCCTCCGCGCGAGAGTGGAGGTGGAGATCGAGTA
>CAZAYR010000176.1:0-4956 GCA_964489365.1 uncultured Salinarchaeum sp.
TGGGCCTGCTGATCCTGCCGATCGTCATCATCTCCGCCCAGGAGGCGATCCGGGCGGTCCCGGACTCGTTCCGACGCGGGTCTTACGCCATGGGCGCGAGCCGCTGGCAGACCGTGCGACGGGTCGTCCTTCCCGAGGCGTTGCCGGGGATCCTCACCGGCACGATCCTGGCGCTCGGTCGCGCGATCGGCGAGACGGCACCGCTGCTGATGATCGGCATCGCCGCGAGCGTCCGGGCAACGCCGAGCGGGATCTTCGAGAAGACCGGGGCGATGCCCCGGCAGATCTTCTCGTGGTCCTCCGAGATCGAGCCGGAGTTTCGCTTCGGCGTGCTCGCGGCGGGCGTCATCACGTTGCTGGGGGTGTTGTTGCTGATGAACGGGACGGCGATCGTCCTGCGGAACCGGTACCAGCGCGAATCATGATCATGGCTCACTCAGAATCCGATCCGGAAACGGCGAACGGCGGGGACGAACTACTCATCGACACGGCCGTCACCGCCGATCGAGCGGCGGCACAGCCGGCCACACCCCCTCCAGTCATCGATGTCGCCGACCTCGACGTGTACTACGGGGATACCCAGGCGCTCGAGTCGGTCGATATCTCGATCCCCACGCACCGCGTGACCGCGCTCATCGGGCCATCGGGCTGTGGGAAATCGACCTTCCTGCGCTCGCTCAACCGCATGAATGACCTGATCGACGGCGCCAGGGTCGAAGGCACAGTCGAACTCCAGGGCCAGGACGTGTACGCCCCCTCGGTCGATCCCGTGGCCCTGCGTCGCCGCATCGGGATGGTCTTCCAGGCGCCGAACCCGTTCCCGAAGTCGATCTACGACAACGTGGCCTACGGCCTCCGCGTCCAGGGGCGGGGTGACGCGGTCGACCTCGACGCACGGGTCGAGACGGCCCTCCGGGATGCGGCACTTTGGGAAGAGGTCAGCGAGAAGCTGCACACGTCCGGGCTCGAGCTCTCCGGCGGACAACAGCAGCGACTCTGCATCGCCCGGGCGATCGCGACCGATCCGGACGTCCTCCTCATGGACGAGCCGGCGTCCGCGCTCGATCCCGTGGCGACCGCGAGGATCGAGGACCTCATCGAGGAACTGGCCCGGGAGTACACGGTCGTCATCGTGACCCACAACATGCAACAGGCCGCGCGGATCTCCGACCGGACTGCGGTCTTTCTGACGGGTGGGGAGCTTGTCGAGGTCGACGATACGGCCACGATCTTCGAGAACCCTGCCGACGACCGGGTCGAGGACTACATCACGGGGAAGTTTGGGTAAGCATGCCACGAAACGAATACCAGCGGGAACTCGTCGCGCTCAAGGAAGCCGTTTGTTCGATGGCCGACCTCGTACTCGGTCGGTACGAGGAGGCGCTGACAGCGTATGAAACGGGAAACAATGCGCTCGCCGATTCCGTCATCGAGGGCGATCACGAGGTCAACGAGCGGTACCTCGCGCTGGAAGGCGACTGCATCGAACTGTTCGCCCTCCAGCAACCGGTAGCGGGGGATCTCCGCTTTATCGCTTCCTCGTTCAAGATCGTGACCGACCTTGAGCGGGTCGGGGATCTGGCGACCAACCTCGCTGGCTATGCGATCGAGGCGCCTGATCCGGCCGAACGGCCCGGCGATATCCGCTCGCTCGGCGACGAGGCGGGCACGATGCTCCGAGACGCCGTCGGAGCTTACAAGGACGAGGATGCCGCGGCTACCAGGACGATCGCCGCCCGCGACGATGACCTCGATGACGCCTGTCGCGCGACCGGCCAGGAGGTCGTCCGGAGCCTGATCGCCGACGATCCCTCGACGCTCACCGGCGCCGAGATCGAGGCGAGACTCGAGGACGTCTCGCGCACCCTCCTCACCATACGGGATATCGAGCGGGTCGGCGATCACGCGGTCAACGTGTGCGCCCGGACGCTGTACATGCTCGAGAACGACGAGGGGTTGATCTACTGATGGCGACACGAGAGGAGCCCGTCGAACGCAAGGTCCAGCTCACCGGCGGCTCGACGTATACCGTCTCCCTCCCGAAAGAATGGGCGAGTGAACGCGGGATCGAGGCGGGGTCGGCCGTCCGGCTGTTCTCGCGGGAGGATCGTCTGGTGATCGCGGATCCGGTCGAAACGTCCGACCGCCTAGCGGTCACGCTGGACGCGGCGGATCGGACCCCGGAGAGCCTGGCGCGGACGGTCCAGGCGGCCTATGTCGCCGGCTGTGACATCATCCGCGTCCAGAAACTCACGGAGCGCGCCCAACGCCTCGCCATGCGCGAGGCCGTCACGAACCTGGTCGGGATCGAGATTCACGAGGAATCCGAGGACGGGATCGTGGCCCGGACCATGCTCGACGTCGACGACCTCTCGGCCGAGCAGACCCTCAACCAGATCGAGCTCACCGCGATCTCGATGCACGAATCGGCCATCGACGCACTCCTTGGGAACGACGACGAACTCGCGCGGCGGGTGATCGAGCAGGACGACGACGTCGATCGGCTCTTCGGGCTCATCTGTCGGCGCTTCCACCTCTCGCTCGTGGACGTCGCCGTCGCCCAGCGGCACGGGGAGCTGACGACGTTCGATTACTATACCTGCGCCCGCCAGCTCGAGCGCATCGCGGATCACGCGGCCAAGATTGCCGTGGCCGCCGAACGGTCCGAATCGAGTCCGCCTCCCGAACTTGGCGAGGAACTCGGCGAACTCGCGGCCGACGCCCGACGTATTGTCCAACGGGCCCGAAAGGCGCTGCTCGATGGCGACGGCCCCGAAGCCGTTCGCGTCATCATCGAGGAAGCCGAAGCGTTGCTCGCCGAAACGGAGCAGCTCGATCGGACCCTCTACGAAAGCGACCACCCGGAGACCTACCGGTTGGGGACCGTCCTCGACAGCATCGTCCGCACGATCGAACACGGGATCAACATCGCCGAAGCGGCCCTCCAGGCGACCATGCGGAATTCCCGTGTCGACGGCACGATGCGTCAATCGCCGCCCTGACCACCCGGGTCGTTACCCTCGCCCGTTCACGGTTTACATCGCGATCACGGCGCGATGGCGAGACGGTTCTCGATCCGCGACATCGTGTGCTCGATCACTTCGAGCACGTCCGTGAGGTAGGCGATCATCGGATGGGCGGCTCCGTCGCCGCCGTACAGGTACGCCCCGAAATCGCCGAGGTCGCCGGGCGTCGTCCGGGTGAGCTCGCGGAGCTGTTCCTGGCGCTCGGCCACGAGCCCCTCACAGCGCGCCCGCAAGGCGAGCAGCTCCTCGCGATGCGCTTGGAGGGTATCGAACCGCGCGTCCTCGAACGATCGATCATGGTGTGCTGCGAGACGGCTGTGCACGTCCCCGAGCCGTTCACGGTGTCGATCGAGGGCATGGATCTCCCGGTCGAGCGTGTCGATGACGGCGGATCGACGTTCCACCGCGAGCGCGGCGGCCTGCGCCAAGGAGGCCTTGAGCGGTGGCGAGAGCGACGATCCCTGCGTGAGGGCCAACGCCAGGTTTTCGCCCAGTTCTTCGCCCAGATGGACGGGGAGTGACTCGTCGTATTCGTCCCGGTAGTGGGGCACCGCCATCACCGTCGCGCGATAGGCGTCACAAACCCGTTTGAGCCCGGATGTCGCCGCCTGACGGACGGGTAATCGTGGCCGCCCGTTGGCCGATGCTGGCGCAATCGATTCGAGCCTCGAAGCGAACTGGTCGAACGCCTCTTGCTCGTCGCCGAGGGTGCGCCGCTCGACCGTCGCGATTTGCTCCATGTCCTCGAGTACGGTGTCCGGATGTTCGGGCATCCCCGGGGCGGGGTCGGCCATGGACCATGGATCGGTACCGGCGTCCTTAACTGATGATATGAGTGATACGTTCACCTATGTACGGCCGAGCGGGGAGATGGCACTACCCCCATTCGGATCGAAAATCACCCAAACCCGACGATTCCATCGTTCGTTGTCCCGAGACAGAACTTCCCCGCAAGACTCACCCCCTGCGCAAAGGCGCCGAGGGGGTAACGTTCAACGGGCTCACCGCTCGCAAGCTCAAGGACAACCAGTGCTTCATCGACCGGGGTATACCAACTGCCCGCCAACCGCAATCGGCCGGATGGAAACATCACGACGTGGTTCCGGTTCGAACGCCCAGCGCTCCTCTCCTGTCTCCGGATCGTGCGCATGGAGGCTATTGAGCCGGGGAAGGCACCCGATTCGAGGGCTAACAAGGTGTCGTCGGCGAAGGCCGCAGGGGTCCGACCGCGCGGCCGGTAGGTCCGCCCAGCGCTGGTGGGGACGGCCGGAGGGACCTCCGGCGTCGCCTATTCCGTTTCGCCGGTGTCCGCATCCAGGAAGGGCAATCCGCCGTGACCTGGGGCTTCACCCTGGCGGTCCTGTGAGGAACTGCCTGCAGGGCCGTTCCTTCTCCCCAACGGGGAATGATCCCCCTATCCGCTGCCCACCAGCTCCATGCCTTCCCGGACCGACGCCCGGCGCCCGAGTAGGGTGAGGTGGTCCCCGCGTTCGATGACCGTTTCCCCGGTCGGGACGTCCGCTTCCGTCCGGTCGCCCTTGCTCACCAATGCGACGACGCAGCCCTCGGGCAGCATCGACCCGATGTCGGCGACGGACTGTCCCACGAAGTCCGGGTTCGTCACCTGGATTTCCTGGACGTCGCCGGCTTGCCCGATGTCGGTCATCCAGTTGGCGATCGCCGGGCGCTCGATCTGGTTGTCGATGGCCCAGGCGGTCGCCATCGCGGCGGAAATGGTGCGCACGCCGAGGTCCTCGAAGGCATCGACGTTATCGGAGTTGTTGGCCTTGGCGAGTACGGTCTCGACGTCGAAGTTCGATTGCGCGAGCTGGGCCACCAGCAGGTTCGCGTCGTCGTCGCCCGTCGCCGCAACGACGATCTTGGCGTTGTCCGCCCCGGCTTCGCGTAACACCTCCGTGTCCGTGCCGTC
>CAZAYR010000177.1:0-4919 GCA_964489365.1 uncultured Salinarchaeum sp.
ATCGCCGTCGGCTGATCGCCGGCCGGCTCGAAGGGGGCATCGACCCGAAAGGGCTGCTCCGCGTCCGGGCGGTCCGGCTGGAGTGGGCTCGATCGCGAATCGCTCACACGATCCGTTTCGAGCCCGATCGACTTGATCCGTTCGCTCCCCGGATCCACCCGATCGTTTCGGGTCGAGACGGTCGCCTGACACCTGCTATCGGCACTACGACGGAGTCATTCCGACTGGATCGTTCCACCGGAAATGAAGGTTTGGCGCGACCGCGGAAGCCATTTCCGCTCGCTCGCTCAAGCCACTCGCATGGCACCGAGGAACGCGAACCGACAGGTGGGCACCGCGTAACGGATGTTTACCGAACGTTCACTCTCCGACGAGCTGGCCGACCTTCGAGGGGACCACACCCCGGATTGCGCCGTGTTCGATTGCGAGGACGAGTTCGAGACCATGCCGGAGGAGTGGGTCTACGAGCTCGCGCTCGTCACCGAGGGGCTCGAGAGCCTCGCGCATCCCGCCGCGTGGGTCCCCGACGACGCGATCCCCGCGGTCCGACGCACGACGGGGGTGGACCCGGTGATCGGCATGCCCGACGACGGCAGCGTCACCTGGACACACCAAACCGAGCCGCCGCTCGTGCTCGTGAAACCCAGAGCCTCGCAGCTTCCGGAACCCTTTCGGGAGTTCCTGATCGCCGAGGCGATCGTCGAGCTCGGCCGCGAACTGCCCGAGACCCCGGTCGGCTTCTTCGAGGCGCGGTATCCCGCGGTCCAGGCGGCCATGGACGATCCAACAAACGGGTTCCAGGTCGCCGCCGCGCTCCGGCGGGGGTGGATCGGCCTCCAGACGAGATCGGTCTTCGAGGATTGGGACGCGACGTATCCGCACCTCCACGCGGCCTGGATGGATGCCGGCGAGCGGCTCGCGGGCCGGGTCGAGGAGATTCCCTCGCTGCGCGCCGAGCAGACCTTGGACTTCGCCGGCGCGACGGAGCTCGCCGGTAACGCCATCAAACACGGGATCGCGCTCCCCGCACCGTTCGATGCGCTCGACGTCTCGGCCTTCGTGGATGAGGGGCCGACGTACGCCCTGACCTGGCTCGAGGAAACCGCGCCGTAACTCAGAGGTCGACGACGATGTCCCCGTCCTCGTCAAGCTCGATCGTCCCGTCGAATCGGCGACGGTAGCGCTCGACGATCGCGTCGTCGTGGACCTCGGGGGAGAGATGGAAGAGGCCGACCGCGTCGAACCGCCCCAGCAGCTCCAGGATGTCTTCCATGGCGCCGAAGACCCGATCCTCGTCCTCGGCATAATAGGCGAGTTCGGTAACCGAATCGACGCTGATCCGGCGCTTTCCCTCGTGCTCCTCGAGGAACCGCTGGGTGTGCTGGCGGATGCCGTCGAGATCGTCCGGCGCGGACACGTAGTGGACGTTCTCGGCGCGCCGACGCGAGTACCCCCGCTCGACGCTGAGGGTATCCAGGATCACGGCACGGGATTCGTCCACGTTGTAGTACTCGAGTTTCTGCTTGACCTCCCGGGCGGTCGTCCGGGTCGAGATGACGAGGAACGCGTTCGTGTCGATCGAGAAGAAGTCCGTATCGATGCGGTCGGTCTCGCCGGTGCTCGGGTGGAGTAACAACAGGCCCGTCCCGCCCGGAATCGTCTGTGGCGCGCCGGCGATATCGAGCGCGTATTCCATACGAGTGATACGTCCATCCGCCGAGGTCTTAACGGTGCTGGAGGTCGCCTCGCGGATCGCCCGACGGGGTATCGATACTGATTAACAGCGTGATGCGAAAGTGCATGACATGGGCGAGGAGCTGCATCGAGGGTTAGAGGGCGTGCTCGTGACCGAGACCGAGCTCAGCCGGGTCGACGGGGAGGCGGGACAGCTGATCTACCGAGGCTACCCCATCGAAGACCTCGCCGCGGACGCCAGCTACGAGGAGGTCCTCCATCTCCTCTGGTCGGGCGAGTTACCCGACGCGTCGGCCCGCACATCGTTCGAATCGCAGCTCCGCGCGCACCGGCCGTTGGCGGATCCGGTCGACGGGATCGTGGCCGCCCTGGCCAGGGCCGACGAGGATCCGATGGCCGCGTTACGCACGGCGATCTCGGCGCTCTCGAGTACCCACCAGCCGGAGCGGCCGACCGACGATCCCGAACACGCGCTCGAAGTCGGGCGCCGAATCACCGCGAAGATGCCGACGATCCTCGCCAGCTTCGAGCGGTACCGCAACGACGAGGAACCGATCGCCCCCGACGAGGACCTCGGCCACGCCGCGAATTTCCTGTACATGTTGACCGGCGAGGCGCCCGATCCCGTCGTGGCGGACACCCTCGACACCGCGCTCGTGTTGCATGCCGACCACGGGATCAACGCCTCGACCTTCGCCGCGATGGTCACGGCGAGCACGCTCGCGGATACCTACGGCGCGGTCACGAGCGCGATCGGGACCCTGGCCGGCCCGCTCCACGGCGGTGCGAACCGCGAGGTCATGCGCATGCTCCTCGAAGTCGACGAAAGCGACCGCGACCCCGCCGCATGGGTCCGCCGGGCCCTCGACGCAGGCCGCCGGATTCCCGGGTTCGGCCACCGCGTCTACGACGTGAAGGATCCGCGGGCGTACATTCTGGAGGGGATGTCCGAGGATCTCGGCCGGGCCGCCGATGATATGCGCTGGTATGAATACAGCGTGAAGATCGAGGACACGATGGCCGAGGAAGTCTCGATCCCGCCGAACGTCGACTTCTACTCGGCGACGACCTACTACCAGATGGGCGTGCCGATCGACCTGTTTACGCCCCTGTTCGCCATGAGCCGGGTGGGCGGGTGGGTGGCCCACGTCCGCGAGCAGTACGCGGACAACCGGATCATGCGACCGCGCGGACGGTACGTCGGGCCCGAGGACCGGTCGCTGGCCCCCTCCACGGAGCGCTAGGCCCCTTCCCTAATCCCGGCACACACCCGTGCGTCGGTCGTCTGACAGCGCCGAAATCGCCGGGCTTTCATGCAGTTTCACTTCCACCGAGGACTGACGACGTTTATGTCGAACCCGTCCCTGGCCACACTCGCACGTCACACGATCGTGCACCCATCCATCCCCACTTTTCGCGGGCGGCGAACCTGTTAGGGCCCCGCCTGCCCAATCGACAGCCATGCTGACCGTCGAGGACGTCGAGCAGGCCCGCCAGCGGATCGAGGATCTCGCCAACGAGACGCCCACGCGACACTCGCGGACGTTCTCCGCGCGGACCGGCGCCGAGGTTCACCTGAAGCTCGAGATCTTTCAGCGGACGGGCGCGTTCAAGATCCGCGGGGCCGCCAACCGGATCCGGACGCTGGATCCCGAGGAGCGAACCGCGGGCGTCGTGACCGCGAGTGCCGGCAACCACGCGCAGGGGGTGGCACTGGCGGCGCGGGCGAGCGACGTCGACGCGACCGTGGTGATGCCGGAGGGGGCAGCCATCTCGAAGGTCGATGCCACGCAGGCCTACGGCGCGACGGTCCGGCTCGAAGGCGAGGATTACACGGCGGCCCAGCAAGCAGCCGAGCGGATCGTCGAGAGTGAGGGACGGACGTACGTCCATGCGTTCGACGACCCGGCGGTGATGGCCGGACAGGGGACCATCGGCCTCGAAGTCCTCGAGGCAGTCCCCGACCTCGAGACGGTCGTCGTGCCGATCGGTGGGGGCGGCCTCATCGGCGGGATCGCCACCGCCGTCAAGTCGCGGGCCCCCGACGCCCGGATCGTCGGCGTCCAGGCGGCGGGTGCAGCGAGCATCCCCCAGTCCCTCGAACGGGGCGAGATCGTGGCGCGGGAGGCCGTCGACACGATCGCCGACGGGATCGCCACCCGGCGCGTCGGCGATCGCCCGTTCGAAATCATCCGCGAGCGTGTCGACGAGGTCGTTACCGTCACGGACGACGAGCTCGCCAACACGCTTACACAATTGCTCGAGCGGTCGAAGGTCGTGGCCGAACCAGCCGGGGCGGCCGGCCTGGCGGCCCTCGATCACGGACGGTTCGCGGTCGACGAGGACGAGGTGGTCGTGCCGATCCTCTCCGGGGGGAACATCGACCTGAACGTCCTCACGACCGTGATCCTCCGCGGGCTCGTCGAGTCGGGCCGTTACGTCAAGCTCCGGACAGTCCTCAAGGACCGGCCGGGCGCCCTGGAGGCATTGAGTGGGCTCATCGGGGATCAGCGTGCGAACATCTACGCCATTCGGCACGACCGGACCTCCCGCGACGTCGCGATGAACGCCGCCGAGGTCGAACTCGAGCTGGAAACGCGGGGACGTGACCACCTGCGAGAGGTCATCGAGGGCCTGGAAGCCGAAGGATACGAGGTCGACGTGCTGCGGTGAGTGTCCCACGACGGCCGTAGCGTTTTGGGCCATCGCGGTCTCGGTAGGGTATGGCGCGGATCGTCGAGACCGAGGAGGCACCGGAAGCCGTTGGCCCGTACAGTCAAGCGACCGTGACCGACGGACTGGTGTTCACCGCAGGCCAGGTGGCGCTGACCCCCGACGGCGACGATCTCACCGATCAGCCGCCCGACCGCCAGGCCCGGCAGTGCCTGGACAACTTGAGCGCAGTTCTCGAGGCCGCGGGGGCCGACCTCTCGGACGTCGTCAAAACCACGGTCTACTTGACCGACATCGAGGACTACGGGACGGTCAACGAGGCCTACGCCGCGTACTTTGCCGAGGCGCCGCCGGCCCGAAGTGCCGTGGCCGTGGATGAACTGCCGGTGGGTGCGGACGTCGAGATCGAGGTGGTGGCCGAGGCCGATTGAATCGGGGATGGGAACGCTTTACTCCGGGAGGGCGCTAATTCCGGCGCGAGCCGGGATGGCCGAATGGTAAAGCGCACGCTTGGAGAGCGTGTCCCCGTCAGGGGTTCTGGGTTCAAATCC
>CAZAYR010000178.1:0-4875 GCA_964489365.1 uncultured Salinarchaeum sp.
GACGTCGTCGTCGACGGGACGTTGTTCGGGATTTATTTCTACGACGCCACGAACGTTGAGGTCACTGATTGTGAGATTCGCGGTGTCGAGCATGCCGCCGTGAGCATGGCCGGCGTGACTGACGTGGGGGTCGAACAAAACACCATTCAGGACAACGGCACCGGCGTCGCTCTGGGCGTAGGCTTCCCCGAGAGCGTGTACCCGGCAAACGCCAACGTCCGGGTGAATCACAATGATATCGTCGACAACGACCTCGGCGTTTTCAATGATGACGACGACACGACTATCGAGGCGACGAACAACTGGTGGGGCCACGCCAGCGGTCCCGGGGGCCCGGACGGCCGTGTGAACCCGGCGGGCAAGGCCGTCGGCAAGGGCGACGGTATCGAGGGCGACGTCGACTTCGATCCGTGGCTCCGTCGCTCGATCGATCACCCCTCACGGTAGCCTCCCAAAGGCGGATGCCCGCAGTTTCGAACCATCCGACTGGGTTCACCGCCGTAACAGCCCGTAGGACACGACCCCGACGACGAACAGCCCGACGCTGAAGGCCAGCATGATCGTGTAGTAGCCCTGCACGGTCGTCGCGAACAGCCGCTCGGCGGTCACGGTGAAGGCGGCCGGGCCGATCGTCTGGCCGACCCGGATCATGCTGGTGCGGACGCCCATCATGCCCGCCCGCAGCTCGTCGTCGGCGAGCGTCACGATCGTCGTCTCGACCGAGGGCATCGTCACGCCGAAGCCGACCCCGAACACCAGCAAGGAGCCGCCGACGAACACCGGCGTCGGCGAGAGCCAGACCAGAAACAGGCTCGTCCCGAAGAGGGTATAGCCGATCGCGATCAGCTGCGGGGCGGTTCGCCGCTCGGAGATCCAGCCGTACTGGGAGGCGACCACGCCGCTCGCGATCGCGACCATCGCGAGCACGATCCCGATCGCATCGGATTCGAGGCCGAACTCGTCGCTCAACAACAGCGGCATGGCGGTCACGACCGCCCCGAAGAACACGAAAAAGAGCCCGAAGATCGCTGCAAAGATGGCGAGCGCCCGGGGCACCCGCATCACCCGCCCGATCCGGCGGAGATACCGCGCGGTGCCCATCGCGTCGCCCGCGCCGGGTTCCTCGACGACGACCAGCGCGACCAGCCCCACGACGATCCCGAGCGCGTACAGCGCGAACGGCAGCCACCAGTACAGCACGGCGAGCGCGCCCCCGATCAGCGGGTAAAAGGCCGCGCTGGTACTCATCGCGCTGCTGTTGATGCCGATCAGCGTGCGCCGGGTCTGGCCCTCGTAGATGTCCCCGATGAGCGTGATCGCGAGCATCGCCAACGCGCTGGCGCCGATCCCCTGGAAAAAGCGCAACGCGAGGACGACGGCGAAGCTGTCCGTGAAGACGATGCCGGCGCCCGCAAAGCCGTACGTGAACAACAGCGGGACGAGGATCCGCTTGCGCCCGATGCGGTCGGCCAAGAGCCCGAGCAGCGGCGTCCGGACGATCCCCGGGAGGGTATAGGCCGTGATGACGAGGCCCACCTGCGCGTCCGAGACGCCGAAGACCGGGCGGAGCTCGGGCAGCACGGGGCCCAGCAGCGAGATCCCCATCACGCCCATCAGCGAGCTCGCGATGATGACGTAGAACGTCCCCGAGCGCCACGGAATGAGCCCCCAAATCGAAGCCGACCGACCTCCGTCCCCGCCTGTCTCTGCCACGTTCTTACCTGAGCGGACGGCCGAACGCGTTTAGAGGGTTGTGAAACGCGCGCCTAGGGTTTTACGCCGCCGGCCCTGACGGTACGGCGTGCACGTCCTCATCACCGGCGGTAACGGCACGGTGGGCACCGCGATCACCGACCAGCTCGGCGACGACGGACGCTTCGAGTTCACGGTGCTGGATCTCGAGACCGACCGGACGTCCGCGTCGGCGGTCGAGGCCGACGTCACCGATCGCGAGGCCATCCGGCCGCATTTCGACGGGCAGGATGCCGTTATCCATCTGGCGCTGGTTCCCGGGATCAGTATGCCCGGCGAGGGCACGGTCGGCTGGACGGAGGCCCACGCGGCGAACCTGGAGGGGCTTCACAACGTCATCGAATGTGCCGTCGAGACCGACCTGGATCGGGTCGTCTTCGCCTCCTCGAACCACGCGGTGGGGATGGTCGAAGTCCAGAACCGACCGGGGGTCTACCACGACGAGGGGATCGTCGCGGGCCACGACGAGCCCCACCGGCCCGATTCCCTCTACGGGCTCACGAAATCGTACGGCGAGGACCTGGGCCGGTTCGCCGCGGAGGTCCACGGGATCCGCTTTTACGGGCTGCGGATCGGCGCGGTGCGGGACCCGCCCTACGATCACCCCTTCGGCGACGCCGAACGCGGCGTCGAGGAGGGTCGGTGGGAGCGGGGCAGCGACGCATACGACGAACAGGTGGCACGCATGCGCGGGCTCTGGCAGTCACGGCGGGACCTCGCCCAGCTCGTCGAGTGCTGTCTGACCGACGAGAACGTCCTCTGGGATCACTTCTACGGCGTGAGCGCCAACGACCGGCGGTGGCTCGACGATCTCGCATACGCCCGCGAGACGATCGGCTACGCGCCCGAGGATAACGGCGAAGCGTGGGAGGCGCCGCCCGACGCCTGAACGGCGAGCGTGGGTTATGCGGGGACCATAGTGACGCTGGGCGCGAGGACATCGATCGCAAGTAGCGTCAGCGCGTACGCGATCGCGATCAGGATGTAACGGAGGAGGTCGATACCCTCGTGGGTCTGGCCGACCACGAACGGGAACTCGTCGAACTCGTGCATATTGGTAGCCAATACCGTTCGCGTTCTTAAGTGGTTGGGGTGGCCCAGAACACGCGAACAGTTATTCGGCCGGCGTGCCAGTCGGTACCATGGCACCCGAGACCCTGGCGGACACGATCGAGGCGGCGGGCGACCCGCTGACGATGTTGCGAAACTCCCCCGTCGGGACGTTCACGTTCCCCAACCTGCCGGAGGTCCAGACGAACTGGATCGAGGAGCAGCGGGCCTGGCGGGAGTCGGTCGCGCTGGCCGACCAGTCCCACCACATGACCGGGCTCACGATCTCCGGCCCGGACGCCATCGAGTTGCTCGCCTATCTCGATATCGGGAATTACGAGAACTACGCACCGGGCGACGCGAAGCAGTACCTCCCGTGCAATCCGGATGGCTACACGATCGGGGATGGCATCCTCTTCTACTTCGAGGAGGGCGAGCACTTCCTCATCGGCGCGCCGATGGCGCCCAACTGGGTCACCTACCAGGCCGAGACCGGGGAGTACGACGTCGAGCTCGAACGCCACGGGAGCGCCCTCGAACTCGCGGACGGCGAGGATCCGACGTACTTCCGGTACGAGGTCCAGGGGCCGAAAGCCTTGGATGTCATCGAGGCCGCGGCCGACGCCCCCCTGCCCGAGATCCCGTTTTTCGACTTCGACGCCTTCGCGATCGCCGGCCACGATGTCCGGGGCCTGCGCCACTCGATGTCCGGCGAGGCGGGCCTGGAGATCTGGGGGCCGTTCGAATACGGCGCCGAGGTCAAGGAGGCGATCATGGCCGCCGGCGAGGAACACGGGATCCGTCACCTGGGCACGCGGGCTTACCGGAGCTCCGGGCCGATGTCCGGGTGGGTGGAGTTCCAGCTCCCGGCGATCTACTCCGGGGAGGAGATGGCGGGGTACCGCGACTGGTTGAGCGTGGAGACGCCCGAGGCGAACACGTCCCTCGGCGGGAGTTACCACTCGGACGACATCACCGACTATTACATGACGCCCTTCGATCTGGGCCACGGCGGGCGGATCGATTTCGACCACGACTTCATCGGCCGGGACGCGCTCCGCGCGGAGGCCGACGACCCCCAACGCACGAAGGTCTCGCTGTTCTGGGATCGGGACGACACCGCGGAGATCTTCCAGTCGCTGTTCCGGGACGGGGAGACCTACAAGCTCTTCGACCTGCCGTATCCCGGCTGGGCGATCGCCCATTACGACGAGGTCCGGGCCGAGGGGGACACGGTCGGGGTCTCGAAATGGCCGGCGTACAACTACAACGAGCGCTCGGTGATCTCGATGGCGGCTATCGATCGCGAGCGCAGCGAACCGGGGACCGAACTCACCCTCGAGTGGGGCGAACCCGACGCGTCGGCCCGCAAGCCCCAGGTGGAGCGCCACGTCGCCACGGAGATCGGCGTCACGGTGGGGCCCGTGCCCCCGACAGGCGATCGACGCCGGTAACGCACGCGCGAGCGGTTCGGACGCAGCATGTTATTGCCGGTTGGTCTCGCGGCAGCCCCCACGTCATTTCGTCGTGGCTATGCGCCGTGCGACAGGGCCGAGTGTAAACGCTTTTCCGCTAACTGACCGGTCAGTCAGTCGTGCAAGTCCACACGCTCCATCTGTTCCCCTGGATCGACATCGACGATATCTCGAAGGCCGAGTGGCCCTTCGAGGAGGTCGAATACGAGCGCGAACGCGGCAAGGAACTCTACGAGAAGTACTTCGAGCAGATCGAGTTCGCCGACGAGGCCGGCTTCGACGGGGTCGTCTTCAACGAACACCACTATTCGGCCTACGCGATGGATCCCTCGCCGATCGTGCTGGCGTCCCATCTGGCCGCCCGGACCGAGCAGCTCACACTGGCCTTCCTGGGCAACGTCATCCCGGTTCGCGGGAACCCCATCCGGATCGCAGAGGAGCTCGCGGTACTGGATACGATCTCCGGCGGGCGGGTCATCGCGGGCGTCGCCCGTGGGATTCCGATGGAGTATCTCGCCGACAACGAGGATCGGGGCCCGGTCGGGCCGGGCGAGGACCGCGCCCGGGAGATGTTTGCCGAGGCGGCGGCGCTGATCCA
>CAZAYR010000179.1:0-4852 GCA_964489365.1 uncultured Salinarchaeum sp.
AGGACGTTCGTCAGCGAGCGGTTCATCGACTCGCACATGATGACGGTGAGGATCATCCCCGCGGCCCCGACGAGCGTCCCGGCGATGATGAGCGCGCTGTTGGTCAGCACGAAGCCGGTCCCGGCCGCCGCCAGCCCCGAGTAGGAGTTCAACAGCGCGATCACGACCGGCATGTCGGCCCCGCCGATCGGGATCACCAACAGGACGCCCAGGACCGCCGCGGCGGCGATCAACAGCCAGTACGCGGGGACGGCATCCCCTTGGAGGACCTCGGCGAGAAGGTCCGGCTGGAGGATGACGTAGAGCCCGCTCGCGACCGCGATCGCGAGCGCGGCGAGCTTGGCGACCTGTTCGCCCGGGAACCGGATGGCGGACCCCTGGACGATCCCGTGGAGCTTGCCCGCGGCGATCATGCTGCCCGTGAACGTGACCGCGCCGATGATGCCGGAGGCCGCCGCGGCGACGCCGATATCGACGGGAATCGACGCGCCGACGGATCCGAACTCGAGGAGCTCGGCGCCGGCGACCAGCGCGGAGGCGCCGCCGCCGAAGCCGTTGAAGAGCCCGACGAGCTGGGGCATTTCCGTCATCTCGACGGTCGTCGAGAGCCAGACGCCGACGGCACCCCCGACGACCAGCCCGGCGACCAGCACCCAGGGATCGAGGATCTCGAACCAGATCACGGTCGCGCCGACCGCGACCAGCATCCCGCCGGCCGAGAGCAGGTTGCCCCGCACCGCGGTGCGGGGATGGGTCATGTCGCGGAGCCCCTGGATGAACAGGACGGCGGCGACGAGATACGCCAGCGAGAGCGTCGTCTCCGAAAGCGTGCCGATCATTCCTCCCCTCGCCCCCGGAAGTCTGCGAGCATGAAGTGGCTCACCATGTAGCCCCCGACCACGTTGATCGTGGCCATGACCACGGCGAGGAACCCCAGGACCGTTGCCAGCTCGGTCGGGCCCGAGCCCGCGACGACCACGGCCCCGACGAGCGTGATGCCGGTAATCGCGTTCGAGCCCGACATCAGCGGGGTGTGTAACGTCGGCGGGATCTTCGTGATGACCGAGTAGCCCAGAAAGGCCGCCAGCACGAAGAAGGTCAACCCTGTAACGAGTTCCGTCATCGCCACTCGCCTCCCCTACGCCGCATCGTCATCATCCTCCTCGTGTGGATTTCGGATCGTTCCGTCATGCAGGAGCATCGTTGCATCGATGATGTCGTCCTCGGTGTCGATCGCGAGTTCGCCGTCCTCGAGCAGGTTGCCCAGGAAGTTCACGAGATTGTTCGCGTACAGTTGACTCGCGGTGCTGGCCACCTGGCTCGGGAGGTTCGTCGGTCCGTGGATCCGCACGCCCTCGTAGACGATCGTCTCGTCGGGTTCCGTGGGTTCGCAGTTGCCGCCCCCGGCCGCGGCGAGATCGACGACGACCGAACCGGGGTCCATCCCGGCGATCATCTCGCCGGTGACCAGTTCGGGCGCCTGACCGCCCTGGACCGCGGCCGTGGTGATCACCACGTCGGACGCGCCGACGACCTCGGTCATCATCTCGCGCTGTTTGCGGTAGAAGTCCTCGTCCTGCTCGCGGGCGTGGCCCTCCTCGTCCGAGACGTCCTCGGCCTCGAGCTCGAGTTCGACGAAGTCCGCGCCGAGGCTCTCGACCTCCTCCTTGACTTCCGGGCGGATGTCGTAGGCCCGCACCGAGGCCCCGAGTCGTTCGGCCGTCGCGATGGCCTGGAGCCCGGCGACGCCGGCTCCGACGACGAAGACGTCGGCCGGCCGGACGGTCCCGGCCGCGGTCATCTGCATCGGAAAGAGTTTGGGCAGGTCATGCGCCGCCACGAGCGTCGCGCGATATCCGCCGAGGCTGGCCATCGAGGAGAGCGCGTCCATGCTCTGGGCCCGGCTGATCCGCGGGATCAGTTCGAGCGCGAAGGCGGTGACGCCGCGGTCGGCGAGCGCCTCGAGGTCCCCGTCCAAGCTGTAGGGCCCGAGCAGGCCGATCACGAGCTGGCCCGTTTGATACGGATCGAGGGCGCGCTCGCCCCGGGCGCCCAACGCCTGGACCTGAAAGATCACGTCCGCCGTCTCGAAGACCGCGACCCGATCGTCGTGGAGCTCGCAGCCGACCTCGCGGTACCGCTCGTCCGACCACCCCGCCCGCTCGCCGGCGCCGGCCTGCACGTGGATCTCGAACCCGTCGTCGATCAACGTCTCCGCGAGTTCCGGCACGAGCGCGACCCGTCGTTCGCCTTCGGCTATCGCGGTTGGAATGCCGAGATTCATACCATCGTACTAACGTCGCGGAGTTTCAGAACCGCAATAATGTACATTGTGATCTGTGCTCACTAATTTCGCCGGTAACGCCAACACTGGGGGCGAAATCCGGCGATACGGGAGATATCCTGCCGCTGATACGATCGGGGCTACGCCGGCCAGACGATGTTGTCCTCGAGGTCCCGGGGGAAGTAGGTCAGCCGCTCGGCGCCGTCCTCCGTGATCGCGACGGTATCCGAATGGCGGTAGCCGTATTCCTCGGTGTAGAGGCCGGGCTCGATCGTCCACACGTGGCCCGGTTGCATTTTCGCATCCGCCGGTTCGAGGTCGGTGTCCTCCGAGCGACAGTGCTCGGTCCACCCGCGGTCGATGTAGGGGGGCTCGTGGCCGTCCATGCCGATGTTGTGGCCGACGTGGTGGTCGGCCAGGTCCGCGACGCCCTGTTCCTCGAAGTAGGCCGTCACGATCCGGTCGATCTCCGCGATCTCGACGCCCGGCCCGAGCGCGTCGATGGCGCGTGCCTGGCCTTCCCGCATGAGCTCGAAGTAGTGGGCCTGCTCGTCGTCGGGTTCCCCAACGAACATGGTGCGTTCGAGTTCGGCGTAATAGCCGTCGAGGTTCGCCGTCGCACCGGTGATCAGCACGTCCCCGGCGGTGAGGCGCTCGTTCGCGGTATGGCCGTGTGGCAACCGCGTCTCCTCGCCGGCGATGAAGCCCGCCGTCACCGGCCCCGTCCCCCGCGTCCGCACGGCGTACTCCTCGCCCAAGGTGTCGAGCATCGCCCGGGAGGCTTCCATCGAGGCGCGCTGACTGACGGTGACCGGGTGGGCTCCGGGTTCCGAGTGTTCGGCCAGATACCGGTGGCCCAGGTTCGCCCAGCGGGCGGACTCGCGAATCAGCGCGACCTCCTCGTCGGATTTCTCCCACCGCATCCGCGGCACCCAGGCCTGCGTGTCGACCTCGACGTCGGCGACCTCTTCGAGCGGAGGCCCTTCGTAGCCCATGACCCCCGGGGCCCCCTCGGCGTCGGCGGCGAGTGCCGTGATTCCCAGCCCCTCGAGCATCGATCCGATCGTCGCAATCGGCTTGCCGCCCGGGTAATCGCGATACGCATGCACCGCCTCGATGCGCGGGTGTTCGGCGACCCGCGTGACCTCCAGCCGCGGGACCGTGAGCTCGATGGCCGCGTCCGTGACCGCCAGGGCGACCGGCCGTTCGGTCTGAATATGGTGGAAGCCGGTGAGATACTCGATGCTGGTCGCGTCGAACCACACCCCCGCGTCGGCATCCGCGGACGCGATCCGGTCGCGCACGGCCGCGAGGCGGCGATCGAACACGTCATCGGCCAAACGCGTCGCCATTCTCCGGAGGTGCGGACGACGCGTTGAAAAACGTTGCCCGCTCGTGGGGTGAAATAGCTAAGAACCAGGAACGCGAACGGATCGGTATGCCGGGACGATCGCAAGCCGCTCGTGGGGCCTTCCTCGTTGGCTTGGCTGCTGCGGTGGTCGGCCTGGTCGGCTACGTGGTCTTCGGGTGGCGGTTCGGCGATGGCGGAAACGGGGTCTCGACCGGCCTGGGTGTCCTCGTCGCGGCGCTCGCGATCGCCGTGACGCTGTACCGGTACGCCGGGGCCTGAACGGGCCGGTTGGAAAGCTATTCGAGGCCGGGCCGCGAGCGATCGACCATGGACGGGGGATTCGTGATCCCGCGCGTGCTTGCGCTCGCCCAGCTCGTCCTCCATCGCGGCCACGAACACGGCGAGCAGGCGAGCGATCCCGTCTACCAGCAGGTCGCCCTCGTGCTGGCCCTCGTGGGGGGCCTCGCCATCCTCGGGTGGTACGGCTACCGTCTCACCCGATAACCGGCCCGGGCAAGTGCCGGCCCGCTCGATGTTCACCCGCGCACCGGATCCTCGACCGTGAGTCATCAACTTCCGCTCAGCGATCAGTATATCGGCATCTTCGTCGCAACCAGGGGCACCGAGGAGATCGAGTTCACGGAGCCACGCGCGGCAGTGCGCGAAGCCGGGGCGGAGGTCGCCGTCCTCGCGCCCGAAGGGGACACCGCCCGGACGGTCAACAACGACCTCGACGACGGGGAGGGCTACCGGGTCGACACGACCTTCGCGGAGGCCGACGACGCGTACGACGGCCTGATCGTCCCCGGCGGAACCGTGGGCGCCGATCGGCTCCGGCTCGACGAGGACGCCGTGGCGTTGCTGCAGTCACATCTCGCGAACGGCAAACCGGTCGGCGCCATCTGTCACGGGGCGTGGCTGCTCATCGAGGCCAATGCGGTGCACGACCGCGAGCTCACCTCGTACCCGAGCCTGCGGACCGACATCGAACACGCGGGTGGGGACTGGGTCGATCAGGAGGTCGTCCGGGATCAAGGTGTGGTGACGAGTCGGAAACCCGGCGATCTGGATCTTTTCTGCGAGGCCATCGTCGAGACGTTTGGAACCGCGACCGTCGAGCCGGAAGGATAGCGCGGGGTTCGACTAGCTCGCTTCCTGTTGATCGAGATGCAGGAGGAGTGTCTCGAGCGTCGAGACGACCTCGGCCCGGGTGATCC
>CAZAYR010000180.1:0-237 GCA_964489365.1 uncultured Salinarchaeum sp.
TCGTCTTACTGGCAACCGGGCAAGGGCATGATCGTCGAGAAGCCCTTTGGCATCGGATATACGCTCAACCTCGCCAACTGGCGGTCGTGGGTCGCCCTCGCGACGGTCGGGGCGCTCATCTGGCAGGAACGCCAGAGCGACGGCACCCCCGCCGATTCGGACGAGGACCCCATCGAGATCATCGTCGACGACGAGGGCGCTCATCGGCGCCGCGAGATGTTACGCTACGTGACGAGT
>CAZAYR010000180.1:247-4300 GCA_964489365.1 uncultured Salinarchaeum sp.
GGCAAAGCCCGCGATGCACGGGACTATCTGGGGGCGGACGTGACGGCCGTGGATTACGATTATCCCGAACTGCAGGCCGACGAGCTCGAAGCGATCGCCGCCCACGGGGCGACGGAAGCCTTCGAAGCACTCGACGGCGACGACCCCCTGATCGTCGACGATGCGGGCTTGTTTATCGAGGCGCTCGGCGGGTTTCCCGGCCCATATTCCGCATACGTCGAGGAGACGGTGGGCATCGAGCGGGTCGCCGAGCTCGCGCTGAACGAGCCGGATCGGCGGGCCGCCTTCCGCGCCGTGATCGCGTACACGGACGGAGAGACCGTCGAGACGTTCGAGGGGGCGGTTCGTGGCCGCATCGTCGCGCCGCGCGGCTCCGGGGGTTTCGGGTACGATCCGATCTTCGAACACGGCGAGCGCACCTTCGCGGAGATGGAGACGGCCGAGAAGAACGCGCGGTCACATCGGGGGCGGGCGCTCGAACGGTTCGCCGACTGGTTCGCCGATGCCGACGTCCGCGAGCCCTGAGGCCCGGTCACCTCAGGCGCGGGGATCTCGATCCGGGCCCGGGTACGGCCCGCCGACGAGCGTCTCGTGGAGCGATGCGGGATCGACCAGTCGCACGAACGCCGCGGGCGATTTTACGCTCGTCGCGAGGTGAGGCCGGATCGCGGCACCAGTCGCCGCGCTCTGGAGACGGTCGTCGAGGGAGAGGACGGTCGCCGCCGCGCCCCCCGCGGCCGCGGTCAACGCCGGGTGGCCGTCACCGACCGGCTCGACGAGGGTCGCCTCGGCGGCGATCCGGGCGCGCCAGTCCGTCGCCAGCGACTCGTCCGCGAGCCGCTCGATCACCGTGGCTGCCTCCGCGAGCAGCGGCTCGGAAGCGACCAGTTCCAACCACGAGTGAGACCGGAGCAGATCCAGCGCCTCCCGGGAAGCCCCGCCGACGAACAGGTCGGTCACCAGCACGTCCACGTCTGCGACCGCCCGCGCCGGATCGGGGGCCGCCTCACCCATCCGCTCGTCGCGTCTCCACGGCCGTCCGGATGTCATCGCTCGTCACGTCGTGCGCCTCCGCGCGAGAGAACAGCTCCGTCCACGAGGGTGAATCCATTCGCGTCTTCCTCAGGCCGGGTGGCGGTCCTGGGTGGGCCCGACCAGCAGTTCGTTGACGGTCGAGAGGCTCTCTCCTTCGGCGATGACGGCCACGCGATCGCCCGGGCTGATCTCCGTGCCCGGGAGGGGGATGCGCATCGGCTCCCCCGCCATCCCGTGTGCGTAGATCCGTGCGCCGGCGGGCATCGAGACCTCGCTCACCCGCTTGCCCACCGCCGGCGAGTCCGCCGTGATGGTGATCGAGAGCATCTGGAGGCGCTCGGCGAGATCCGCGATCACGTTGAAGTTCCCCCCGAGGAGCGCCGTCTTGGCCCCCGCGGCGCCGAGGCGCTCGGGATAGACCACTTCGTCGACCTCGCCGGCATACTTTTCATAAATTTCCTGCCGATAGTCGTCGTCGATGCGCATGACGGTGCGACAGCCGTAGTGGTTCCCCACGGTGCAGACCGCGAAGTTCACGTTCAGATCGCCCGTCAGCGCGCCCACGGCGTCGACGGTAGACAAATCGATCCCCTCGATGACGTCGTCCTGCGAGGCGTCTCCCTCGTGCGTTTCAAGACCGGCATCCCGCGCGCGTTCGGCCTTGGTGTGATCCTGCTCGATCACCACCACCTCGTGACCCTCCTCCTGGAGGACGCGCGCGGTCCGCATGCCGACACGACCCGCGCCGACGATCAGGACCTTCATGCCACCGCATGGGCGGCGGTTGCCAAAAAACGTTCCCGCCTCGCGGAGAACTAGTCGGCTTCGACCAGCGCCACTGGGGGGCCACCGGAGAGGCGGTCGCGGTCATGCGGGGCCGCGAAATTCGGGGACGGTCCGATCGGGATGAGCTGCGACGGGTTGAGACCGGAGTGGCTGCGGTAATAGTGGGCCTTACAGTGGACCATATTGCAGGTCCGCGCCACGCCGGGGAGCTGATACATCTCGCGGGTGTGCGCCCAAAGGTTCGGGTAGTCGACGACTTGGCGGCGGTTGCATTTGAAGTGTGTATGGTAGATCTCGTCGAAGCGATACAGGGTGGTGAACAAGCACACGTCGGCGGCAGTGAGGCGGTCGCCACACACGTATCGTTGGTCCGCGAGGATTCCGTCCCACCGATCGAGCGCGTCGAACAGTGGCCCGACGGCCTCGTCATAGGCTGACTGCGTCCCCGCGAATCCCGCCTTGTACACGCCATTGTTGATGGGCCCGTAGATCTCCTCGATGGTGTCCGTCACGGGGAGGTCGTCGGGATACAGGGTGACGTCCCGTGCCGCGTGATCGGCGAACGCCTCGTCGAGGATGCGAATGACCTCGCTCGATTCGTTGTTGACGATGGTTCCCGACTTGGTATCCCACAGGACTGGAACGGTGACGCGACCCGTATACCCGGGGTCCGCCAGGGCGTAGATCTCACGGAGGAACGACGTCCCCTGGACGGTGTCGGGCGTGCAGTCCGGCTTGTCCGGGGAGAATTCCCACCCGTCGTCGTTGCGAACCGGATCGACGATGTCCACGGTGATGGCGTCCTCGAGGCCTTTCAATGCCCGGACGACCATCGTCCGGTGTGCCCACGGACAGGCCCGAGAGATGTAGAGGTGGTAGCGTCCGGCCTCGGGCGGGTGCGGGCCATCTGGCTCGATCCATTCGTGGAACGACGTCGGGGAACGCTGGAACTCCCCCGACTCCGCGTCCGCGAGGTTGTCTCGGTCGGCGATCCAGTCGCCGTCGATCATGACACCCATCGTGTCAAAATCGAGGGGACCGAGACGGAAGAATCGTGTGATCGGCCGTGCCAGCCCGGGAGTGATCTCCTCGACGCCGGTCGTTCGTTGCGTGGAAGCCGAGCGGGCACGAATGAGGTCGGAACGCTTAGCAAACCGCTCGTCGCATGCACGAGTATCCCGAGCCGGCTGTCCACCGGATCGAGGACCGAGCAATGAGATTCAGAAACGCAATCCTCTTCGTCGTCCTCGCGGCCGCCTGGGGGAGTGCCTTCACGGCGATCAAAGCGGGCCTGACGTATTTTCCTCCCGTGCTCTTCGCGGCGTTCCGATACGACCTGGCAGCCGTGCTCATGCTCGCGTACGCCAGCTATGCGACGGATCGGTGGCGGCCGCGTACGCGGGAGGAGTGGCTGATGGTCGGCACGGCCGGTGCGCTCATGATCGCTGCCTACCACTCCTTTCTCTTCGTCGGGGAACAGGGCACGACCAGTGCGGCTGCGGCCATCATCGTGAGTCTCTCGCCGATCCTTACGACGGGGTTCGCCCGCGGGTTGCTGCCCGACGAACGACTCACGAGACTCGGTATCGTCGGGCTGCTCATCGGGTTCATCGGCGTCGGCATCCTGAGCAATCCGGATCCGAACAATCTCCTGGATACGCGAACGGTCTCCATGTTTCTGATCTTCCTCGCCGCAGCGTCGTTCGCCCTCGGAGCCGTCCTCACGCGGCGAATCACGGCGGACATCCCCATCGAGATGATGCAAGCCTGGTCGATGCTCGTCGGGGCCGTGATCATGCATGGCGTGAGCTTCGCCCTCGGGGAGGCGGCGAGCGACGTCCAGTGGACGAGCGAGGCGATCGTCGCCCTCTCGTATCTCGTGGTGGTGGCCAGCGCAATCGGGTTCTTGATCTATTTCGATTTGCTCAATCGGCTCGGACCGATCGAAATCAACCTCGTCTCCTACGCCGCGCCGGTGGCCGCCGCCGCGACGGGGCTCTTATTCCTCGGCGAACTCCCGACGATCCACACGGTGGTAGGCTTCGTTGTCATTCTGCTGGGGTTCCTCCTCATCAAACGCCGGGAGCTTCGCGCGGAATTCGGCCAGGGGTGAAACGACCGCGATTGGTGGCGACGGACGGCGGTCCGCTCACGACCACGCGGGCGGACCTCGAAGTCCACGAGCGAAAGGACGACGATCGCGACTGCATACACCGATACGGCGATGGTGGC
>CAZAYR010000180.1:4310-4838 GCA_964489365.1 uncultured Salinarchaeum sp.
CGATGAGGAGAACGATCACCATGTAATGCGAGCTCGCGGAATCGGTCCCGGAAGCGCCGCACGGGGGAAGTCGAGGCGGGCGTGCAGTAGTCGTCTCGATCGAACGAGCCGACAGCCGCAAAGGGGTCCACGCCCGAAACTCATCCATGCCGTTCAACGATGCCGAGCGTGCCTTCGTCGCGAATGCCCGCGTCGGTCGGTTGGCCACCGTCGACGAAGCCGGCCAACCCCATCTCGTCCCGCTCTGTTACACCCTCGTCGACGACGAGATCGTCTCCGCAATCGA
The DNA here is from genome assembly GCA_964489365.1 of uncultured Salinarchaeum sp. GTDB lineage: Archaea > Halobacteriota > Halobacteria > Halobacteriales > SKNY01 > SKNY01. The sequence continues at coordinate 4,597 of CAZAYR010000180.1, forward strand.
CGCCAAACCCAAACGGGTCGGTCCCGAGCGCCTCCGCCGGGTTCGCAACATCCGGCAGCGTTCAGTCGTATCGATGCTCGTCGATCGTTACGAAGAAGACTGGGCGGCCCTGGGGTGGGTCCGGGTGGACGGAGCGGCACGCATCGCGGAGCCCGAGGCGGCGCCTCACCGGCCCGCCGGCGAGGCGCGCCCAACCCACTAAAGCCCGTTCGCGGCCCACCCCCACGACCCGCGGCCCAGCA
>CAZAYR010000181.1:0-4789 GCA_964489365.1 uncultured Salinarchaeum sp.
GCATGATGATGGCCGCGATCCGGACCGACCTCCCGAGCGTCTTCCTCTACGGCGGGTCGATCCTCCCGGGCGAGCACGAGGGGCGGGAAATCACGATTCTGCAGGTGTTCGAAGGGGTCGGCGCGTACGCCGAGGGTGACATGAGCGCCGAGGACCTGGATCAACTCGAACGTCACGCATGCCCTGGAGCCGGATCGTGCGGCGGCATGTTCACGGCGAACACGATGGCGTCGATCAGCGAGGCGCTCGGGTTGGCGCCCCTCGGGAGTGCCTCACCACCGGCGGAACAACCCGGTCGGTACCAAACCGCCGAACGCGCGGGGGCGCTCGTCCTCGAGTGTATCGAGGCAGACCGACGCCCGTCCGACATCCTCTCCCGTGAATCCTTCGAGAACGCGATCGCCTTGCTCGCTGCGACCGGCGGATCCACCAACGGCGTGCTACACCTGCTCGCGCTCGCGAGGGAAGCAGGCATCGAGCTCGACATCGAGGACTTCGACGAGATCTCTCGGCGGACACCGAAGATCCTCGACCTCCAGCCGAGCGGACACCACGTCATGAATCACCTCCACGAGGTCGGCGGCGTCCCCGTCGTGATTCGGCGCCTACTCGAGGCGGGACTGTACCACGGCGACGCGAAGACCGTCACTGGACGGACGGTGGCGGAGGAGCTCGCCACGCTCGACCTTCCGCGGGACGGCGAGGTCGACGCCGAGTTCCTGTATACGGTCGACGAGCCAAAACTCGCGGAGGGAGCGATGAAAATTCTCACCGGGAATCTCGCCCCGGAGGGTGCCGTCCTGAAGGTGACCGGCGACGACGAGATCGTACATACGGGCCCGGCCCGCGTGTTCGAGGCGGAGGAGGACGCGATGACGTACGTGCAGGAGGGGCAGGTCGAACCCGGCGACGTGATCGTGATCAGGAACGAGGGCCCCCGGGGCGGCCCGGGAATGCGCGAGATGCTCGGAGTCACCGCCGCGGTCGTCGGGCAGGGCCACGAAGACGACGTCGCGCTGATCACGGACGGTCGGTTCTCGGGAGGGCCCCGTGGCCTGATGATCGGCCACGTCGCGCCGGAGACGGCGCTGGGCGGGCCGATCGGGTTGCTGGAGGAAGGAGACACGATCACGGTCGACATCGCCGAGCGGGCGTTGGACGTCGACGTGTCCGACGACGAGTTGGCGCGACGCCGTGCCGACTGGCAGCTGCCCGACACCGGATCGAGCGTTGCCGTCCTGGCGAAGTACGCAGCGGCGTTCGATTCCGCCGCCCACGGCGCCGTCACCAACCCGAATCTGACGGACGGACTCTGAACTCGGCCGCCCGTCGGGTGGCGCGTGTACCTTTATGTGTGTCGTGGCGTACCTCCGGGTAGCGTGAGACGAATCATGTACGGAGACCTGCCGACATCCCGTTTTCGACGATCCCAGGCACTGCAGGAGAAGGCGGTCGCGACCATTCCGGACGGAACCTCCTCGAATTACCGCGGGGCGACCGCCTTGCCCCGTATCCGCTGATCTTCATAGACCACGGCGAGGGAGCCATGCTCGTGGACGTCGACGGTACGAATATATCGACCTCCATGGCGGGGTGTCAGCGCTCATCCTTGGCCATCGGATCGAGGACCAGCTCGCGGAGGTCAGGGCACAGCTCGATCGCGGCTCGTACTTCGCGACGGCCTACGAGCTCGAAGCGGAGACCGGCGAACTTCTCAATGACCTCGTGCCGGCCAGCGACATGGTGAACTTCAACAACACTGGCACGGAGGCCGTCATGGCGGCCGTCCAGCTGGCCCGGGCCTACACGGGGAATGACACGATTCCGTGCACGACGTCCTCTTCACCCTCGACGAGGTGATCACCGGATTCCGCATGGGCCTCCACGGCGCATAGGGCTACTTCGATCTCGAACCGGATCTCGCCATCTTCGGGAATGCGTTAGCGAACGGATACCCATGCGCCGCGATCGCCGGGAAACGAGACGTCATGGAGTTCATCAGCTACGAGACGGGGAAGGCGAACGTCATGGGCACCTTCTCGGGGAACCCGCTCGCGGTGGCCGGGTGAAGGGTAACCTCGAGGCGCTTCACGCGCTCGGTGAGGCGGGCTACGAGGAATTCTATGCGACCGGCGAGCGCCTGAACCCACGGGCTTCGCAGGGCGTTCTCTGACGCCGACGAGGACGTTTACATCCCCCCATTCGCCGGATTTACCTACATCCACTTCCTCGACGGCGACACCGACCCGACCGGCTGGACCGAGTGGGGAGACATGGCGACACACGGGTCACGCGTGAGCTTCGAGCTGGAAGCCGGTCGGTACCGGTTCGAACGCCATCACAGTGGCTGACTCAAATCCCTCCCCGCTGATCCGAGAACCGGTGAGGAACGTCGATCGAGCTGTTGGCGACCCCCCCCCCAGATTCCTCGAATTCACCACCACGCCACGCTCACATTCCACGATCCGACGAGCGACCGCGCATCATGATGACCCCGCTCACGAGCATGAGGGCTGCGAGGGCGACCATCCCCGCATCCCAGCCCATCCCCGCGGTCATGCCGCTCCCGCCCATGCCACCGCTCATTCCCATCATGCTTCCGTCATCCATCATGCCCGTTCCGAGAAGTGCCTGATTGAGAAGCATCACGGCAGCGTAGCCGATCATCAACGGCCCGCTCGCGCCCCCGAGTCGGTCCGCGTGACCCGTGAGGAGAACCGCCCCGTGCACGATGACGATCACCCCGAGCAGGCCCATGAGCCAGCTACTGGTCACCATGCGCGAGGCCATCGACGCGCTCCACACCGAGTAGAGCCCTGATACGAAGGCGATCGTCGCGCCGTACAGCCGGGTGTTCGAGACCATGGGCGAGATATCGGTGCCGAGGATTAAAGATGCTCCTCCCCGCGGAGAACCTCCACACGCCGCCGAGCGCCGTGGCTCCATCCCATCGATCGGGAGGCCATGGACGGGCTCGTTGGACCCATTGGTCGATCGGTTAATTGATCCTGATTAACTGAGATATTTGATTTTATAATTTTGTTCTGATAAAATATAAATCAGAGATCCGATTGCGAGAGTTCCGCTAGGAGCCGGGGGAGGGACTCCTCTCTCAGGATCCGATTTTATGACACAGGTGCGGATGAGACGACGTCTCGGCGGCCCCAACTGGGGGTGCCCATGATCGAGCCTTTCGTCGGCGGTCACACACCCATATTCACCGAAGATGATCCTCGTTCAGGCAGATCCGGGGAATCTGGCTCCCCCTCGATCGTGCTGAGATATGGTGGGCAGTATAGGTGAGTTATCTAATTTTCCCGAAATAATATCTATCTGAATATTAGTATAAATTCTATTCTGTTAATTACTCGAAAAAGACCCACATTCGTGCTCGTCCCTGGGGACCCGTCACTCCCGTGGGTCAACGATCTCCATCGCCTTCGCTCGCGCTCCCGTGTTCGTGGGAGTCCAGTCCCTCTCCGAGCGGCGTGATCCGGACGTCGTCGATCGGGAGCCGCTCGATTGCGGAATCGGCGAGCAAATGACTCCCGATGGCCGAGGGGCTGATCACCGTGTCGGCGCCGGCATCACGGAGTTTCTCCACGTTCTCCTGGTTCGTCGCCCCCGCGACGATGTAGACCTCGGGGTTGGCCCGCCGCGCAGTCAACACCGCCAGGGCGTCGTCGCCATCGCTATTCGTCGCCGCGATGACGGCCCAGGCGCGATCGATGTTCCCGAGGGAGAGCGCATCCATGTCTCGTGGATTTTCCACGAGGACGTTCTCGCCACGGTCGGTCAGCAGCGACGCGAGCTCCGTATTCGTGGTCATGACCAACACGTCCGTGCGACCGTCCAGCTCGTCGAGGATCGATTCCGTGAGATCGCCACACCCCAGGAGCAGTACGTGATCGTTCAGTCCTTCGAGTTGCGTTGTCGTCATCTTACCCAATGCCGCTTTGAACCGCGTTTCGAGGAGCGGACCGAGGAGGACGCCCGCGGCGAGGACAAACGTCGACGTGCCGAGCACCACGATCGAGAGCGCGAAAAGCCGCGCCATCTGGGTTTCCGGAACGGCGTCCCCGTAGCCGACCGTCGTCGCGGTGACGAGCGTATAATAGAACGCATCGAGGAGCGTCTCGATCTGGGTGTAGTCGTCGCGGAGGGCGAACGAACCGACCGTGCCATACGCGAGCACGCCAGCCAGGGCGGCGGCGGCCGCGACCTGGGATTCCTCGAGCTCTGTCTGCCGATCGAAGGCCCACCGGCTCCGGTAGACGATCGGAATTCCGACCACGGAAAGCACGAGCAAGGGAATCGAGAGTGGACTCGATTGGATCAGCGCCTGCACGGCCGAGAGGGGGAAGAGAAACAATGCCGAGTACCACGCGGCGCGGAGGCCGCGACGCAGTCCGGCTGCGCTTACCAACAGCAAGAACCCGGTCACGGTGCCGGTAAAGCCCGCAACCGTCCGCACGACGTCGGGCAGAAAGGGATCGAGCGGCGGATAGACCGTCGGGGCGCCGATGTAGACGACGCCCGTCACCAGGGAGAGGACGGCGACGCCCGAGGTCACGTACACGGCGTGCCTCGGATTCGTGCTCGCTGTCCCCATGCCGGCTGAGGCAAGGTCGTCGGTGCATCTTCATGGTTTGCATCCGCACCTCGCGTGGGAAGAATCCGAACGGACGGCTCCGTGGATAGCTAGGGTCCGATCGAGGCCCAGGAGGACCCCGCGAATGATTCTCGTCGATGGTGGCCCCCAAGACATTGACGGGCTGATCCTCCGTTG
>CAZAYR010000182.1:0-4737 GCA_964489365.1 uncultured Salinarchaeum sp.
CGTGTCCGCTCTGGACGCACGTCTGGATCGCACCTTCGAGCCCGTCCTCGGTCGACACCGCCTCCACGTCGAGCCGCGGCGTCATGACCTCCTTGGCGATGATCTCGGTGAACCGGAAGATCCGCTGGAGCATCTCGTGTTCGTCCTCCTTGAGGACCCCTTCCTCCTCCCCGGCCTCCAGGAGCTGCTGGATCTCGTGGCGGGTCGCGTACGGGGACTCGATGGCCACGTCGGTCCCGAAGAGCGCGTTGACCCGGCGGGTGAGATCGTCGAAGAAGATCACCAGCGGGTACAACAGGTATTCGGAGTACTTCAGCGGTCGCGAGATCCGGAGGGACCAGGATTCGGTGTTCTCGACGGCGTAGGACTTCGGCGCGGCCTCCCCGAAGAGCAGGACGATCGCCGTGATCCCGAAGGTCGCGATGGCCACGGACGCGCCCTGGGAAAGATACAACGCGAGTAACCCGGTCGCGATCGAGGACATCGCGATGTTCACGAGGTTGTTCCCGACGAGGATGGTGACCAGGAGTCGGTGGGGGTTGTCCTTCAGGGCGGCCACGACCTCGGCGCCCGGCACCCCCTCGGCGACCATGCCCTCCACCCGGTGATCGGGGAGCGAGAACATCGCGATCTCGGAGGACGAAAAGAACGCCGAGAGCAGGATCAGGGCGAACAGGACCCCGACCCCGACGAGCGTGATCGTGGTGGTGTCCACGAGGGGGAGCGTACCCGGGAGGGGGTCGAGGACGACCGGCAGCCAGGCTTCTCCGGGCGATACAAGACTCATCGGACTGTCCCCACTGTGATGCCCCCGGAATTAAGCCTTACTGACGGCTGAATTTCCGGATCCTGAGGGCTAAGGGCCCGACGCGTGCATTGGCGGATATGGCCGACATCCCGACGGCGGTCGCCGCCATCGACGCGGGCGACCTCGTCGTCTATCCGACCGAGACGGTGTACGGGCTCGGCGCGGACGCGACCGATCCGGCGGCGATCGAACGGGTGTTCGCGCTCAAAGGCCGCGACCGGGACGAGCCCTTGTCCGTGGCCATCCCCCGGCGTGGGGCCGTCGACGACATCGCCCGGCAGACCCCCCGGACGCGACGCTTCATGGAGCGGTTCCTCCCCGGCCCGGTGACGGTCGTTTGCGAGCGGCGATCGACGATCCCGGACGTCCTCACGGGCGGTCGGGATCGGGTCGGGGTGCGACTGCCGGCCCATCCGCTCGCCCGCGAACTCCTCGCCGCGACGCCCCCGTTGACGGCGACGAGCGCGAACCTGAGCGGCCACGCGGATGCCCGGTCGGTCGACGAGCTGGACGACGCCATCCGGGAGGGCGTGGCCGCCGTCCTGGATGGCGGCCAGTCCTCCGGGCAACCGAGTACCGTCGTCGACGTGGCGGCCGGGCGTATCCACCGCCGTGGCGCCCACGCCGATGCCGTTGAGCACTGGCTGGCCGACCACCCGGCTTAACCACCCTCGCCCTGGTACGCGCCGTCGTAGGTACCCTCGTGGGCCGCCTCGGCGAGCACGAGTTGCCCGATCCGGGCGTCGCGTTCGATTTCGATATCCTGGTTCACGTCGAGGAGCCCGGCACCCTGCCCCTCGTAGCCGGCGTCCCACACGGCGGTGTACAACATACACCCGTTGCGTAACAGGCTGGAGCGGGGATAGATGAACCCGACGTGATCCTCGGGGATGCCGACCGTCTCCCCGTAGCGGACGACGTACGCCCCGGGGGAGAGATAGTACGCGCTGGCGTTCGCACTGATCTCCGAGGGCGGGATCTCCTGGCGCGCGGCGATCGTTTTCCCGTCCCGTCCGATGCGCCCGGCATCGGTCGGTTCGGCGACGGCGGCAAGCGTGAGATCGACCCCGTTCGGCTGGATTTGCTCGGGGTCGACGGGAGAGACGTGTTCGGCGACGAAGGCCCCCGATCGGAACATGCCGGTCGGGCGGGCCCGCGGGTGTTAATCCTGGCGACTCGACAGTCTCTGCGGCATGAAGCTTACTACGCGTATAACCAAGAACCGGTTTGCACCCACTCCTAGGGCATGTTGACACACATCTCGTCCAGCGAGAGGTGGGAACGATGACCGACTCGGGGATCGACGCGGTGCCAGGCTTCCTGGAGGACACGGTCGCCGATATGGTGGCGTTCGCCCCCCGCCTGGTCGGCGCCCTCCTCATTCTGCTGCTCGGGTGGTTCGTCGGCCGGCTCGTCGCCCGGATCGTCCGCCGGCTCGCCTCGGCGGCCCGGATCGACGAGGCGACGATGGAGACGCCGCTCGGCGACATCCTGGGGGGGTCGGAACAGGGAGTCTCCCGCGCCTTCGGCATGATCGCGGCCTGGTACGTGTACTTCCTCGCCATCCTGGCCGCGGCGAACGTCCTCGCGATCCCGATGCTCTCGGAGTGGGTGGACTCGGCGGTATCCTACCTGCCGGCCTTCATCGCGGGATTGTTGATCATCGTCCTCGGGTTCATCCTCGCGGATTTCATCGGCGACGCCATCGAACGGACGACCCGGACGACCCGCGACCGGACGGCGGTACTCTTCGCCGACGGCACCCGGATGTTCCTGTATTTCGTGGCCATCGTCGTCGGCCTCGATACCATGGGCGTCAACGTCGAGATCCTCTACATCTTCGCGGGCGCGGCCGCCCTGGGGTTGGCCCTGGCACTCGCGATCGGTGTCGGGCTCGCGATCGGGCTCGGCGGCCGAGAGTACGTCGACCGGAACATCGACCGCTGGGTGACCGAGGCCCGGAGGTCGACGGTCGAAGGCGAGGGCGAAGGGGGTGGCGGTCCGGCGACCGGCGCGGACGATTGACCGATTCAAACCAGCGAATCCGTGTGGGCGGGCGAGTGATCGAGGACCACGAGCGCCGCGCCCAGTAACCCGATGACCGGGAGGATGAGGATACTCGCGCTCGGGACCAACAGGAACAGGACCGCCCCGAGGATGACACAGCCGATCAAGCCGGCGAGGACCTCGTTCCGGGGGGTGTTGCCGCAGTCCGGACATGACTGGACGTTGGCGTCGATCGTCGCGCCGCATTCGGCACAGGTCGGCGGGTCGGTGCGGTCGCCATCGAGACTCATCTGATCGCCTGGCGGTCCGGGCAATCCCGGCATAAGCTTTCTCAGTCCCCGCCGGCCGTCCGCCCCCGCCGGCCGAGGGTAGCCCCGGCGAAATCCCCGCCGCCGGGCGCTCCTCGCCGGATTTATACCTCTGCGCGCCCGCCGTTCGACCATCAATGGGACAGACGCTCACCGAGAAAATCCTGGACGCACATCTGGTCGAGGGGGACCTCGAGACCGGGGAGGAGATCGGCATCGAGATCGACCAGGTGCTCGCACAGGACACGACGGGCACGATGGTGTGGCTGCAGTTCGAGGCCCTGGACCTCGACGAGGTCCAGACCGAGCTGGCGGCCCAGTACTGCGACCACCAGACCTATCAGTTCGACTTCAAGAACACGGACGACCACCGCTTCCTGCGCTCGGCGGCCGGCACGTACGGCGCGTACTTCTCCCGGCCCGGGAACGGTATCTGTCACAACGTCCACAAGGAGAACTTCGCCGCGCCCGGCAAGACGATGCTGGGTTCGGACTCCCACACGCCGACCCCCGGCGGACTGGGCGAACTCGCCATCGGTTCGGGCGGTCTCGACGTGGCGGTCGCCATGGGCGGCGGCCCCTACTACATCGAGATGCCCGAGGTCGTCAACGTCCGACTGGAGGGCGAACTCCCCGAGTGGGCCACCGCGAAGGACGTCATCCTCGAGATGCTCCGACGCCTCTCGGTGAAGGGCGGCGTCGGCAAGATCTTCGAGTACACCGGTCCGGGCGTCGAGAGCCTCTCCGCGCCCGAGCGGATGACCATCACCAACATGGGGACGGAGCTCGGTGCCACGTCGTCGCTGTTCCCGACCGACGAGCGGACCCGCGAGTACCTCGCGAAACAGGACCGCGAGGACGAGTACGTCGACCTCCAGCCGGACGAGGACGCCGAGTACGACGACGAGATCGTCATCGACCTCTCGGAGATCGAGCCGCTCATCGCCGAGCCCTCGATGCCCGATAACGTCGTGCCGGTCAGCGAGGCCGCCGGCACTCCGGTCGACCAAGTCATCATCGGATCCTGCACCAACGGCGCCTACGAGGACATCCTGCCGGCCGCGAAGATGCTCGAGGATCGCGAGATCGAGAAGACGACGGAGATGATCGTGGCGCCAGCGTCCAAACAAGCCTCCGAGATGCTGGCCCGGCGTGGCTGGACGGCCGAGCTCATGGCCGCCGGCGTGAACTTTTCGGAAGCCACCTGCGGCGCGTGTATCGGCATCGGCCACGTGCCGGCCTCGGACTCGGTGTCGGTCCGGACGTTCAACCGGAACTTCGAGGGCCGGTCGGGGATCAGCGACGACTCGGTGTTCCTCGCGAGTCCCGAGGTCGCGACGGCCGCCGCGCTGGCCGGCGAGATCGTCGATCCCCGTGAGCTCGCCGAGGAACTGGGCGACCTCGAGGCTCCCGGCGTCGAACTGCCCGACGAGTACGACGGCTCGAGCGCGGACATCATCCCGCCGGACGACCCGGTCGACGACGAGCTCATCAAGGGCCCGAACATCGCCGACGTGCCGCTGAAGGATCCCCTCGACGCGAACCTCACCGGCGAGACGCTCCTCAAGATGGAGAGCAACGTGACGACCGACCACATCACCCCGGCGAACGCCG